>JAJFFB010000155.1 GCA_021776925.1 Planctomycetota bacterium | reverse complement strand
CGCTGCTGCTGATCTACAGCGAGTTCGGCCGGCGGGTGGCCGAGAACGGTTCGCTCGGCACCGACCACGGCGTCGCCGGCCCGATGTTCGCCCTCGGTCCGGGCGTCCGCGGCGGCGCGCTCGGCCCCCCCCCAAACCTGGGCGACCTGGAGCAAGGCAATCTGCGCCCCGGCCTCGACTTCCGTGCGGTGTTCAGCGAAGTGGTGCGGGACTGGCTGGGATGGCCCTGCGCCGGCCTGTTCGACGGCGACTACGCCGACGGCAAGGGCAGCGTAGGATTGCTCGCCTGAGGCAACCCAGACCGATTGATGACCCGCGGACCCGCGGTTTCGCTGGCGCGGTGCCGAGGTTTCGCGCCGGCCTGAAGAACTGGCGGCACCGGTCGACGGGGCCTGAACCCGGCAGCCACCACCGCGTTGGTCGGGAGTGCCCCCCCGCGCCCTGGTCTTGATGCGCGCTGCCATCTTGGTGCTCTTGTGTTGTTCCCTTCCGGCTCAAGCACTGGAGCCGCAAGCCGCTACTGATGCGCGCGTGCGCTGTTGGATCAGGGTGCACGATGCCGCAACTGGCCAGGTCTTGCCGGCCGCCGAAATCGGCGTGCGTTACGCCGGCCGCGGTGGGATTCCGCCGCCGCCCTTGGGAAGCGGAGTCCTGGAATGTGATGCCGCCGGCTTGGTGCTCTATGACGCCGAAGCTCTGGGAATGCCCTATGGCATGGTGCGTGCGCCGGGCTATGCGGCGCGCTACGTCTGGCCCCGCCCAGGTCACTAGCGCGTCGAGGAGGTCTTGGAGCTCGCCCTCGCCGCCGCGGCAAGCCTGCGTTGCCAGGTGGTCGACCGGGAAGGTCAGCCGGTTGCCGGTGCGCGCCTGCAACTCAGCACCGAGGGATCCCGTCTGGTGACCGCGCATACCTTGATGTTGCACGGGGTGCGCCTTGGTCGGAATCCAACCTGGAGTGCGCAGACCGACGCGCATGGCTGGGCGCTGTTCCATAGGCTTCCGCCACGGGTTCCCTTGCATCCGGAGCTGAGCCTGGCCGCAGGCGAGGAAGCGATGAGCTTTGACCTGAGCCTGGCCGCCGGGGAGGAACGCATCCACCGCATCTGCACCGGGGGACCCGGGCACGCGTCCACGGCAGAGTGAGCGACCAGGAGGGCAAGCCGGTGCCCGATCTGCCACTGGTGCTGGTGTCACCCCGCTGGCCATCATCGGTCCAGGTGCGCGAGGTCGATCGCGTGCTTGACCAGACCCGTACCGACGCCGCAGGCCGCTTCGCCTTCACGGAGGTCCCTTCCGGGCGCGTGCTGGTTGGAGTTCCCGTAGAAAGCCCTATGGAACTCTCCCATCAGGCAATGGCTGTGGTGGTTGAAGAAGGGGCGCAGGAAGTCGAGACCGCCCTGAGGCTGTGGCGCGGACGTTCCCTGTGCGGGAGGGTGGTGGACGCCCAGGGCGCAGCCGTGGCCGGGGGCGCGGATCACCACCGCGAGTTCCCACGGTTTTGGTTCCCGTTCCGTTCTGAGCACGGCGGATGGCAGCTTTCATCTCAACCGTCTGCGCGGTGGCAGCCTGCAACTGACCGCGCAGCAATCCGAAGACCATTTCTTTTCCGAGGTTCTGGTCCTGACGACGGACGAACCTGGAGGGCGAAAAGGAGCGGGGAGCGGGCTTGAGTTCACACTCCTTGCGGCGGCGTCGCTCGAAGGCCAGGTTCTGGACGCCCATGAGAAACCTGGGCCGAGGGTCGAGATCACGATTTCGCCGCGCGATCGAAGCTGGGGAATGAGGACTTTGGCCAGCGATCCTCAAGGCAGCTTCGGCGCCGATGGCCTGGCGCCCGGCACCTGGGACGTCGTCGCGCGCAGCAGCGATGGCCGGATCGCCTTGCTGGGAGCGGTCAAGCTGCAAGGCGGAGAGCATCGCCGCGGACTGGAACTCAGGCTCGACGCAGGCGCTGTGCTCGAAGTGGTTCTCGATGGGGGACGCGAATTCCTGCGACTCCAGGTGTTCACCCAGGTTGCCCGCATCGGTTCTGTCGGCCTATACCCTGGCAGCGAGGAATGGATGGTCGTGCCTGTCGGATCCGTGCTGGTTCAGGCACGCCATGGAACCGTCCGATTGCTTGATCGTGACCTGCGCATTCAGGCCGGAGACCTTATCCGCACTCATTTCCCCGGACGCTGATCGCTCAGGGGCTTAGCCAGCAAAACTTCGTGGAGGCTGCGAGGGATGCCGTGGAGCACCCACCTCCGCCATTCCTTTTCGAATTCCTCGACCGACATCCCCAGGCTCTTGGAGAGGAGTTGTGCCTCCCGTTTCTTGTCCTCGGTGCGCGTCTCGAGTGGAGGGTCTTGCGGGTATTCCTCCAACATCTGAGTTAGCTTTCCTGAAAGAAGGAGGTACTCCGTCGCAAACTGGGCCGACGTCGCCCGGATCCGATCGGCAGTACCCAACCATGGAGTCTTCCATTCAATCAGCGGGGGGACCTTTCCCTCGCGCAGCATCTGACGCAGGTATTCGCGGTCGATCTCCCAATTGTCGTCGGTGAGTGCGGGTCCTTGGGTCGGGTCTGCATTTTCTTCGCCAGCCCACGCATCCAGTGATTCTTCCAGATCTGATTCCCAGACGGCGTTGCTGAGGAGATGGGCAATTCCAAAACCCAACCAGCGAGGAATACCGGGAGTGCCAAGTGGACGGGCCACCCACATGAATACCGGTCCTTGGCATGCTCGCACGATGTTCCCGCTGTGGTCGAAGCCTTGGCCACCCAGGCGCACATAGGCGCATTCTTCCCAGCGTGGCTGAAAGGGCCCACCGTAAACACGAGTGTTGTACCTTTTGAGCGCCTCAAGGAAAACACTGCGGTCACCACCGGAATGAAAGTGGGTTCCGTTCCAACCGTAAACCCCGCGCTCGCCCTCGAAGAGAAAGCGGGAAAGCGCGTACATGCGCAGGTAACGGCGTGCCATGGTATTCAAGGAGTCCTTTTCGGCGAAACCGAAAACCGTGAATCCTTCGACCCGGACTGCGCTCATTTTCGCCGTGTTGAAATCGCTTGCCCATTCCGGAATGTTCGCGGGCACTGCCGGCGGAGTGTGAAGGTGGATCCAGTTCCGGGCTTGGCGAATCTCTTCCAGGCGACGCACGATGGGAGCATGGATTCCGGTGCGCCAGTTCCCGTCCTCGCATAGAACCAGCTTCAGGGCGGCACCGGCTTCAGCGTTGGCAGCGTCCAATTCGTGCGCAGCTCGCGCCAGCTCCACAGTGAATCCGGGGTGGCGCTGCATTTCCTTGGCCAGCTTGCCGGCAGCGGTCCTGGCGCGACCGGCGAGTCCCTTGAGCTTGGACTTGGAGAGGGTACGGTCGGATTTCTTGGCCTTTTGCAGGCGCTTGCCCAAATCGGTCCTCAGCTCTCTCAATTCTTCCTCGGTCGCGGCGAGGTTTTGAATCAGGCCCAGGGTGTTTTGGACCTCTTTGGCGAGACCGGCATCGGCGAGTGATTTGCTGAACTTGGCGATTTCTCGGCGCGAGGTTTTGGCCGCCTTGCTCAAAGCGGCGGGATCAGATGCGTGAACCGGTTCTTGGGCGGAGATCCCTCGCAGGAAGCCGGATTGCGCAGGCGCGGGGGCGAAAGGCGCGCAAAATGCATAGAGAGCAACTGCGCCCTGGATCTTCCACAATAGCATGGGGGATAATAACCCAGAAGTAGGCCTCTTCCAGGGGCAGATGCACGGAAAACGCAACGCTCACAAGTGCGGGCCGTAGACTAGGCTCCAAGAAACGTCATGTTGCATCCCCTTCGTCGTTCCCTCCTCGTGGCTGCTTCAGCGGTCCTTCCCTTGTTCCCGACCCCGCTGTGGGCACTCGAACAAGACGCCGCCGTGGCTCGTACGCAAGAGCCAGCGGCGACCGCCGAGCAAGAGGTCAAGGCTCCCGAACGCCCCGAGTTCGCTTTTCTATGGAAGATCGAAAAGATCGGAGTCAAGACACCCTCCTACCTTTTCGGCACCATGCACGTGCCGGACAAACGCTTCATCAAGTTCAACGACACGGTGAAGAAGGTGTTCAAAGAGGCCGACGCGGTCTACACCGAACTGCCGATGGACGACCTCGCCTCGATGACCGAGCAGATCCAAGAGATCAGCATGTTGAAGAACGGCGAAAAGCTCAATGATTATCTCGACCAGGAAACCCAGGAGGGACTGAACGTCCTATTCGGAGACTTCGGCTTTAGCCTTGATTTTTTGCAACATTTCCGCCCCTTCATGATCGGGCTGACGCTGGAACAGTTCCGCCTTAAAACCAAGTATGCCGATGGCAAGCCGCTCGACGAACAGATCTTCAACGCCGCCAAGAAGTCGGGCAAGGAAATCGGCGGGGTCGAAACCCTGCCCGAACAGATGGCGGCGCTCAGCGTCCTCAGCGACGAGGAATACGGGCGCTCCATGCTCAAGGCCGTCCGCCTGCAGTTGAAGGACCGTGAACAGGAGCGCGACCGCC
>JAJFFB010000154.1 GCA_021776925.1 Planctomycetota bacterium | reverse complement strand
CAGTTCTTTTCCCGCCATTGTCCTTCGCTACACGCTGACCAACCACGGTGAGCAGACCCTGCGCGGGCGCATCTTTGCGCGTAGTGAAATCCCTGTCCTGATTCACAGCCGGGAGCGTCCGGAGTACCCAGGATGCATCGGCACGGAGGCGGGGCTGCACAGCGGCGCCGGAGTCTCCTTTACCCCGCAATTGCACCCAGTCCTGATCGAGGATCCCTCGTGGCGCGAAGACATCCCCTTCGAGGACTTTGAATCCGGGAGTCATGGCGGGTGGGTGAGCGAGGGCAGCGCCTTCGGCGAGAAGCCTCGGCACGTGGATGACATCGCCAGTTACCAGGGCGACTTGAACGCGCAGGGGGATTACCTGGTCAATTCCCACAACACCCGCCAGGGCGAGGACGTGGGCGCCGGAGACCGGCACACCGGAACCCTGACCAGTCCGGAGTTCCTTGTTGAGCGCAACTTCATCCACTTCCGCATCGGTGGCGGTCAGCACCCCGGCCGCACCTGCCTCAACCTGGTCGTCGGTGGCGAGGTGGTGGCCAGCGCCAGCGGCCGCAACGCCAATGCGATGACCGCCAAGATTATTGACGTACGCAAGTTTCAGGGTCGGCGTGCACGCCTGGTGGTGGTCGATCAGGAGAGCGGCCCCTGGGGCAACATCGGGGTGGATGATTTGGTCTTCAGTGACCGGCCTCCGGAACCGATCGATCCAACCGTCCTACCGGACTACGGTTCCTTTTGCGTGGCTTGTTCGGAGCAGAGTGCCTGGTTGGATTTCCCCAACGAAGAGGATCCGTTAAATGTACAGCCCGAAGATAAGGAACTGGTCCGGGTCGGCTGCGACTTCGAACTGGCCCCCGGCGAACGCCGCACCATTCCCTTGTTGGTGAGCTGGCACTTCCCCAATCTCCAGATCCCGGGCCTGCCGGGTCAGCAGCGTTGGTACGCCGAGAAATGGGACTGGGCGTCCGAGGTCATGGACGAATTGATCGAACGCCTCGACGAGTTGACCGAGAGCACGCTGCGCTGGCGCGACACCTGGTACGACTCCAGCCTGCCGTACTGGTTGCTGGATCGCAGCTTCATTCCGATCAGCACGCTGGCGACCAGCACCTGCCACCGTTTCCGCGACGGTCGTTATTGGCTGTGGGAGGGAATCGGCTGTTGCGCCGGAACCTGCACCCACGTGTGGGGCTACGCGCAAGGTATCGGGCGATTGTTCCCCGAGATCGAACGCGATCTGCGCGAGCGCATCGATTTCGGCATGGCCTTCCACGACGACACCGGGGCGATCGACTACCGAGCCGAGTTCGCGCGTCACGTCGCCCATGACGGCCAGTGCGGCTGCATCCTGCGCGCCTACCGCGAGCATCTGATGAGCGCCGACGACGCCTACCTGCGTCGCGTATGGCCGCGGGTGCGCAAGGCGATGGAGTACATGATCGGGGAGGACACCAACGGCGACGGTCTGCTCGAGGGCGCCCAGTACAACACCCTCGACGCAGCGTGGTACGGGCCGATGGCGTGGTTGTCCTCGCTTTATCTTGCCGCCGCCGCCGCCAGCGCCGAAATGGCGGAGCGCATGGGTGACGACGCCTTCGCCGCGCACTGCCGCAGCCTCGTGCAACGAGGGAGCACTGCCGCGGTCGAGCAGCTCTACGACGGAGAATTCTTCATCCACCGGCCCGATCCGCAACATCCCGAAGCCAACAGCACCAACGCCGGCTGCCACATCGACCAGGTTTTCGGTCAGGCGTGGGCGCACCAGGTCGGTCTCGGCCGTGTCCTTCCCGCAGCCGAAACGCGCTCGGCACTGGCGTCGTTGTGGAAGTACAACTTCGCCCCTGACGTCGGCGTCTACCGCGACTGGATGAAGACCATCCAGGGCGGCCGCTGGTACGCGGTGCCCGGCGACGCCGGTCTGCTGATGTGCACCTTCCCCAAGGGGGGGGCCGAGCGTGCCACCGGCAAGGGACAGAGCGCGTGGGCGGCGATGTACATGAACGAGTGCATGACCGGATTTGAATACCAGGTCGCCGCGCACATGGTGTGGGAGGGGCTGGTCGAAGAGGGTCTGGCGATCACCCGCGCGATCCACGACCGCTACAGCCCGCGGCTGCGCAATCCCTTCAACGAGATCGAGTGCTCCGATCACTATGGCCGCGCGCTGGCCGGCTACGGCGTCTTCCTCGCCGCCTGCGGCTGGCACTACGACGGCCCCGCCGGGCGCGTAGCCATCGCACCCCGCCTGCACGCCGATGCCTTCCGCGCCGCCTTCACCGCGGCGCGCGGCTGGGGAACCCTCGGCCAGGAGCGGGCACATCTTTCCGGCGGCGACGTGGTGCAGCGCCACTGGATCGAAGTCCGCCACGGCGATCTGCGCCTGCGCGAACTCGAAGTGCAGGTGCCGCAGGCCGCCCAGGAGTGGCAAGGAATGGTCGAGGTACGCGTCGTCGCGCCTGACGGCAACGAGCGCGTCGTCGCGGCGATCGCCACGCAGGCGCAGGGTTCCTATCGCATCCAGCTGGGTCAATCCCTGACGCTGGCTGCAGGGGAAGTGTTGCGCGCCACCGCGCGCTGGACTCAGGCCTGATCCTTCTTCGCCGGCACCGGATCGAAGCCGCCCTTGCACAGCGGCTGGCAGCGCAGCAAGCGCCACAGCGTCAGGGCCACGCCCACCAGCAGGCCACGCGTCTGCAAGGCCTCGATGGCGAATTGCGAACAGCTCGGATGAAAGCGGCAGCGCGGACCGAGCAGCGGACTGATGCGCTTGCGATAACCGCGCAACAGGAACAGCAGCAGCGCTTTCATTCCTGCGCGGCGTCCTGTTTGCGCTGCCACTTGGGCAGGATCTTGGCGGCCAGCGCCTCGAGTTCGGGCAGGCATTCGGCGACGCTGTAGGCGTGGCCGCGGGCGAGCGGAATCAGGATCAGGTCGAGGTGCGGCAGGCGCGGCCGCGCCAGGCGGAAAGACTCGCGCAGGACGCGCCGGACGCGATTGCGCAAGACCGCTTTTTTACTGAACTTACGACCGACGGAAAGGCCCATGCGGGCGCTCCCGGGGTGTTTCCCGGGAGTGGCGACGAGTAGAATGGTGCTGCCGCGCACGCGCACCCCGTGGCGAAAGATCCGGGAAAATTCGGAACCCCTTCGCAGCCGGCTCTGCTGCGGCAGCCGCAAGCGCGGAGCTTTGCCACCTGGCTGATTGGCCTGGCTATCCGCATCGGGCGCTTCCTTCTGCTCCATGACTCCCACCCACGATACGGCTCCGCTCGCAGCGGCGGAATCCCCGCTGGCCGCAGCCCGCCGCGTCTTCCTGCTCGGACCTGGCGCGCCGCTGGCGGAATGTGCCGCCGCCCTGATGTCCACCTGGGGCCGCGACCCCGACGCTCCGCCCGCTTTGGTGCTGGTCGCCGAAGAGCATCACGCCGCCCTGGTCGAAGCCCTGCGCCCGCGCCTGCTCGCCGCCGCCGCTCGAAAGCTCGAGCCCGAGCAGTGCGCCTGCATGCGCGAAGCGGTGCGCGCGGCCCTCGATGGCGGCGCCACCCTGGTTGCAGGTGGTCATGCCGATTCACAGGGATTATGGCAGCCGACCCTGTTCCTTCATCCGCCCACCGATTCGAGCCTGCTCGGCGCCCGTCCGCTGCCCGCCCCGCTGCTGGCGGTCTACCGCACCCGTGCCGACCGGCCCGCGCGGCGCATCCTCGACCTGATCGACGACGCCTGTCCGCCGCACCTGCACCACCTGCCTTGATCCTCTCCGCGAATTACAACCTCATCCCCTCGCACAAAACGCAATGACCACGACGATGCAATCCGGAATCTCGCCCGAACAGGTCCACGACAGCCTCGGTAAGTGGATCCTGGTCGATGGGTATCCCTTCGTGCTCGACCTCGACCGCTCCCTGGGGAGCATCCTGGTCGACAGCCGCAGCGGCAAGGAATTCCTCGACTTCTTCGGCTGTTTCGGCTCGACTCCGATCGGCTGGAACCATCCGGGCCTGCGCAACGACGAGTTTCTCGCCCGCGCTGCCGGTGCGGTGGTCAACCGCCCGGCCAACTCCGACCTCTACACCGCCGAGATGGCGGCCTACGTCGAGCGCATGGGCGAGGTCGCGGTGCCCGAGGGCTTCCACCACATGTTCTTCATCGACGGTGGCGCGCTGGCGGTCGAGAATTGCATCAAGGTTGCGTGCGACTGGAAGATCCGGCGCAATCGCGCCAAGGGCGTCAACTTCGACGTCGGCACCAAGATCCTGCACTTCGAAAAGGCCTTCCACGGCCGCTCGGGCTACACCCTGTCGCTGACCAACACGCTGCCCGACAAGATCGACTACTTCCCCAAGTTCAGCGACTGGCCGCGTGTGCCCGCGCCTGGAGTGCACTTCCCGGCCGAAGGTAGCGGCCTCGAGCAGACCCTCGCTGCCGAGCAGGCCTCGTTGGCGGCGATCGACGCCGCCTTCACCACGCACGGCGACGACATCGCTGCGATCCTGATCGAAACGATCCAGTGCGAAGGCGGCGACCGTCACTTCCGCCCCGAATTCCTGCAGGCGCTGCAGGCGCGTTGCGAAAAGTACGATTGCCTCTTCCTATTGGACGAGGTTCAGACCGGATTCTTCACCACCGGCAAGCCGTGGGCCTTCCAGCACTACGGCATCGAGCCCGACCTGTTCGCCTTCGGCAAGAAGTCGCAGCAGTGCGGCATCATGGGCGGCGCCAAGATCGATCTGGTGCCCGACAACTGCTTCCGAATGTCGAGCCGCATCAACTCGACCTGGGGTGGCAACCTGGTCGACATGGTGCGCGCCACGCGCGTGCTCGAGATCATCCGCGACGAGGATCTGGGTGCCAACGCTGCGCTCCAGGGGGCGGCGTGGCTCGACGGCATGCAGGCATTGGCGCAGCGCTTCGACCAGGTCAGCGGGGTACGCGGCCTCGGCCTGATCCTGGCCTTTGATCTGGCCGATGCAGCCCAGCGCAACGCCATGCTCAACAAGATGAGCGAGAACGGTCTGCTCGGTCTCGGCTGCGGCGAGCGCACGGTGCGCTTCCGTCCGCACCTGGCGATCACCGGCGACGACGTCGGCGGATGCCTCGAGCGCACCGAAGCCGCGCTGAAGTCCTTCTAAGACTGGCTTTCCCGGCGGCGACGGGTTGACCGCGCTCACGGGCGGCTAGGGTGGTGGGGAGATGATTCTCTCCACCACCATTCTGGTCCTGACGGCCTTGGGCGCCGCCGCCCCGCAACAAAAGGAGGACCCGCTCGGCCTGACCCTGAGCAAGCCCGGCGCCTTCGAGGGCTACACCCTGCTCTGTCCGCTCAAGGACACCTCCACTTATCTGCTCGACATGCAAGGACAGGTGGTGCATGCCTGGGCCAGCGACATGGGACCGGGGAATTCTGTCTACCTGCTCGACAACGGGCACCTGCTGCGCGCCGCACGCATGGAGGACAATCCCACCTTTCACGGCGGTGGCGAAGGCGGGCGCATCCGCGAGTACGACTGGGACGGCAAGCTGCTGTGGCAGTTCGACTGGAACGACAAGGACAAGCTGCACCACCACGACTTCGAGCCGCTGCCGAATGGCAACCTGCTGCTGATCGCATGGGAATTCAAGAGCGACAAGCAGGCCCTGGCGCGCGGCAAGAATCCGGAACTGATGGGCAAGGAAGGATTCTGGCCCGACTACCTGGTTGAGATCGAACCGCAGTATCCGCGTGGCGGCAAGGTGGTGTGGGAATGGCACGTGTGGGATCACCTGCTGCAGTTCCACGACCGCGAGCTGGCCGGTTACCAGCACCCGGCGGCCAATCCGGGGCGCGTCGATATCAACGCAGAACGCGTGGTGCATTCGATGAGCGCCGCCGAGCGTGCGCGGCTCGAAGCTCTCGGCTATCTGTCGCCGGGCAAGGACACCGGCACTACACAGGCCAGCAAAGGCAGCTCAGACTGGATGCACACCAATGGCATCGACTACAACGCCGAGCTCGACCAGATCGTGATCTCGGTGCGGCGGCTCAACGAGATGTGGGTGATCGACCATTCCACCACCAGTGCCGAAGCGCGCGGGGAAAGCGGCGGCCGTAGTGGGAGAGGCGGGGCGATCCTGTACCGCTGGGGCAATCCGCAGACCTATCGCAGCGGCGGGCCGACCACCCAGCAGCTGTTCGGCCAGCACGACGCCCAGTGGGTCGAGCCCGGTCTGCCCGGCGCCGGCAACCTGATCGTCTTCGACAATGGCTCGAGCCGCCCCGAGGGCAAGTACTCGCGCGTCCTTGAGGTCACTCCGCCGCTGGGCAAGGACGGCCGCTACGAGCGCGAAGAGGGCGATCCCTTTCTTCCGGCCGAGGCCGGGTGGAGCTACACCGCGCCGACCAAGGAGGACTTCTACTCGTCCTTTATCTCTGGAGTGCAAAGATTGCCCAACGGCAACACCTTGATCTGCGAAGGCGCCGCCGGCCGGGTCTTCGAAGTGACCGCCGCGGGCAACATCGTGTGGGAGTATTGGAACGCCTTTGGCGAACCCTTCGTCGGCGGCTCACGCCGGCCGCAGCCCAGCGGTCCTCCCAAGGGGCCACCCACAGGCGCACCGGCGGCCCCGGCGGGAGGGCGTGGCGGGGTGCGGCCGAAGGCGCTGTTCCGCGCCACCCGCATCGTCCCGGATCATCCCGGCCTGGCCGGACGCAAGCTCGAAGCTCTGACGCCGCAGCCCACCGGCCCGCAGCCGCCCGCTGCTTCCACGGAAGGGGGTTGAAACCGCGGACCTTATGATCGCCGCGGCGGAACCCGCAGCGGCAGAGGTGGCTACTGAGTCAGCGCGGCGAACTGTTCCGCCACGCGGCCCTCGGGAGTGAGTTCGGGCCAGCGCCGAAGCATTTCCTCGAGGCTGTCCTGATAGAGCCAATCACGCAGCGTGGCGACGGTGCCGTGGATCTCGTCCACATCACTGAGGCCGAGGGCGGCGTCGAAGAACGGCACCCACTCGGAATTGGCGCGGCCGCGCTGGGCAGCGGCGACCGCCTTTTCGATCTCGCGCCAGGCCTTGCGGGCGGTCTTGAAGGCAGCGCTGCGCACCGCGTCTTTGTGACGGGCGGCGGCGAAGTCGCCGGTGGCGCTGCCGCGGAACTCCTCGGCGACCTTTTGATAGAGCGCCGCTGCGTAAAGAGGGTGGCCGCGATCGACTTCCTCGGCGGCGGCGCTGATCCACTGCGTGCCCAAGGCCTCGATGCGGTCGCGCAGGTCGCGCGCGGCATGGACTTCGGGCGCGTAATCCGCATCCAGGTCGGCGAGCTTGGCGATCGCCACGAGTGCTTCCCGCGGCTTCCCCTCAGCGAGCAAGGCTTCGGCTTCGGCCTGCGCGCCGAGGTTCTGGTACAGCGCGTTGAGGTCGAGCCGGTCGACCAGGGTTTTCAGCGGTCCGTCGAGGTAGGTGTCGGAGTCGCCAGTCTTCCAGCCACGCCCCGGCTGCAGGCCCGGGTCGCCTTCCCAGACGACGACGCCGTCGACGTCGAGCAGCAACATGCGCGGCATGCCCCAGCCGCCGACCGCGACGTTGTAGGGGTTGAAGGTCTCGAACTGGGTGTCGAGGGCCACACTCCAGCCGTCCATCGGCGATTTTTCCAGCAGCGCCTGGGCCTCTTTCGGACTGTGCTCGCCGCTGACGACGAGGACGAAGCCGAGATCGTACTTTTGGTACTGCTCGGCCAGGTGGCGGTAATAGGCCGCGGTGGGGATGGCGGTTTCCTGGGGACCCGACCAGAACACCAGCAGCGCCGGGCGCCCGTGCAGCTGTACGAGCCGCACCGGATCACCCTGGATCCATTGCGCGGTTTCGGCGATCGGCGGTGGCACCACGCCGCTGAAAGTACCCGCCGGTCGTTCGATCTCGGCGTCGGCGACCTTGCGCATGGCGAGTTCGCGTTCAATGCGCGAGGCCGGGTCGTAGGGGTCGCGCGCCATGTAGCGCACGTTGCGGTAGAAGCCGCGCCCGGTGCCGGTGATCAATCCGATGCCGCCCTGAACCGAATCACGCGACGCCATCTTGAGCGAACGCAGGTACTGGTCGTTGAGATAGACGTCGAGGGTGCTGCCGACGAGGTCGATGCGCAGTTTCTGCCAGTCATCGCTGAACTGGATCGCGCGGTGGTCGAGGTAGGTCCAGACGCCGCCGTCGCGGGTGCTGATGTCGAGGAAGCCGGCCGGGTGCAGCACCACCGCGTGGGTGGTGTTGGCGTCTTTGCGGCCGAAGGCGATGCCGAGCAGGCTGGCCTGTTCGCCGAACTTCATTTCCACCTCGAGCGAGTAGTCGCCGTCGAAGGCTTCGTCGTAGGCGAGGTCGGCGGTGAAGAACTCGCCCTCGGGTGTGGCGCCACCGGTGTCGCGGATGTCGGCGTCGATCATGCGGCCGTAGGCGCGGTAGCCCTCGGCGCCGGACCAGCCGACCAGATCAAATTCGTTGTAGGCGATCTTCCAGCGCGCCAGGCTGCGGCCGCTCTCGGCGGCGACGTCGATGTAGAAATCGAGCGCTTCGGGCATCGAGAATTGCGCGCTCATGCGCCGCGCGATCTCGAGCGCCATCAGCGGCAGGCCGCGTTCTCGATAGCCGCGTGCCAGCGCCAGTCCGCTGGTCAGCAGACCGGCCTTGAGTTTTTCATGGCGGCGGAACAGGGGGTCGAGTTTGCGCAGCTTCTCCTGCGCCACCGGGTAACGCTCGTCGTCGGTCTTGCCGGTGAGTTCGAGCTCGCGGCTGAACTGCAGATAGAGCGCCGCAGCGCGGTCGAGCTCTTTCTGCGCTTCCAGCGCCCCAGCGAGCTTCCACAGCACTTCCGGGTCTTCCGGCTGGTGCAGGAAGGCCTCTTCCAGGAAGTCGACCGCGGCCTCAGTCTCGCCGCGGGCGAGCGCGGCCTCGCCGTGTTCAAGATTGCTCTTGCGCGCCTTGCGCTTGCCGAGCTGAATGTCACGCAATTCCAGGATCCAGTCGTGCCACAGTTCCGAAAGCGCGTCGATGTCTTGCACCGGCGACAGCTCGGCGCTCTTCAGCACCACGTTCTCGAAGTGCTCGATGCGGCGGTCGACCGGCATCGAGGCGGCGTTGCTGTAGTAGTACTGGTTGAGGGAGTCGCGATAGACCAGGGCGCCGTCTTCGTCGCGGTAGTTGTAGAGGAAATAGACTACGCCCCAGGTCGGGGCATACCACGGCGGACCCCAGCGGTACTGGTTCTCGACCAGGATGCGCAGGGTCGGAGCGTTGTCGGGGGTGGCCCATTCGCCGGCGGGGTCGCGCACGCCGTCGCTGGGGCCGTTCATCCAGCCCTGTTCCATGCGCCGCGCCAGCGGGAACAGGCGGTGGGTGGCGACCTGGTTCCAGCGCACCGAACCGTTGGAAAGAATGGTGGTGCCCTCGAAGAAGCTGGCATAGGCCTCGTTGAGCCAGCCGGGCACGCCACCGCGGCCGGTCAGCGACACGAACTGGTGCGCAGCCTCGTGGAACAAGGTGCCGTACATCTGCCGGATGGTGTCCTTGCCGGACGGACCGCCCATGTAGGTCTGCACCGTGCTGCCATTGAAGAAGCCGCCGGTCCAATCGTTTTCGGGTAGATTGTTTTCTTCGAGGTATTCCGCGCGCGTCTTGTAAACGAGCACGCCGATCTTCGGCGTGGCGCCGCCGTCTTCCTTGTAATGGAAGAACTTGCGGTAGGCGCGGTTCATCTGTTCCATGGCGATCGACGAGGTCTGCAGCACCATGAAACCGGCGTCGGTCTTGAAGCGGTAGTTGTCGGTGTCCTTGGTCCAGGCGGTGTCCCAGGTGTCGTGTTTGGCGTTCTCTTCGGCCAGCCACTCGGGATCGAGCCCGGCGGTCGGGTCGCCGGCGCCCGCAAAGGCGTCTTCGACGGCAACGTCTTCGCCACCGGTACGACGGATGTTACGCACCCCGGCGCGCGCGTCGAGGTTGAGCGGTTCGATGTGCAGGACTTCGAAGTAGAGCTCGAGGGAAGAATGCAGCCGGCTCTTCTTCTGGTGATCCTTGGCCAGACGCAGCAGTTCGCGGATGTAGCCGCGCGACATACTGCGGAACTCAGACGCGCTCGGGTCGAGCCCGTTGAGGCGTTCCTCGACCGCCTTGCGATCCTTCGACGACACGGTGCGTTTTTCCGCCGCGTCGACCACCTGCAGCCACTGGTGCCAGGTGTAGATTGCGGTGTCTTTGTCGCCGGCGTCTTCGGCCAGTTCGGCCAGCGCAGACAGCGCTCCGAGGTGGCGGTGATCGCGTTCCAGCGCGCGCTCGACCGCGGCGCGCGCGGCGAGGTACTTGCCCTCTGCCTGCAGCCGCGCGGCCTGGCTCAGGTACTTCTCGATAAATGGGTTCTCACCCTCGCCGAGCACGGCGAGACCGAACAGGAGGGCCAGCAGGATTTTCAGCAAGGCTCGGCGGAAGAGGGCGGTGCGGAGATTTGACGGCGGCGTAGTTGCCCGCAGGCGGCGTTTTGGCTGCCCCCGAGGCTGCGGCGCAAGGTGACCGGCAGTCCGGTCGCGCGCAGGGCCTCGGCGAATGCCTCTTGTACGGCGGGAACAGGTCGATCGTAACCGAGTTCCTGTACTGGATTGTACGGGATCAGGTTGACGTGGCAGCGGCGGCCGCGCAAGCGCAGCGCCAGCGCGCGTGCCTGCGGCAATGAGTCGTTTACATCTTTCAGCAGCACGTACTCAATTGTGTACTCGCGCCCACACCTGGCGAAAACCTGATCGGCTTCGAGCAGGGTCTCTTCCAAGGCGCGGGTGCGCACCCCAGGCACCAGACGGTGGCGCAGGGCGTCGTCGGCGGAGTGCACCGACAACGCCAGGGTCACCGGCCGGCCCCATGCAGCGATGCGCTGCAGCGCGCCGCGCGGCCCCACCGTCGACAGGGTGATGCGCCGCGGCGCCAGATCACTGCCCTCGGTGTCGATCAGGCAGTCCAAGGCACCGAGCACCGCGTCGAGGTTGTGACCGGCCTCGCCCATGCCCATGACCACCAGGCGGTGGAAGTCGCCCTGTTCGCGTCGCAGCCACAACACCTGCTCGAGGATCTCGCCCTGGCTCAGATTGCGTTCCAACCCGTCCAACCCGCTGGCACAGAACACGCAGCGTACCGGGCAACCGACCTGGGTCGAGATGCACAGCGTGCGCCCGCGAGTCCCGGGCATGCCCACCGCTTCGGCGCGGGCGCCGTCGGGATAGCGCAACAGCACCTTGACCGCGCCATCGCCGGCTTCGGAGCGCTGGTCGAGGACCGCACTGACCAGGGGTTGTTCCTGCTCCAGGCGTGCGCGCAGACTGGCCGGCAGGTCGGTCATCTGCGCCCACTGCAACACGCCACGGCGGAACACCCAGCGCGCGGCGTTGCGGCCCTGGAAGGGTTGCGCGCCATAGGCCGCCAGACGTTCGGGCCAGGCGCGCGGATGCAGATCGAGCAGGCGCGGAGCCGGCGCCGCATCGCCGCGCGCTGCGCTCATGTCACGTCGGCGACGGTGGCGTAGATCTCGCGTGCCCACGCCTCGGCGGTGCGCGCGTCGGGAGGGTTGCAGCCGCCGACTCCTTGGTGACCGCCGCCGCCGTAGCCCTTGAGCAGATTCCCCAGATGCACCGGCTGTTTGGGCCGGTTCCACGGATTGCTGGCGGCGGTGATGTGCACTCCGGCGCGCGTCGGCAGCAGGGTCACCGCGTAAAACAATTCAGGATAGAGGTAAAAGGGCGCGAAGCGCTCGCGGCGGATCTTCTTCGAGCGCAGGTCGGCGAGCATGCCGGTGACCGAGCGCTCGAGCATGGTGCTGGGGAAGGCTTCGAGCGCCTGGTCGCGGTTGCGCACCGCGCGTTCGTAGCAGCGCTCGATATCGATGTCGGCAGCAGCCTGCATCAACGGCAGCGTGCGCATCAGGTGCACGGTGCGGTCGTGAAAGTGAAAATCGGGCGCGGTGGTCAGGGCGCGCATCAGGCGCAGCGCCGGGTCGGTGCCGAACAGCGCCTGTTTCGCGCTGGCGAAGGACGCCGAATCGATAACGTTCGACCAGTGCACCAGTTCATTGAAGCGTTCTTCCGGCTCCCAGCCCCAGTGCTCCTTGGCGTGCGCCATGATGATCGGCGGGCACGAAGGCGACTGTGGCGAGAAGAAGTGAGTTGGGCTGGGCTGGTACAGCGCCTCGTCTTCAGGACTCAGGAAGGTGGTCGGGTGGTGGTCGAACCAGTAGGCGGCGTTGCGGTGGAAATGGAAGTCGACCACCGCAAAGTGTTCGCCCATGCCAAAATCGCGCCACTCCAGGGTGCGGTCGAAATTGACCCCGCTCCAGCGCACTTCGCGTTCGCGTCCGCAGGCCTGCAAGGCCTCGGCGAGCATCGCCGCGGAGGCCATGCCGTCGAAGTCACGGTGGTAGTAGATGGTGAGTTCCATCGTGGTTGTGGGTGGTCGGCGTTCAGGGCTGGAGGCGCCCGTAGACGTGCGCGCGGAAGAAGGGCAGCCAGGAACGGTCGGTGGCCTTTTCCAGGTCGCGTCGCAGGTCCTCGGTGGTCCAGGATCCGCCGCGTTGCACGCGTCGCTGCAGCACGCCGTCGAGGAGTGCGCGGCCGGCCTCGCGTTCGATCGCGCGCCACACCAGCGCCCCGCGGGAAAGCAGGCGCCGTCCGCCTACCAGGTCTTCCAGGGGCATCATGGTGAGCGGCCGCGGCAACGGGCCGGACAGTTCTTCGTTGCGCTTCCAGAACGCCTCGATGGCGCTCGCATCGGCGCTGAAGCCACTGCCCTCGAGCAGACGCCAGGCCGAATATTCGGCCAGCGAGGCGTCGAGGAACGCGGCGCCGCTGCCGCTGGCGATCAGGTGCACGCCAAAGCAGTGGTAGGCCAGTTTGCGCGCCAGGCCGGTGCGGCGGTTGCCGTCGACCCACTCCCGGTCGAGCGGGTCGCTGAGCCAGGTACCGGCTTCATCGAAGACGAACAACCCCGGCAGCACCAGGTCGCCGCTGCCCGGAAAGGTGGCGATGCGCCATTCGCTCGGCGCTGCCGGCATCCAGTCCTGCAGACTCAGCTGCAGGCGGTCCATGACCCGGAGGACCTCTGCGCTGCGCGTGGCGCGCGCCGACCGACGGATCCAGGCCTGACGATCACCGATTTTTTCCACCTCGTAGAAGCCGATGGCGAAGGCGGGCCAATGGATGCCGTCGCTTTCCACCGGAAAGAGCACCCGGCGCAGCGACTCGTGGACCTCTTCTTCGACCGGGTCGAGGGCGTGCAGAACGCGCCATTGGGAGGGCAGGCGGACCTCCAATTGGAAGGTGGGAGGGGCGAGACGGCCGTCGACCGGAACCAGCGCCTTGGGGAAGGCGAGCCAGCCGCCGCCGAGCGCCGACAGGCTGTGCACGGACGGCAGCAGGCCGGCCGCCGGCACCGGCCGGGTGTCGTCGTAGAGGTCGACTCGGTAGCGCACCTTGAGCGCCGAGGCCTCGAGTTGCATGGCTCCCTCGGGCAGCATCCAGCCCTGGGTGCCGGGATCGGTGCCCTTGTCGGGGAAGAACTCGAGGGTGAATTCGACGCTGCGCAGCAACGGATCCTGCAGCGTTGCCAGGATCCGGTAGTGGCCGATCGCCGGCGGCTGAATGGCGAGCGGACCGAGGCCACGCTGGGCGTCTTCCTGTGGCGCCGCGACCGGTCTCCAGGCGGCGGGCAGCTCGAAACTGGCGAGCGCTGCGTTGGCCTTGCGGCGTTCGCCGAGGCTGCCTTCCCAGGTGCCGACCACCAGGTGGTCGTCGAGCACCAGCACGCGTTGTTCAATGACCCAGGGTTTGCGTTCGCGAATGAAATCGATCGAACTGCCGGCGGCGGTCTCGCCGCTCCAGTCGCCCTTCCAGGCCTTGATCTTGTGGCCGGTCCCGCGCAGCACCGGACGCCAGCGTTCCTCGCGCAGGAACTCGGCGACCAGTTCGGCCTGTGCCCCGGGTGTGGCAAGTTCTTCGAGACGGATTTCGAAACGGCCGTTGCCGTCGTTGCGCATGCTCGACCAGTTCTCGCCCTCGGCGGCGCGTTCAAAGGCGCCGTAGGCCGGCGGCAACTCGAGAGCAAAGGGAGCTTGTTGCGGCGCTGCTAGCGCGCACAGCGTCAGGGCTGTCAGCATGGCAGGGGTGGCCGCGATGTGATCAAGCGCTTTCGCGCTTGGCTTCGTCGCCGCCTTCGAGAAGGACGTTGACGCTGCCGTTGCGGATCATTTCGCCGGTGATCACGAAGCTGCGTCCGGGCGTGCCGTATTCGGGCAGATGGAAAAGCAGATCGTGCAAGGTGTCTTCGAGGATCGAGCGCAGCGCGCGCACCCCGGTCTCGCGCAGGTGGGCCTTGCGCGCGATCTCGAGCAGGGCTTCGTCGGTGAAGGAGAGTTCGTGGCCCTCCATGGCGAAATAGGCCTGGAACTGGCGCGCCAGCGCGTTGCGCGGTTCGACCAGGATGTGTTTGAGATCTTCGACGTCGAGTTCGTGCAGGTGAACTTGCACTGGCAGACGGCCGACGAATTCCGGAATCAGCCCGTACTCGACCAGGTCCTTGGAATCGACCAGCGCCAGCAGGCGCTCGCGCTCGGCCTTGTCGGTCTGTGCCGGCTCCTCGCCTTCTTGGTGGAAGCCGATCGTGGTGCCGCCGATGCGCCGGCCGATGATCTCTTCGATGCCGGCGAAGGTGCCGCCGCACACGAACAGCACGCCGGAGGTGTCGAATTGGATGTTCGACTGCTCAGGGTGCTTGCGCCCGCCCTGCGGCGGCACGCTGGCGACGGTGCCCTCGAGGATCTTGAGCAGCGCCTGCTGCACGCCCTCACCGGAGACGTCGCGAGTGATCGACACGTTCTGCGTGGTGCGGGAGATCTTGTCGATCTCGTCGACGTAGATGATTCCGCGCTGGGCCCGCTCGAGGTCGTAGTCGCAGTTCTGCAGCAGCTTGAGCAGGATGTTTTCGACGTCTTCGCCGACGTAGCCGGCCTCGGTCAGCGTGGTGGCGTCGGCGATCGCGAAAGGCACGTCGAGAATGCGCGCGAGGGTGCGCGCCAGCAGCGTCTTGCCGGAGCCGGTGGGGCCGATCAACAGGACGTTCGACTTCTCCAACTCGACCTCGGCCCAGTCCGGGGTTTCGTCACCAGGCAGCGCCTGCCCCAGGTCGACCTTGGCCTGCAGCCGCTTGTAGTGGTTGTGTACCGCCACCGCGAGCACTCGCTTGGCCTCGGTCTGGCCGTAGACGTATTCCTCGAGGCGGCCGACGATGTCGCGCGGGCTGAGAATCTTGTCCGGCAGGGTGCCGAGCGATTCGCTGGTGGTGCGGCTGACCCGGCGGGTTTCCTCGTGCAGGATCGAGTTGCAGATCTCGACGCACTCGTTGCAGATGTAGATACCCGGAGGCCCCGCGATCAGGGATTGCACCTGACTGCGGGTCTTCTCGCAGAAAGTGCACCTTTCTACGCCGCCACGTTCGCTGTTGCGCGCCATCGACCCAATTCTAGAGCATGAAGACGCCTTCCGCCTCCTCGGCCCCCAGAATTTCCCCTCAGGCGCCGATCAGGCGCCTATCACTTGGTCGACAATGCCGAATTCCTGCGCCTCGACGGCGGAGAGGAAATTGTCGCGGTCGGTGGCCTTTTCGATCGCCTTGACGGTCTTTTCGCAGTGCTTGGCCAGAATCGCGTTGAGCGTCGTCTTGAGCTTGAGGATTTCCTTGACCTGGATTTCCATGTCGGTCGCGGTGCCCTGGGTCCCGCCCCACGGCTGGTGGATCATGACTCGCGAATTGGGCAGCATGAAGCGCTTGCCCTTGGTGCCGCCGGCGAGCAGCACCGCGCCCATCGACGCGCACTGGCCGACGCAATAGGTGGCGATGTTGCATTCGACGTACTGCATCGTGTCGTACATCGCCAGGCCGGCGGTGACCGACCCGCCCGGGCTGTTGATGTACATCTGGATGTCCTGGTTCTTGTTCTGCTTGGCCAGGAACAGCAGCTGGGCGACCACCGCATTGGCGACCATATCGTTGACCTCGGTGCCGAGGAAAATGATGCGGTCTTCCAGCAGCCGCGAGTAGAGGTCGTAGGTGCGTTCCCCGCGGCCGGTCTTTTCGATGACGTAGGGGATCGTGTACATGGCGTGGGAGTCGGTCATGGTCTTGATGAACGGTAGAGCTACGCCTCGGCCTGTTCAACCGCAGGGGCCATTTCCGCGACTTTCTCGTTGAGGAAGGCGCGCACTTTGCCGGTGAGAATGTCGCTGGAGAGGTCGTCGACCCGACCGTTCTCGGTATAGACCTTTTCGACCGTCTTGGCGTCGACGCCGTGCTGCGAGGCGATCGCGCGGAAGGCCTGGCTGAGCTCATTGCGGGTAACCTTGAGCTTTTCCTGCTCGGCGATGCGCCGGATCAGGAAATACGACTTGAGGCGCACTTCGGCGCTCTCAAGGAAGCGGGTGCGCTGCTGCTCGACTTCCTTCTGCGCCTCTTCTTCATCCAGGCCGCGTTCGACCATGTCCTTGACCTGGCCCTTCATGCTCTGTTCGGCTTCTTCCTGGATCATGCCGTCGGGAAGCTGGAAGGGGCGCTTGTCCTGGATCTGCTGCAGCACCGCGTCGGCCTGGCGGTTGCGCTCGGAGCGCTCGGCCTCGGCGGTCAGACTGTCCTTGATCCGGGTCGGCAACTCATCGACATCGATGTCGCCCGCGGCGGCGATTTCTGCGTCGGTCGCCGGGCGCGGCTTGACCACGCGCTTGACGCTGAGGCGCACGATGCCCTTCTCACCAACCCAGTCCTCGTTGGAGAAGCCCTCGTTGAAGGAGCACGGCAGATCGACGGTGGCGTCGGGAAGCACTCCGTCCATCTCACGCGCCCAGTCCTCTTCTTCGACGCCGTACAGCGGCGATTCCAGACCGAGGCGGATGTCTTCCGCCGCCGGTCCTTCTTCCTCGTCCTTGAGGTAGACCAGGTCCATCTCGACGGCGTGTTCGGAGTCGAGGCCCTGACCCTCGGCGGCGTCTTCGAACTGCATCTCGCGCTGGCGCAGGGATTCGAGCGCTTCTTCGACCTGGTCGGCGTTGATGATCACCGGATCGGGCTGCACGGTGATTTCTTCCCATGGCGGCAGTTCGACCTGCGGGGTGGTCTCGACCTCGACCTCGAAGGACAGGGGCGATTCCTCGTCGACCTCGATCGCGTCGGCGTCGAAGTTGACCACGCGCAGAGCAATCAGCTCGGAGCGTTGCACGCCTTCGCGCACCACGCTTTCGAGCAGGTGGGACTTGGCGTCTTCGGCGACCTGGTCGCCGAGCAGGGTGCGCAGGATCGCAGCGGGGGCCTTGCCCTTGCGGAAGCCGGGAATGCGCATGTCGCTACCGGCGGCGCGGTAGGTGAGGTCGAAGGACTGCGCGATGCGGTCGGCGGGAACCTGGATTGCCAGTTTGAAGTGGCAGGGTCCCACTTCTTCCTTGGAAACCTCAATCGGTGAGAGTCGGGCCATTGGGTGCTTTGAGCTACGGAACGGCCGCGCATTGTCCATTCTCGCGGGCCTCTCGTCCAGGAGTTCCGCACCGCTCTTGGTTCACGATCCAACCGCCAGGCGGCTCAGTCGGCGGGCGGAGGCCGGAATAAGGCGTCGTCCCAGTCGGCGCGTTCCCACAGCTCGAAACGCGTGGTGAGATGACCGTGGCGGGCATCAGACAGCAATTGCAGCTGCACCGGGGCACCGCTGGCGCGGTCCAGCGTGAGACGGAACTGGCGCGGTTCGAACAGCTCCGAGCGCTGTGCGGCGGCCTCGTCGAAGGCGTCGGTCACCTCGCCGAGCAGCACTACGTTTTCGGCCTGGCCGGTGGCCTGTTCCTCGAAAGTGCAGGTGGCGACCGCCAGACGCCACAGCAGCAGCGGATCCAGATCGAAGGGGCTGAGGCGGCTGCCCTGGCCGCCGCCGGCTCCTGAAAGTCCGCCGTTTTGGTCGAGGGCCTGACGAAATACCTCGGGCTGCTGTTGGCCCTCACCAAGGCTCTCGGCGTAAAGAGTCAGGCCGTCGCAGCAGACGGTGTTGGCGATGACCACCGAGGGCAGGCCGCTGTCCTCGATCTGCATCTGGGTCTGCGCCTCGAGGCGGAACACCTGGCGGTCGCGACCGCGCAGACTGCCGCGGTGATCGATGCGGATCACCTGGCCGTCTTCGACCAGATGGAATTCCATCTGGAAGCGGGTGCCGAATCCGCCATTGTCATAGTAGTCGCTGGCCTTGCCGAGCCAGCCGTCCGGGGTATGCGGACGCGACTGGCCGCACGCCGCCAGCACCAGGATGGGCAGTGACAGCAACGGCAACGGCAGCAGTAGCGCGGGGCGGGCCGGGGAGCGGAACATGGAGGCGGCCAGGGCGCGGCCTGGGAGGCAAACCCTAGCGCAGACCGAACAGACGCTGGAAGGGCTGCTTGTCGAGCAGCGGAGCGAACTCGGGCAGGTCGCGGTAGGGGGCGAGTTCGGAGGGCGACAGGCGGCTCTTGGCCAGCCAGTCGCCGGCCTCCTGGGTGCGGCGGGCGCCGGCGGCGGCGCGGGCGGCGTACAACCAATCCTGCGAACTCAAGCGCCCGCGGTCGGCCTCGGCCAGGGCGATGCCGTCGCGGAAGGTCTTGTAGCCGTCGCGAAACTCGTCGACCTCGACCTGGCGCCGCGCCAGGGCCAGATAAGCCCGCCAGCTGGCACGGTTGCGCTTGAGGTCTTCTTCGGGTTCGGCCAGCAACCAGCGGCGTCCGGCCTTGTCGCCGAGGCGGTGCAGCGTCCAGGCGGTGCGCTCGGCCAGGTTGTCGCCGTCGCGATCCCGCAGGATGGCGCCGAGGCGGCGCTTGGTGTTGCGCCATTTCAGGTGCAGACCGCCGTATTCGGCGACCTCCAGGGCCTCTTGGCGCAGTTCGCGGCGGTGGTTCTTGTCGAGCACCAGTTCGAGAACGAAATCTTCGCGGGTCTCGTCGGGAGCCTGGCGCAGGATGGCTACCAAAGCGTCGATTTCTTTTTCACCGGTGAGCAGGAACCACGCGTCGGGCAGCAGGAATCCAGGCGGCAGTTTGCGTTCGGCAAGCTGGGACAGCCCCGAAAGGCGCACTTCGCTGGGCAGACGGGCGAGGTCGAGGTCGTGGGTCCATTCGCCCAGACGCGCCGAATCGCCGTGCTGCAGCAGCGCCAGGAATGAGGCCACGCCTGCGGGTGCTTCGGGGCGGCGCAGTTCCTGGGCCAGCGCGCGCAAGGAACGTTCGCCACCGCGTTGCGCCAGGACCGGAGCCAGCTGCACGCGCAGCGCGGTGTCGAGGCGCGGACCGAGTACGGCCAGGTGGTCGGCGCCGCTGGTGTTGATGGTTTCGGTGAGCAGGTCGACCAAGGCCTTGCGCTGACGTGGAGCGGGCAGCTCCTTGGCCAGTTCGGCTTCGAGCGCGCGCAGCGCGGGGATCTGGATCTCGGGGGCAAAGCTGGCAAGGGTTTCGGCGGAGCCGTCGTCTGTGCCGCTGAGCAGCGCCGGGCTGAGTTCCTTCCAGGCAGCTTCGGCGGCGCGCCGGCGCGCCTCGGTGCGGGTGGCCAGATCGCTGTGCAGCGCCTCGATGCCCTGGCCGGCTGCGGCCCCCTGGTCGCCGACGGCCCCCTGGTCGCCGACGGGGCCCTGGTCGGCTGCGGCGCCCTGGTCGGCTGCGGCGCCCTGGTCGTAGGTGAATCCGGCAAACGCGCGTGGGGTGGCCGCCGCAAGTTCGGCGGCGGGCAGCGCGAGGCCGGCCAGCACCATGGCCGGCAGCAGTGCCCGGGAGAGGAGTCGATGCGCCACGATTGCTAGAATACCGGGCTCCGTACGGTCATGCAGAATGCCTTCGATGTCCTGGTGGTGGGCGGCGGCCACGCCGGAATCGAGGCCGCCGCCGCTGCTTCACGCATAGGCGCGCGCACCGCCCTGGTTACGCTGCGCGCCGATGCCGTCGGGCGTATGTCGTGCAACCCGGCGATCGGCGGAGTCGGCAAGGGGCAACTGACCCGCGAGATCGACGCGCTCGGCGGGCTGATGGGGCGCATCGCCGACGCCGCCGGCATCCAATTCCGCCTGCTCAACACCAGCAAGGGGCGCGCGGTGCAGTCCCCGCGTGCGCAGTGCGACCGCGAGGCCTACGAGACCGCCGCGCGCAGCCTGCTCGCCGCGCACGCGCCGGTCGAAATCATCGAGGGCGAGGCGGTCGAGCTGCTGTGGCAGACCGAGGGCGGCCGCGGCGACGGTTCGCGCGCCCGCAACGGGCGTCGCATCGCCGGACTGCGCCTGCGCGATGGGCGTCGCCTGGACGCCGCTGCGGTGATCCTGACCACCGGCACCTTCCTTGAGGGCATTTTGCACACCGGCCTGGAGCAGAACTCCGGTGGCCGCCACGGCGAGGGTGCCGCCGCGGCGCTCGGTGACAGCCTGCGCGCGCTCGGCCTGCCGACCGGGCGCCTGAAAACCGGCACCCCGCCGCGCCTCGACGCCGCCAGCGTCGATTTCGCCGGCATGGATGAGCAGCCCGGCGACGCACAGCCGACGCCCTTTTCCTTCCTCACCCGGGAACTGCCGCAGCAGCAGGTCTCGTGCTGGATCACCCACACCACCGCGGCCACCCATCAGTTGGTGCGCGACAATCTGCACCAGGCGCCGATGTACGCCGGGCGCATCGATGGCGTCGGCCCGCGCTACTGCCCCTCGCTCGAGGACAAGGTAGTGCGTTTCGCCGACCGCAGCAGCCACAACATCTTCCTTGAACCCGAGGGGTGGGACTCGCCGCTGCTCTATGCCAACGGCATCTCGAATGCGCTGCCGCTCGAGGTGCAGAAGGATCTGGTGCGGACCTGTCCGGGACTGGAGCGCGCGCGCATTCTGCAGCCGGGCTATGCGGTGGAATACACCTACGTGGCGCCGCGTGCCCTGCGCCGCACGCTGGAACTGCGCGACCATGCCGGGCTCTATCTGGCCGGGCAGATCTGCGGCACCAGCGGCTACGAAGAGGCCGCGGCGCAGGGGCTGGTCGCCGGGGTCAACGCGGCCCGCGCGCTCGACGGACAGGAAGCCTTTGTGCTTGGCCGCCATCAGGCCTACATCGGCGTGCTGGTCGACGACCTGGTGGTGAGTGATCCGTCCGAGCCGTACCGCATGTTCACCTCGCGCGCCGAGCACCGGCTGCTGCTGCGTCATGACAACGCCGACCGCCGCCTGACCGGCATCGGTCTCGAACTCGGTCTGGTCTGTGAAGCGCGTGCCAGCGCGTGGCGCGCCAAGGTCGAGCGCGTCGAGGCGGCGCGTCTGCGGGTGGCGCGGAATGCGGAATGGATGCGCTTGATGAAACGGGTGCCCGGCGGCGGCTGGCGGCCGTTGCTCGCCGCGGCGCCCGAACTCGGCGCCCTCGGTCTGGAGGAAGAGGACTGGAGCACCCTCGAAGCAGACCTGCAGTACGAGGGCTACGTGCGCCGTCAGCAGGACTGGGTCGACCGCAGCGCCGAGCGCGAAGCGGCGCCGATCCCGGACAGTTTTGATTACGCCACCGTCGGCGGGTTGCGTGGCGAGGCGCTGCAGACCCTGACGGAGGCCAGGCCGCAGACCTTGGGGTCGGCGTCCCGGCTGGCCGGAGTGACTCCTGCCGACCTGGCCCTGCTGGAGATCCACCTCGCCGGTCGCCCCGCGAGGGCGGGGTCCTGAAGCTGGCCCGAGCTCGGCGGCTAGTCCGTGGATTAAGTGCTTTCGTGGCTTGGCGAGTGGTTTCGTCTTCCGGCAAGGAAGCGGGTTCGGCCCCTATCCGTGGATAGGGGCGGGTTCTGCTGACGCTGCAGGTAGGCGAAAGCGCCGCCGAGGCGCGGAATGACTATGTCCACGGGCGGCTAGAAGAAGGCCACGGCGAGGACGTTGCTGTCGTAGAGGACGCCGCCGCCGTCGCGGGCGACCACCTCGAAGTAGACGCTCCGACCGGCGGCAGCGGCGGGGACTGGCGACGAGGTGTAGGTCCCGGCGCCGTTCACCGAGTTGAGGCCGGTCGCCAGCAGCGTCCGCGGCAGACCGAGATCGAGGCTGTGGCCGCCGACCACTGAGCCGTTGCTGTTCAGGGAGTAGGCCAGCCAGTAGTCGGAACTGGCGTGGGCGGTGTACCAGGCGAGGTCCAGTGGCACCCCGACCGGGGCGGAAGACGGTCCGGCCAGATGGATCGAATTGGTGCCCAGGCCGTTCCAGCGGTCGCGGACGAAGATGTCGTAGGCGCCGTTGGTGTCCGCGGGGACCAGGGTGCTGGCTCGGGATTCGAAGGCGATCAGGCTGCCGTCGGCGGACAGGGCTGGCCTGCTGCTCCAATGGTCCGCTTCCACTCCCTCGGAGCTGCGGTTGACGCGGGTGGTGATTCCGGTCTGGATTTCGTGCACCAGGATATCGGTGTACTGATTGGTGTCGTCCGGCGCCAGGTTGGTCGCCCAGGTCTTGAAGGCCACGAAGCGGCCGTCCGACGACATGTTGTGCACGACACTCTGGTCATTTCCTTGGGCACCGAAGGAGTCCACACTGACACGTTGAGTGACGTCGGTCACGCGGTCATGGACGAAGACGTCGTCCTCACCATTGGTGTCGCCGGGAACGAGGTTGTCGGCGGTGGAATCAAAGGAAACCGTGCGTGCGTCCGCGGAGAGGTTGTGGTAACTGCAGCCGTTGTTCGCCTGGACTCCCTGGGTACTCAGGTTGACGCGTTCGGTGAGGCCGGTGGTGCGGTCATGGACGAAGACGTCCCGCACCGCATTGGTGTCGCCCGCAACGAGGTTGCTGGCAGAGGACAGGAAGGCCACCACTCGACCGTCACCGCTGATCTTCGGTTTCGTACTGGTCTCGTTTCCAGGAACCCCCTGGGAACTCAAACTGACCCGTTCGGTGTTCCCGGTCTGGCGATCGTGGACGAAAATATCGAAGGCGCCGTTGGTGTCCCCGGGAATCAGGTTGGTGGAGTACGACGAGAACGCGACGTAACGCCCGTCCGCGGAAATGTCCGAGTAGAAACAGTCCGAGTTCCCTTCGTTGCCCTGTGAATCGACGCTGACGCGTTCGGTCGTCCCGGTCTGGCGATCGTGGACGAAGATGTCCCATCTTCCGTTGGTGTCGCCGGGGACGAGGTTGAACGAGGCCGACTCGAAGACCACATAGCGTCCATCGGCAGAGAGGGAGGGGAAATAGCTGTAGCCATTGCCCTGGACCCCCTGGGAATCGACGCTGACCCGCTCGGTGATCCCGCTCTGACGGTCGTGGACGAAAATGTCGGTGACCAGGTTGGTATCGCCGCTGACGAGGTTTTTGGCGGTGGAATAGAAGGCCACCAGGCGCCCGTCGGCAGACAGGGAGGGGGAGTAACTGACCCCATTGGCCTGTTGGCCCTGCGAGGTCACGCTGACGCGCTCGGTGGTCTGGCCTACGCTGGTGCCGGTCAGGAGCAGCGTGGCAATGAGGAAGGAGAGGAAGACATGAAGAGAACGGACGACAGGCATGTATCCCAGTATCCCAAAAATCCAACTTCGGTCAATTCCCTGCGTCGAGGACGATGCGCTCGCCGCCGCGGTCGAGGAAGACCACTTCGCTCAGCGGCCGCACTTCGTCCAACCAGGCGCGGATCGCGGCCTCGGCGCGATCTGCGTTGATCTGGCCCTCGAAGGCGGCGCGCGCATCTGGATATTCGGCCAGCGCTTGCAGCACGGCTTCAAGGTCTTCGCCGCGTTCTTCGGCGCGGCGGGCGATGTGCGCTTGCAACTGCTCCTCGCTGAGAGTGGCGAGGCCGGCGGCGTAGAACGCCTGCATCTGGTGGATGCGGAACTTGTTCTCCAGATGCTCGCGCAGGCCGTCTTCGCCGAGCGAGGCGAGCAGGGTGGGCAGCAGGTGTCCGGCGTTCTCTTCGAGGTCGTGACGGAAATGCTCGAACTCATCCGCGTCGATCTCGGGGTGGCGCTCACGATGGTCGCGGATCAGCAGCAGATCGTCGATCAAGGGTGCCAGCAGTTGTGCCGGTTCGGCGTAGAAACGCGTGACCAGATCCTCGACCTCGGCGGCGGTGGGCTTGCCGCGTTCGCCCAGGTTCTGCACCACGAAGGTATTCCATTCGGACAGCAGGATTCCCTGCAGTGCACTGGCAGGAGCGGCGCTGCCATCGATCTCGAGGCCGCAGGACCACGGCAGATCGGGCACTTCCCACAGGATCAGTTCGGCCTCGTCAACGCCGTCGGCCGGGGCGCCGCCGGCTCCGGCAACTGGATCAGCGTCGGGTTCGCTGGAGGAACCGCACGCACCCAGCGCCAACACCAGCAGGGAGGGGAGGAATCGGGACACGGCAGAGACTAGCAAGTGAAAAACGAGCGAAGGGCGTGGCGCCCTCCGCTCGAAAGGTGAAACCGGTTGCCGCCGCTTAGTAGCGGTTGCGCTGGTTGTTCATCGTGCTCCAGTGGTTCTGACCCGAGCAGTTCTCGTTGTAGTTGTGGAAGTTGCCGAAAGCACCGAGGTCAAGGAAGGACTGCATGATGCAGTTGTTGTCGCAGCAGTGCTGCAGGGTGTAGTTGTGCCCCGCTTCGTGCTGGCAGATCGCAGCCTGGGCCGACTGGCTCTGGTACCACTTGGTGAGCTGGCGCGGCAGGCCGATGTAGCCGACGCCGATCGCACCACCAGGGGTGCTGTCAGCGGAGAAGGCGATCATCATGTCCTGGCCGTTGAGACCGCCGCCTTCGCGGTAGGCTTCGTCGAGCAGCTGCACGATGTCGCCGCTGTCGTTGGAGTCCCACCTGTAGCCCTTGCGTGGCACGAAGTTGATGCCCCAGTTGGCGAACAGGGCGTCGTCGGCCAGTTCGACCAGCGCGATGACGTAGGTGCGCAGCGGCGGAATGCTGGAGAACTTGGCGCGGTACTCCTCGTCGACCGGGTGGGTGCAGTTGACGGTGGCGCGCAGACCGTTGCCGCTGCCCTGGCGGCTCCAACCAAGGAAGTTGTCGATCACCGAGTACTGGGAGGCCTCGGCGGCGGTCCAGGGGCGGTCGATCTGGAAGCGGTTGCCGTCTTTGGTGGTGAAGACCTCGCTGGCGTAGAGGGCGTCGAACTCCTCCGCAGTGGCGTAGTCAGAAAGTGCAGGAAGAGTGTTCCAGACGTTGCCCTTGGTGTCGGTGTAGGGTCCGGAAGTGTTGTTGGCGAGAGGCGCTGCGACTGCAGCGGCAAGAATGCCAATGACGAGGGTGCTGTGCATGGTTTCGGTCGAAGGGATGAGAGGGGTCCCGGGGGGAGGAACCGCAAGGGAGAATGGGGGCCTCTTAGAGAGGCTCCCTGAGGTGCGAGGCTACCACTGCGATCCAGGTTCCTTCATTCCTGGGTGATTTCCTGCGCGGTCTCGCCAAGGCGCAGAAGTTCGCTTGCCAGCGCATCGCGTTCGTCGAGCAGACGCTGGCGCAGACGCCCCTGGAAGGGCAGCGCCAGCAGCACCTGGGCCTCGCGCCAGCCGCGGCGGCGACGGCGCCAGAAATGGCGCGCATAGAAGCCGGCGACCGGCAACAGCAGCGCCGCTCCGATCCCGGGCCAGGTGCCGAAGGCCTGCCACAGCACCGTCACCTGGCCGGCGTGCCACAGCGGCAGCACCACCACCGAGGCGAGAAGTTTGACCGTGGCGACGACGTCGTGATCGGGTCGCGCGCGGCGTGTGATCCAGCCGATGACCCAGTAGGGCAGCGCCCACGACAGCGTGCCCAGCGCCATCAGCGGCAGACCGAGCAGCCACGCGCCCAGGTTGCGTAGCAGGTGCCCGACCAGGCGCAGGGTGTTGAACTCCTGCTCGAGGTGGCGCAGTTGCAGCCCGCACAGGTCGAGTTTGGTGCGGAAGAGGGCCAGGCGCCGGCGCAGCAGCGCGATCTGCTGCGGTTGCGCTTCTTCCTGGCGACGGCCGACCGCGGCGAAGGTGCGCAGACGCTGCACCGGATGGCTGCCGTCGTCGGGCAGGATGCCCTCGGCCAGATGCAGCAGCGGCAGGTCGTCCCACTGCTCCAGGTTGATGGTCAGGGCGCCGAGCGCGCGTTCGATCTTGGCGGTCAGGGCGGCCACCGCGGCCCAGTTGTCCTTGGCGTAGGCGGCGGTGAACTCGGCCACCGAGATCGGACGTCCGACCTCGATGGTGACGCTGGACTGGAAACGGGTTTTGGAGCGATAGGTCAGTCCCACCGGCACGATCTTCACGCCGAGGGCGTAGGCGTGGCGCGCCTCGGCGCCAAGAGCCATGCGCGCGGCGCCGGTCTTCAGCGGCTGCAGGCCGGGTTCGTTGTGGCTGATGCCCTCGGGGAAGAGGACGATGGCCTCGCCGTCGTCGAGCGCGTCATACACGGCGCGGAACATGTTCTCGTTGGCGCGGGTGTCGGCGCCGTCGATTTTGCGGTACACCGGGATCGCGCCGCCATGGTGGGCGAGCCAGCCGAGCACCGGCATGCGGAAGATCGGCGCCTTGGCCAGGAACAGCACGCGGCGTCCGGCGACGTCGCCGACGACGATCGGATCGACCAGGCCGTTGGGGTGGTTGCCGACGAAGATCACCGGCCCGCGCTCCGGCACTTCTTCGCCGATGCGGGAGACGCGGTAGAACAGACCGATCAGACGGCCGAACATCCGCGTCAGCAGATTGCGCTTCAATCTGTGACTCCGGCGGGGAGCGAGCCGGTCAGCACCTGGCAGATCTCGAGGTAGCGCTGGCGCGTGCGCTGGATGACCTCGTCGGGGATCGGCGGCGGCGGCGGGGTGCGCTTCCAGTCGGAGAGCGAGCGCAGGTAGACGCGCACGATTTCCTTGTCGAAGCTCGGTGGTTCCTGACCGGGCACGATCTCGGCGGCGGGCCAGTAGCGCGAGCTGTCGGGAGTCAGCACCTCGTCGATCAGAACGATGTGGCCATCCAGGCGCCCGAACTCGAACTTGGTGTCGGCGAGCACGATGCCAGCCTCGGCGGCGCGCGCGGCGGCGCGCTGGAACAATTCCAGGGCGAGGCGATGGATGTTCGCCGCGTCCTCGGCCGAGTCGATCAACTCTTCGGCCTGCGCCCAGGTGATCGGTTCGTCGACCTCGGCCTTGGTGGTGGGGGTGTGCAGCACTTCGGGCAGCGCGGAGGAATTCTGCAGGCCGGCGGGAAGTTCGTGGTCCCACAGCCGACCGCTGGCCTGGTACTCGCGGAAACCGGAACCCGCCAGGTAGGCGCGCAGCACGACTTCGACGTTGACACGCTGGGCCTTGCGCGTCCAGGTGCAGCGGCCGCGCAGCGCTTCGTGGACCTCGCTCGGCAGGTGCGGAATCTCTTCGGGCTCGCAGCTGATGCGCGCCGCGCCGATGGTGTCGGCGACCTGCTGCAGCCAGTACTCGGTGATGTGGGTGAGCACGCGGCCGCGGTCGGGCACGCACTCCTTCATGACCACGTCGAAGGCCGACAGGCGGTCGGTGGCGACCATCAGCATGTGGGTGTCGTCGCCGTTGCGCCGGTACAAGTCGCGCACCTTGCCGTGGTAGAAGAGCTCCCAGCCGGGGATTTCGAGGCCGCCGCGATACCCGGCGGCGGGGTCGACGGAGGAGGGGGATGCAGCCATGGCGCGGATTCTAGGTCACGGAAGCCTAGAATTCCCACATCCACTCGCCGCTCCCTGCCCTCTGCCCGCGGCTCGCCGCCCCTGAACCAGGATCCGCTTCTGCCCGACCAGGCTCCACTCCTGCCCGACAATGGACCTACACCCGCCTTCGATCCGCCTGCCTGGTTGCAAGTCGCTGTCGCAGCGCGCGCTGATCCTGGCGGCGACCGCGCGCGGCCGCAGCCGCCTGGTCGGAATCAGCGACTGCGAGGACAGCCTGCATCTGCAGACCGCGCTCGCCGCGCTGGGAGCGACCTTCGAGTCCGCAGACGATGCCTTGCTGGTCACCGGAATCGGCGGACCACCGCGCGGCGACGGCGTGCACCTCGACGTCGGCGAGGCCGGTTCCTCGCTGCGTTTCCTGCTGGCGCTGTGTGCGGCCGGCGAGGGCTGCTTCCGCATCACCGGCACGCCGCGCCTGCTGTCGCGGCCGCAGGGCCCGCTGGTGGATTTCCTGCGTGAGCGAGGCTGTCGCTTAATGGAGATCGAGGTCGACCGACGCCCTGGTTTCGAAGTACACACCACCGGCCTGCCGGGTGGGGAGTGGCAGGTCCCGGTCGCCTCCAGCAGCCAGTTCCTGTCGGGTCTGGTGATGGCTGCGGCCTGGAGTGGTGGAGTGACGATGGCGCTGCCCGCGGCGATTCCGTCGCGCGGCTATTTCGACCTCACCCTGGACATGGCGAGGCGCTTCCGCGGAGAGGGCTCCGTGGTCGAGGAAGCCCTTGCCGGCGGCGGGTTTCGCTTGGTGGTGAGCCCCGGCGATGCGTCCGCGGTGACCAGTTTGGAAATCCTCGGCGATCCGTCCGCGCTAACCGGTTTAGAAATCCCCGGTGACCCGTCCGCGGCGACCTTTTTCCTCGTTGCGCTGGCTTTGACCCGCGGCAGCGCTCGTTTGCAACCGCCGTGGTCCGACCGCCACCCAGAAGCGTGCTTGTTCTCCTTCTTCACCGATCACGGTCTGCTCAGGCGGGACGGGGATCTGTGGAGCGCAGCCGACGACCTGCCGCCGCAACGCCTCGAGGTCGACCTCGACGCCGCCCCTGACGCCGGCCCCGCCCTGGCCGTGCTTGGCGCTTTCCTCCCCGGCGGCCTGATCCTGAACGGCATCGACCGCCTGCGCCTGAAAGAAAGCGACCGCGTCGCCGGCATGCAACGCCTGGTCGAGATCTGTGGTTCGAGTTCCCAGATCATCGAGGACCGCCTGCAAATCAACGGTGCCGCCGCCGCCCAGATCTCGCCTGACCAACCCCACTTCTTCGACCCCGACCAGGACCACCGCCTGGCCATGGCCGCCGGCATCGCATCCCTGCGCCAACCTCACATCGAGGTCAGCGATCCCGAGTGCGTCGCCAAATCCTTCCCCGCCTTCTGGTCCGAACTGGCCAGCCTGGTGAACCGCTGAGGATTCCATCCACGCAGTGGCGCAATGACGGACTACAGCATCTTCCTGGTCCTGGTCCCATTCCTGCCCTCTGCGTTAATGGTCTGGATCTGGCACCACCTGCGCCAGCGCCATGGACCTCTGTGGATCCTGCTCCTCGCTTGGCTCCTGATTGCTTCGGTCATTGCCATCGTGGGCCTGGCAGGGTGGGAAGAGCACCACGAATGCACCCGCCTATTCAACGCCGTCCTTCCTCCTTCGCTGACACTCTTCTCCGGACTGATCCTGGTCGGCACCTTCCGCAACGACAACAAGATCGGCGGCCGCGTCTTCTTCCTCTGCATGCTGGCCGTCTTTCCCTCCTTCTGGCTCAGTTTCTTCGTCCTGGCCAGGCTCGGCCAAGTCTGGATCTGAATCGGGCTTCCAGGACGCCGTTTGGACAAAGGGGTACCATGGCACTCTATGCCACGTTGGTTGATCTCCGCCGTGCTGTTGACCACGCTGGGCATGGTCCTGGAAGTGGTCCTGCAAGGGATCGACCTGGGCCTTTCGCCCGAGGGTCATTTCCTTGAAGACCGGATCCTGGGACCCGAGGGGGGCCTGCTTCTCATGGCTGGCCTTCTACTCAGCCCATTCGCGTGCAAGAGAGGGGCGCTTGCCATCGACATCGTCACCGTGACCATCATCGTAGGCATGGTCATTCACCTTGCCTTGGCCGGGGAGCTTCTGGACGGTTGGGACACAAGATCCCTACTCCCGCTCAGCGCTGTCTTGGAGGGCTATGCAGCCCTCTATTTCCTGCGCTACAGAATTCAGCGGGTAGCGAGCGAAGACCCGCGAGAGCAGGCATCCTGATGGCCTTTCCGCCGCCCAATTATTGTTGAGACACTTCCTTGGTCCATGACGTCAATGATTGCCAATGGACCGAGAACCGGAGAGGGTTGATTTCAAGAGCGCGCTGGAGCAATCCGGGTGGCTGAGGACTCTTGCTGTCCATCTGGTCGGACCTGATCAGGCCGAGGACCTGGTGCAGGACACCTGGGTGCGCGCCTTGGAGCGTCCACCCAGGCATGCGGCTTCTCTGCGCGGATGGCTGACTCGTGTGGTCACTACCCTTAGCCTGGACTCACGCCGATCCACGGTCAGGCGGAAGCGGCGGGAAGCGAAAGTGGCGGGGCCCGCGGTCATCGCCTCACCTGATGAGACCGCGGCGGTCCTGGAGGTTCAAGAGCAGGTCATGCAGGCGGTGCAGGCGCTGCCCGAGCCCTACCAGACCACCGTGGTCCTACGTTATTACGAAGGCCTGACCTCCAGGCAGATCGCGGAACATTTGGGAATTGCTCCCTCAACGGCGCGCAATCGCCTGGCCAGAGGTTTGCACTCCCTGCGCAAGAACCTGGAAACCCGGCACGGCCGCGGCTGGCGCGGGACCAGCCTGGCGCTGTTGATGCCTGGCGGCGCTTCGGCGCTTCCCTCGGCTGCCGCCACAGCAGGATTGGAGACCCTAGCCATGACGATGAAAAGCAAACTGATCCTGGCCGCGACCGCCTTGGTGGTGATCGCCGGCGTGCTCCTGTGGCCGGACGATTCCGAGAGCGGGAACGGGGACTCAACCGAAGTCATGCTGGCGACCGCAGCTTCCCCGGTAGAAACCCCCGAATTGAATCCTTCCGCAGCGGACCTCAACGTCAAATCGCGCGTTCCGATGGACTCCGTGGACATCGTCGACCCCGTAGGCAGTGCACGAGAGCCACTCCACGGAACGGTTTTCACCGGCTCGCGGCCATGCCCCCAGGCACTTGTGGTGATGGGTGAGGAGCAAGCCCGCACCGATGCAAACGGCATGTTCTCGTTCCCGGATGCGCCGCTGGGAACTCGATTGGAAGTGAGCTGTGAGGGTTGGACTCCCTGGACCGGAGTGGTCGAGGACAGCCCGATGGAGATCAAGCTCTGGCCGCTGATCAACCTCGCCGTCGCCTTCCCAGCCGATGACAACCAGGAAGTGCAATACAAGATCTGGCGCATTCCATACCGGTGGTCAATTAAGGAAGCTCCTTACATAGGAGACCCCGAACTCATACGTGAAGGAACCGCTTTATTGAATGGAGAGTGGGCTTTGTTTCCCCAATCTCCCGGCTCCATTCATGGTCGGCTCGGCTATGTGGTCGAACTGTACTCAGGCGATTCCCGTACCTATTCCCATTTCTTTCAAAGATCTTCACCGCGTCCTGGTGCTCCTAAACCCCCCTTCTTTATCGCTGAGCCACCTTCCCCCTTGGGTCCGGACAGCCTGATCACGAGGGAACTCCTATTCTTGTCTCCCACGGGTTTGCCCTTGCAAGGAAAACGAGCCTTGATTCCGAGTGCACATACCTTTCCCCGTATTTGGAGGGAAACAAGAACCAATCAACATGGAATTGTGGAAGTCACCGGGTTGATGAGCAGGAGGGTCTTGGAGTCGGTCGTTGTCATTTTTGACGAGGGTCAATTTATGACCGGGAGGTTCTCTGGAATGAATGAGGTCACCCCTGGGAGATACGAGGTGCGAGCATCGGGTCTGGAATTGGGAGTTTCCGTCAAGGGCAAGATCCCGGATGGATTCTGGATAGAAGTTCAACAGACCGCGCGCGACGCGGACGGTGATTCCTGCCGGCTCACCCTCGGTGAATTCTCCCATGCCTGGACTCGACTCTCCAGCCTGGAGGGAGAGAAGGTTCCCCTTTCCTGTCTTTCCAAAAACCTGCGAGTTCACGCTCGCCTGATGCCAACTCGGGTTCCTCTTGGAACTATCGAAACCGAGTATCGACCTGGATTGGAAGTGACTTTCGAATTGCCGAAACTTCATGTTCTATCCTTCGAATTCGATCGGGCTCAGCATGCAGGGGGCGAGTTGCATCTCTACGCCACCCGAAGAACCGACCGGGCTCTCAATGCACCCGGGTTTACCACCAAAGTTATTCCTGAGTCGGATTCAATGGATATCCAAGTGATTTCAGGGAACTACACTCTCAAGGTATACGAAGCGGAAACCGAACAGGTGCTGGCCACAAGTTCGTTCCAGGTCGAAGGGGATTTGAAAGTGTCCATACCGCTGGCTCCCTCGGTGCAGGCGGTGGTGACCTTTAACGGAAATCCGGTTAGGTACGGCGTATTGGCCTATCAGAGTGCCGACGGGCAATGGGAAGAGGCCAAGATTTCTACTGACGGGCGCGCAGAAATGCAGGCGGTGTCCGAGGAGTCCAAGTTCCTCGTCGTGCCCTCGCTTCCCATGTTTGACCCGGCCAAGGTCTGGGAAGGGCCGGATGCCTTGATGCTCGGAGCCCCCGTCGACCGAGGAGTCTCATTTGAACAGGAGATCACGGTCCAGGTCCCGTCCGCCATTCTCAAGTTTCCAGTCAGCGAAGGCCCTTCCGAGTTCAAAATCCAACGCAAGACCTCGCCGTTCTCCTCCGCCGACCTGATCGTCGGCCCCGCCGGCCTCCAGCTCACGCTTCCGGTCGGAAAATATCTGGTCACCAAGGCCGGGGGTGAGAGCTACCGCCTGGAACTCCAGCAGAGCGCCGTCAAAGACCTTGCGGACGGATCGGACTGATCCCGCAGGGGGTTGGTTCTCAGGTCGTGAAACCTCACTACCTTTTCCTTTGGATTGGCGGAATCACATGTACCGTGATTGCGCTATTTGCACTCCTTCGTAGTGGTGAATCCGAGGCCGACCAGCATCTCTCTGGTCTTGACTCCAAAAGCAGCCAGGAATCTGAACGGATTGCCGGCGACCCTGTTTCGAGTGGCCCCCTGGGGCCGGATTCCCGTACACGGATTTCGAGTGGCGTGGTCCGGGTGAAAGTCCAGGACGCACAAGGTGGTTTCATTCCTGCGGCGGTGGTTGGTTTCGTCGACCTGGGTAGCATCGGGATACGCGCCGGCCTGGAAATGAGCTTGGCGGAATTGTCTGGCTACCGATCCAACGAACCGCGCGCCACCGGTTCCGATGGAGTGGCCCTTTTTGAGAAGGGAGCGGTCGAATGGAGTTCAGAATCCGGGTACCTTCTGGTCGAAGCTGAGGGCTATGGCCCCCATCGGCAGGTCGTCTCTGCATCAGACTGCCAGCAAGGCACCACCTTCACCTGTACGCTCCACCCGGCCGGGGCGATCCATGTCCTGGTCACCGATCGGCACGGAACTCCATTGCCCGGTGCTCGCCTCAAGGCCGAGTTGAAGGGCCAGGCGCTTCCTGAGAGCTTCTTCTGGGCTGCCGGCGAAAGCGATTCAGGTGGCCAAGCCCTCCTTGCGGGGCTTCAAGCCGGTCGTTATTCCTTGCGCGCAGATTGCAAGGGATTCGCGCCCAATGCGATGGGCGTTGTTGTCGCTGCCGGCGACACGCTTCAGGAAAAAATACAACTCCGCGCCGGCTATGCAGTGTACGGACGAGTCGTGGACCAGGACGGCACCGCCGTGATCGGAGCGCTGATCAAAGGAGTTCCCTTGAGTCGTGGAGAGCCTCAATGGCTGTCACTCAAGTACACAGAAGAGACCGCCCGGAGCGATCAGGACGGTGTATTCGAACTGCACCTCGACCGAACCCGGGACCAGCATGCCGTGATGGCCTCCAAAGAAAGTCGCTGGGTGATCTCGGATCCAGTCCAGCCCGAAGAACAGCTGGAACTCGTGCTGCCCGAGGCGTTTCGGGTGCAGGCGCGCATCCTGACCTCGGATCAGCAGGCGGCCAGCGGAGCCAGCCTTTCCTTGCTCGATTCCGTCTGCCCCTGGGCTTCGGTAGCCGTTGCCAGCGAACGAGCCAACGATCAAGGGATGGTAGAAATCCGAGTTCCCCGTGGCGAGTACGGCCTTGCCGTAGTCCACGACCGGGAACAGTTCCTGGCGACCAAGCTGGTGGTCATCGATGGGCCCACCCAGCTCGACGACGTGCAGCTGTCCGCGCTGGGCTCGGTCAGCCTCCGGGTCCTATCAAAAACCACCGGACTGCCCATCCCCGCGGCCAGGGCTCGGGAACCCAGAGCGAGGTCCAAGGGGCCGCGGGATCCAAGCACTCCACCCTGGCGAGAGCATTGGGAGGAGATCAAAACCAGCCTTGGTGTTCCTACGGTCACGAGTACCGATGAGGCGGCGGAAGGGCTTCTGGTGACCCATCTGTCACCAGGCCCTCATCTGCTGGTGGTTTCTGCTCCTGGTTTCCAAACCCGCCCGGTGGACGTGGTCGCTCGCGCTGGCGAAGTGGTCGAGACCGAAGTCGTCCTAAGCGCCGCATCCGAACTCCTGGTCCATTTGCAGGATTCTTCCGGAGACCCTGTCGTCGGCCAGCCCCTGTTGCTGTTACCCGCCGGAGGCTCCTTCATCCGCCAACCTGATTCTGGATCCACCGACGAAACTGGAGATGCACGTTTCCGTCGGCTTGAACCGGGCGCCTACGAGGTGCGGTCTCCCCGCGGTGCATCCGGCATGCTCTTGGCCGAGGTGGAGGTGGCTGCAGGGGTCAATGAGTGCACGGTGGTCTTTGCACTTCTGCAGGGCGTGCGCGTCTTCGTCGCCCGCGCGGGTGAGCCATGTTCCAACTATGCGGTCCAGGTTCTTTACGATTTCAACAAACCACGCAAGGACGGTCCGCGGTTGCAGAACTACTCCGGATCCTGTCTGACGGATGAGGCCGGTTTCTCTGTCTTGCCCGGCATCCCGGCGGGGGATTACCTGGTCCACCTTCAACCACCTGGCGGCATGCCTTTGCGCATCCAGTGCACCCTCTATGCCTCGGGCCAGATTGTCGAAATCCACCTGCCAGAGGGCCTGGACCTTTCCGGTCTGGTCATCCCTCCGACCGAGGGCGCGAAGGTCGCCATGGTCCTATTCCAGGGCCTGGATGGTATTTCGGCACAATTGCTGCAACGGTCGGGTCGTGATTGGCTGCAGAGTGCTTCGGTCGGTTCCGCAACCTCGGGTTTGCTCGACGATGGCTGGATCACCAAGCTCAGCAGCATGGCTTCTTCTGAGGATGGCAGTTTTTCCTTTGCTGACCTTCCCGCGGGCTCCTGCCTCCTCCAAGCCTTCTCGCCAGACGGCAGAAGCTCTGATGTATTTGAGATGGCCCTGGCAAGTTCCAGTCGCGATGGGATCCGCTTGGAGTTGAGGCAACCAGCCACGGTGACGGTCGGAATCAGCCATTACGACGAAGCCTGCCAGGCCCACGCCTATCGAAACATCAGAGCTCAACTCTATACGGGAGAATCCGATGTCCCCTATGCGGTCCAATCCTTTTCAGCCCGGGAAAGTCAGGTCCAATTCAAATGGCTCCCAGATGGGGAATTCCGCTTGCAGATTCGTGCCTGGACCGATGAACCCGAAAGCAGACCGGTCACTCTGGCCGAGTTGCCGCTTTCCCTTTCCGCAGGACGCCAGATTGGATTGGAATGGGACGGACTATTCCCCAACCAGATCAACTCCCCATGATCCATGGGCTTTCCCACGGGAAAGAGGGCGCGTGACCCAGGTTCAGCTCAAAGGACCCAGGGTGTACTGATCACTCAAACAAACGAGAAAAGGATTCCAGCGTCGCCAGCGGGGCCGGGCCGCGGCGGTAGAAGACGTGGCTGCGTTCGGGGCCGGGGATGCGCAGCAGCATGGAGCGGTAGAGCTGCTGTGCATGGTCTTCGGCGGTCATCCAGGCGAAGGTATGGGTAGCGCCGTTGATCAGGACTTCGGCGGAGCCTTTTTCGACCAGGGTCCAACCTTCTTCGCCCTCGAGGTCGAGCTGGTTTTCGATTTCCCACTTCGCCCCGGACTTGCCGTCGGTGTCGCTCGGATAAGAGGCGAAGGCCAGGCGGTCGTGTTCATCCAGGCCACGAAAAAAGGCCGAACGGAAGCCGAATAGGTCGGTTCCGAATTCCGGCTTCAGGCCCTCGGGCACCTGCACCGGGAAGATTTCGGCGGCCAGTTCCTGCACACGCGCCGGATCATGTACCACGCCCCGTTGCAGGTACCAGCCAAAGCCACCGACGCCGATCACCAGCACCGCCAGCAGCACGCTGGCACCGATCTTGAAGTTGCGGCTCATCACAGCAGGTTACGCGCGCCGCGTACCATGCTAGCTCGAATCGTCGGCCTCCACGCATGTCCTGCTTCTTGCCGTCCTTCCCGCCCGCCCTCGGTCTGCTGTGCAGCCTGAAGTGCGTGGCCCGCAGCCTGACGCTGGCGGCGTGCGGCCTGACCCTGGTGGCGTGCAATGGCCCGGTGCGCGGCCACGGCCAGGCCGTCGCCCTGGCCACCGAAACCGAGGCGCTGGCCGCCGATCCGTCTTCGGTGATGCTGCGTACCCGTCTGGCGATGCGGCTCGCCGACCAGGGACACCCAGATACCGCGCGCGAGCTGCTGCTGGCCGGTTTGCAAGAGGCGACCAGCAGTGCCGACCGCGTGCGCCTGCAGCAGGCACTGGCCAGTCTGCTGGCGCGCAGCGAGAACTTTCGCGCCGCCGCCGAGAGCCTGGAAATGGCCGCTGGCGGGGTGCATCCGGTCGGCCAGCCAGCGCCCGATGGCGCCGAACAGCCCGCCGCCGACGATCGGCGCGCGCTGCTGGAATTGGCCTCGCGCTACCAGGAACAGGCCGGCGCCCCGTCGCTGGCGCTGCGCGACCTCGAGGCGGCGCTTGCGGGCATGCCGCTGAGCGAGTCCGAAGAGCGGCTGCTGGCGCGGCTGCGCGCCTTCCAGGGCGTCGAACTCGAACACCCCGCCGACGCCGTGGCGCTGCTCAAGAGCCATCCCGACCCGGCGCGGCGGCTGGCGGCGATCGAATTCCTGGTCACCCAGGAATTCCGTCGTGCGGTCGACGTCTTCGCCCTGGCGCTGCTCGACCCCGACCCGCGCGTGGTGCGCATCGCCCTGCAGCAGGTCGGCCGCCGCGGCGAGGCCATGGATGCCGTGCTGATCCACCCGTGGCTGGCCCACGAAAGCCGCGGCCTGCGCCTTGCCGCGCTCAAGGCGGTGGCGCGCCTGGGCAGCGAGGAAAGCGTGCCCTTGCTGATCGAGAACCTTGACCCGAGCGATCGCGCCGCCTTCCGCATCGCCAACAAGGCGCTCGAGAATCTCACCGGCGAAATCATGGGCGACGACCTCGACCCCGACCTGGAACAACGCACCCGGCTCATAGAAGCCTGGCGTGCGTGGTGGCAACCGCCTCGCTGAGTTGCGAGAATGCCGCCACCATGAAAGTCCTGGTGACCGGAGGCTGCGGATACATCGGTTCGGCGACGGCGCGTTACCTGCGTGAAAACGGGGTCGACGTGCACGTCATCGACAATCTTTCCGAAGGGCATCGCGCGGCCTGGGACGGCCCGCTCGAGGTGCTCGACCTGCTCGACCGCGACGCTTTGCACGCGTGGCTCAAGGGCCAGAGCTTCGACGGCGTGATCCACTTCGCCGCACGTTGCTACGTCGGCGAGTCGGTGACCCAGCCGGTGCGTTACTGGCGCGCCAACACGGTGCCGGTGATCCACCTGTGCGAGGCGCTCGAGGGCGTGCCCTTCGTGCTATCCTCGACCTGCGCCACCTATGGCGAGCCCGAGACCGAACGCCTGCGCGAGGACCACCCGCAGTTTCCGGTCAACCCCTATGGCGCCACCAAGCTCAGCGCCGAACGCCTGCTCAAGGACCGCAGCGCGGTCGACCAGGGCAAGTGCGCGCTGCTGCGTTACTTCAACGCCGCCGGCGCGTCGACCTGCGGCCACTACGGCGAAGCGCACGATCCCGAAACCCACCTGATTCCGCTGGCGGTGTGGGCGGCGCTCGGCTCGGGGCAGCGCCTGAGCGTGTTCGGCAGCGACTGGCCGACTCCTGACGGAACCTGCATCCGCGACTACATCCATGTCGACGATCTGGCCCAGGCGCACTTCCAGGCGCTGCAGCGACTGAGTAGCGGTGGCGCCTCCGACGCCTGGAACCTCGGCACCGGCAATGGTTTCTCGGTGCGTGAGATTCTCGACGCGGTCGAGGCCGCGACCGGCAAGCCGGTGCCGCACGACGAAGGGCCGCGGCGCGAGGGCGACCCGGCGCGGCTGATCGCCGATTCGACCAAGGCGCGCAGCGAACTCGGCTGGCAGCCTCTCTATGAGAATGCCGCCGAGGTCGTCGAAACCGCCGTGCGCTGGCATCAGCAGCACCCCAGCGGTTACGCCTCATGAGGCCGCGGCACGCCACCACCGTGCTGTTGGCCTGGGTGCTGTCCTGCGCAGGACTGGCGGCGGTCGCGAGCGCCAATCCAGTCTCGGCGCCGCGTGCCGGGCAAGCGCGCGCGGTCGAGGCGGTGCACCGCGAACGCGGCATCGAGGTCTCGGTGCGGGTCGAGAAACTCGATGGCCGCGTGGTCTATGACCACCTCGGCGAACAGCCGCGCGTGCAGGCCTCGTGCATCAAGCTGCTGACCACCGCCGCCACCCTGCTGCAACTGCCGGCCGACCACCGCTGGCACACCGAGGCACGCGTGATCGGCGACCAGTTGTGGATCCGCGGCGACGGGGATCCCTCGCTGCGGCTCCTGCCCGAAGGCGACGTCAAAGAGGCGTTTCTCGACGGTCTTGCTGCCGCCCTGAGAGACGCAGGCCATGCGCATTTCAACAGCCTGGTCCTCGACGACCGCGCCTTCGACCGGCAAGCGCGTCCGCCACTTTGGCCGGACGACCAGTGGCAGCAGTACTACGCCGCCGGAGTCGGCGCACTGACCGTTGAGGGAGGACTGTTGCACGTCATCGCCGAAAAAGGGCGGCTGCGTCTGCAACCGGATCCGGGGCCGGGCATCGAGATCCGCCGCATCAGGACCAACGACCGCACTTCCTTCTCGGCGTGGTGGTCCCAAGCCGACCGCCGGCTGACGGTCTCCGGCAGTCTGGCCAAGGACCGTTCGGTGCGCCTCGCGGTGCGCCACCCCGCCGCGGTCTATGGCATGTGGCTGCAGCACGGGCTGCGCCAGCGCGGCATCGAATGCGAAACCGTGCGCCGTGCGCCGCTCTCCGCCGCCGCGGCTGCCGCCGACGCCGCCCATCAGGCCGGACCGGGCGAGCCGCTGTGGAGCCATGCTTCGGCCTGGACGCTGAACGACGCGCTGGTGGTCACCAACAAGAACAGCGACAACTTCCTCGCCGAAGTGCTGCTGAAGACCCTGGGCTCCGCTTCCGGTCACGGCGGCAGCACGCGCGGTGGCATCGCTGCAGTGCGCGCGCGTTTGCAGGAACTGAAGGTGCCGCTGCAGGGTCTGCAACAAAACGACGGCAGCGGTTTCGCGCGCGCCGCCGACGGCAGCGCCAACCGGGTTTCGCCGGCGCAGATGTGTGCCTTGCTGCGCGCCATGTCGGCGCTGCCGCAGGGCCGCCTGCTGTTCGACTCGCTGCCGGTGGCTGGGGTCGAAGGTCGCCTTAAAAACATGTTCCAGGGCGCGCTATTCCAGCCCGGCAAGATCCGCAGCAAGACCGGCTGGATCACCGGGGCGAGTTCGCTCAGCGGTTTCGCCGAGGCTCCGGACGGAACCCCGCTGGTGTTTTCCATCGTCGTCAACTACCGCAAGGACAACACCCCGCGCACCAACAACAAGCGCTTCCGCGCGCTGCAGGAACAGGTGCTGGCTGAACTCTTCCAAGGCTGGCCGCGAGTCCAAGAGGGCAGCGGATGACCGACCTCGAGCCGGTCCTGCATGCGGCCACCGCCTATGCGCGCGAGGCCGGCGCGCTGTTGCTCGAGCGGGCAGGAAGTTTGCAGCAGGCCGAAGTGCGCAGCAAGAGCGCCGCGCGCGACCTGGTCACTTCGGCTGATCTCGCCGCCGAAGAATTGCTGCTGCAGCGCCTCTCGGCGGCCTTTCCCGAGGACGGATTCCACGCCGAGGAAAGTGGCGTCACCGCGGCTGATGCCGAGTGCATGTGGTACGTCGACCCGCTCGACGGAACCACCAACTTCGTCCACCAGCTGCCGATGTATGGCGTGTCGCTGGCGCGTGTGCGCCGCGGCCGCCCCGACGTCGCGGTGGTCTTCCTGCCGCGCCTGGACGAGTGTTTCTGCGCGGTGGCCGGCGGCGGCTGCAGCTTGAACGGTGAGCGCGTGCAGGTTTCAACCACGGCCGAACTGGAGCACAGCCTGCTGGCCACCGGCTTTCCCTATCGGCGCCATCTGCTCGCCGACAACAACCTCGACAACTTCAACCGTCTGTTCCTGCGCCAGCGCGGGGTGCGGCGCATGGGTTCGGCGGCCGCCGACCTCGCCTACGTCGCCTGCGGCCGGCTCGACGCCTTCTGGGAACTCCACCTCGGTCCCTATGACGTCGCCGCCGGCGGCCTGCTGGTGCGCGAAGCCGGTGGCGTGACCGACACCCTGAATCCCGGCGGTGACTGGATCCACGGCCGCAACGTGGTCGCCGGCCCCGCGCCGCTGGTCGAACAGCTGCGCGCGGTGCTGCTCGCCGGCCGCGGCGCCGACTATCCACCCCTCGGCGACCGCGAGGGTGCTGCTCCGGACGAGGGCCAGGCCGTCGGCGATCGGGACGGGGCAGCAGAGTGAGCCCGATCCGTCTGCGGGGCCTGCGTGCGGGCAATCTGTGCCAGCTCGATCTGGATCTCGAACACGGCCGCTGGACCGCGGTGCACGGACCCAGCGGTGCCGGCAAGACCGCGCTGTTGTTCCGCACCCTTGAACCGGTGGCGCGGCAACGCTTCCGCGTACTTGAAGATGCGCGTGCGCTGCCCGGCAGCGGCGAAAGCTGGCTGCGCCACGTCGGCGAGCGCATCGAGGGACTGCAGCCGGTGGTCGCCGCCGCCGGCGAGGTGCCGCGCGGCCGCCGCGCCACCGAGGTCGGTACCGCGCTCGACCTGTGGACCTTCCTGGTGCAGCGCTTCCGCAGCGCCGGACAGCGGCGCTGTCTTGCCTGCAGCCACCAGTGGGCGCCGCTGCGCGTCGAGGAGTTGGTCGAGGAAGTGAAGACGGCGCCGACGGAGAGCACCGTGCACCTGTTCACCTCGGTCGATGGCGGCAAGCGCGATGCGCTGCTCGAAGCCGGCTGGACCCGGGTGCGCCTCGGCGAAAAAGGCCTGGCGCGGCTCGAGGAGTGCCCGGAAGTGCTGCCGCCGGCGAGTTGGCTGCTGCTCGACCGCTTGCGCTGGCGGCCCGGGCAGGAGGCGCGGCTGCACGAAGCCTGCGCCGAAGCACTGCGGCGGCGCGCAGCGGTGCTGCTTGAGGTCGGGGGCGAGACGCGCGCCTACGCCGCGGCCGAGGTCTGCCCTCAATGCGCCGTGCTGCAGCCGCCACGGCCGTGGGATTCCTTGCACCACGAACGCGAAGCCGAAGACCTGGTGCTCGCCGAGCGCAGTTGGCGCCAATGGTGCGAGGCTCCGCTGGCAGATTGGTTGCGCCTCGACGGCCACGGCCGTGCGCGGCGGCGCCTGGAGTACCTTGAGCGCACGCGGCTCGGACACCTCGCCGCCAACCGCACCTTGGGCACGCTGTCGCTGGGCGAGGGCCGCCGCCTGGAACTGGTGGCGTTGTTGAGCCAGCTGCGCTGCGGCCAGCTGGCGTTGTTCGACGAACCCGGCATGGGTCTGCACGGCAACGAACGCCGCGCCCTGGCCGGCCTGTTGCGCGAACTGGTCGAGCAGGGCAACACCGTGCTCACCGCCGATCCGGCGCGCGAATTCCTTGAGGCCGCCGATCACTGGCTGATGCTGGGGCCCGGCGGCGGCGCCGACGGTGGCCAGGTCACCGCCCGCGGTCCGCGCGGCACGCTGCCCGATGAAGCCCGCTGGCAGCCCAGCGCCGCGCAGCCGCCGCGCGCGTGGCTCGACTTCCGCAAGCTGCGCACGCGCTTCCTCGACGTGCCGCGGCTGCGCCTGCCGCTTGGCCGCCTGGTGGCGCTTGCCGGGGTCAGCGGCAGCGGCAAGACGACCTTGCTCGAGGAGGAACTGGTGCCGCGCCTGCGCGCCGAAAAGGGCTATCGAGGAACCCCGCCGGTGGGGGGGGTAACGGTGCTGCTCGAGCGCGCGCTCGGCTCCAGCGCCTTCTCCACCGTCGCCACGCTGAGCGGTGCCTGGAGCGAAGTGCGCGAGGCCTTCGCCAGTGGCGAGGAGGGGCGCATCCGTGGCCTGGACAAATCCGACCTGGTGGCACGCCGCGACCGCGGAGGTTGTCCCGACTGCGGCGGCCACGGCGTCGACGCCAACGCGCTGCCGTGCGACGCCTGCGCGGGCCTCGGCCTGCGCGAGGATCTGCTCGATCTGCGCTTGCGCCAGCGCTCGCTGCGCCAGTGGCTGACCACACCCTTGAACGCGCTGGAAAAGCGGCTGCCGAGCAGCGGGCGCCTGCGCGGCCTGGTCAGCCACTTGAGCGCGCTCGGCCTCGGCACCCGCACCCTGGGCGAACGCGGCCGCCACCTGTCGCTGGGTGAGCGCAGTCGGCTGGCTCTGGCGCGCGCCCTGGCCGCCGCGCGCCGCGACCGGCCGCGCCTGTTTCTGCTCGATGAACCCTGCCTCGGGCTGCCTTTCGACGAAGCGCTGAAGGTGGTCGAACTATTGCGCTCCCTGTGCGCGCAGGGGCACGCTTTCTGGGTGGTCGAACACCACGAGGTGTTGCTGCGCAGCGCCGATTGGCTGGTCGAACTCGGTCCCGGCGCGGGTCCGCAGGGTGGGCAGCTGCTCTATGACGGCGACCCCGCCGGTCTGCACGACGCCGACACGCCGACCGCGCACTGGCTGCGTTCGCGCGCCGCGCCGGCCGCACCGCCGCCACCACCGCCACCACCGCAACCGATCCGTTGCGAAGCCCTGGCCGAGGACCTTGCGCGTCCGGGGCGGCGGCGCCTCGAGGCCGATCTGCTGCGCGAGCTGTCGACGCGCTCGCCGCTGTTGCGCGACCTTGCGGGTGGCGAGGAGGAGCTGCAGTCCGACGCCGCAGCGCTGGCACCGACCGCGTGGCCGGTGGCGCCGGCGCCCGAGACCAGCCTGCTGCAGGTGCTCGGGCTGCAGCGCGTGCTGCGCGGAGCGGTGCAGCGGGAGGGGGAAAGCGGCTGCCCGCAGTGCGGCGGCGTTGGCGCGTGGCGCGACCTCGCCCAAGCCCTGGCCGAAGGTGGCCCGGCGGGGGATCTTTTGTTCACCTGCCCGCTGCATCTGCAGGCGGCAACCGCGGTTGAGAGGGCCTCAGGGGATGAGGGAGTCGCGGGGCCGGACGCCCCGGGGGTTGTCAGCGGGGACGCCCCAGGGGCTGCAGACGGGGACGCTGCGCTGCTCCTCGCCGCGGGCTTCCGCCGCGTGTTGCGCGGCGGCAAGGGTCATTCCCTGGGGTCGGAGCACGGCCTGCAGCAAGACGACGAGGTGTGGCTGGACCGCTTCGACCCGGCGCAGGATTCCGGTGGCGGCCGCGTGCAGGATCTCGAACACCACGCCGGCCTCTTGGGGGGGGGCTGGGTGCACGCGCGGCACAGCAACGCGGTCGCCGGTCCACCGCGCTGGAGTTACCGCAGCGGCGCCTGCCGTGATTGCGGCGTACTCCACCATGGCCGCGCCTACCGTCTCGGCGGGCGCAGTCTGGAGCAACTCGAAGCGATGCGCCTGCAGGACTGCCTGGCGCATCTACAGAAGCACCAGCCCGAGCTCGGCCTGTACGCCGAGTGCGCCGAATTGCTTGCCGGAACCTCTCTGCTGGCGCACGCGGGGAGCACCGCGTGGCGCGCGCTGCGTCCCTTGGAGGCGCGCGTCGCGCGCCTGGCCGGCTGGCTGTTGCAGCCGCTGGAAGGGGTGGTCTTGTTGTGGGAAGAGCCGTTGTCCGGTCTTCCGCCGGCGCTGGCGCGGCGTCTGTGCGCGCGCATCCTCGCGCTGCCTCCGGGCTGCGCCCTACGCTTCACCGATCCCGAGGGCTACGCCGACGAAGAGCACGACCGCAGCGGCGGACCTCGCCGTGGCCAGCGCGCGGCCAGGGCGCCCTCGCCGGCCACGGATCGGCCCGCACCCACGGCGCCCTCGCCGGCCACGGATCCGCCCGCCCCCTTGTCCAGAATCGAAGCCTTCCCGCTGAATTTTGATCTCGACGGGTGGGCGCAACCGCGTCTGGCGGCGTCCACCGCTACTTTGCGCGAGGCCTTGGATCTGACCGACAAGCTGCGCCAGCAGTTCCTGCGCACCGAGGAGGCGCGCCTGGCGGGCTGGAGCATCGCCGACCTCGGGCGCGGGCGTCACGCACGGGTGTGCCCCGAGTGCTCCGGGCGCGGCGGCCACCGCCTGCACCCGCGCCTGCTGCATCCTTGTCCGCTGTGTGGCGGCAGCGGCTGGAGCCGCGAAACCGCGGTTCTGGAGGATCGCGGCCTGCGCTGGCCCGACCTCGGCGCGGTGCCTTTGCAGCAGCTTCTCGAGCACTATCAGGCCTCGCCGCCACTGGCCAGGACCCTGCAGCTGGCGGTCGAGGCCGGCCTGGGCGGGTTGGCGTTGGACACCCCGCTGCAGCGGCTGCCGCGCGGCATGGCTGCCCTGGCGCCGATCCTGGCGGCTTTGGCGCAGGGCGAGGAGCGTGCCCCGATGTGCTGGGCGGCGCCGGCTTCCGGGCTGAATCATTTGGAGGTCGGGCGTCTGCTCTCTACAATCGAGGTCTTCGCCTCTACGCAAGCGACATCGATCTCGCCCAATTGGCGCGATCACCATCCTGCCCTGTCCGGCTGATTTGAGCAGCGAACGCGCCCTGATCCTGCAAAGCGACCTCACCATCGTCCTCGAAACCACCCACCCGGGTTTTGAGTCGATGCGTAACGGCCTGCTGCCCTTCGCCGAATTGGTCAAGTCGCCGGAATACCTGCACACCTACCGGGTGACGCCGGTCTCGGTGTGGAACGCTGCCGCCACCGGGCTGAAGGCCGACCAGGTGCTCGAATTCCTCGAGGCCAACGCGCGCTACGGCGTGCCGAGCAACTTCGAAAGCGAGGTCCACACCTGGTTCGATCGTTGCGGCCTGTTCTCGCTGCACCGCGTCGGCGATGGCAGCGTCGAGCTGCGCCTGAATTGCGCGCGCCCGGCGGTGTTGCGCCAATTGCTGCACGATCCCGACCTGGCTAAGCTGTTCGCGCGGGTCGACGAAGCGAGTGGCCAGGCGTGGTTCACACCGGGGCGCCGCGGCCTGGTCAAGGAACGCCTGATCCGCCTCGGTTATCCGGCCGAGGACCGCGCCGGTTATGTCGACGGTGCGCCGCTTGAGATCGTCTTGCGCGAACAGACCCTCGAGGGCAACGCCTTTGATCTGCGCAACTATCAGCAGGAAGCGGTCGAAGCCTTCCACCGTGGCGGCTCCGAAATCGGCGGTTCCGGCACCATCGTGCTGCCGTGCGGCGCCGGCAAGACCGTGGTCGGCCTGGCGGCGATGGCGGCGGTGGGTGCGCACACCTTGGTGCTGACCCCCAACACCGTGGCGTTGCGCCAGTGGCGCAGCGAACTGCTCGACAAGACCGCCCTGCAGCGCGATCAGATCGGTGAGTACTCGGGCGAGTCCAAAGAGATTTTACCGGTCACTCTGACGACCTATCAGATTCTCACCTACCGGCGGCGCAAGTCCGAGGAGTTCCTGCACTTCGACCTGTTCTCGCGCGGCGACTGGGGACTGATCATCTACGACGAGGTGCATCTGCTGCCGGCGCCGGTGTTCCGCGCCACCGCCGAGATCCAGGCACGGCGGCGGCTGGGCCTGACCGCGACCCTGGTGCGCGAGGACGGCAAGGAAGACGAGGTCTTCTGCCTGATCGGACCGAAGCGCTACGACGCACCTTGGAAGGACCTGGAGCGGCGCGGCTTCATCGCAGCGGTGGTGTGCAGCGAAGTGCGCGTGCCCTTCTGCGAGGAGGACCGCATCCTGTACCTCGCTGCGAGCCGTCGCGCGCGATTCCGCATGGCTTCGGAGAACATCGCCAAGTGCGATGCGCTGCAGTCTTTGCTGCGCCGCCACGCCGGTTCGCGCATCCTCATCATCGGCCAGTACCTGAGTCAGCTGCACGACTACCACAAGCTGCTCGAGGTACCGATGATCACCGGCAAGATGCCCAACGCCGAGCGCGAAGAGCTGTACCAGGCCTTCCGCGAGGGGCGCGAACGCGTGCTCCTGGTCAGCAAGGTCGGCAATTTCGCCATCGATCTGCCCGACGCCAACGTCGCCATCCAGATCTCAGGCACCTTTGGTTCGCGGCAGGAAGAAGCGCAGCGCCTCGGCCGCATCCTGCGTCCCAAGCGTGACGGCGGCGGCGCCTTCTTCTATTCGCTGGTCACCGAGGGGACCGTCGATCAGGAATACGCCGAGAAGCGCCAGCGTTTCCTGACCGAACAGGGCTATTCCTACGCCATCCTGCCGGCCGAAGCGCTGCAGGACGGCGTCGTTCCGACCTCTACCAAAAGCAACTGAAGATGCGTATCTCTCTGGCCCGCACCCTGTCCAAGCGCGCCCCGAGCGAGTTGATGGGTCTGCACGACCTGTGGGTCGGGGGCCCGGCACCCTGCGACCGCCCCGCCCTGATCCGCGCTCTGTCCAGACCGATGGGTGAAGAGGGCGTGGTCATGGCGATGCGCGCGCGGCTCGACCCGGCCGCCGACCGGGTCTTTCATGCGCTGCTGCGCCATCCCGGCAACACAGTGCACTTCGACCGCATTCAGACGCTGGCCTCGCGCGAGGGCATTTCCGCCAGCGAGGTGCGTTCCGCTCTGGCCGAACTGGTGCTGCTCGGGCTGGCTTCGAACATGTCGACGCGCCACGACGGCGAGACTTCCAGTGTGTGGGGCGCTCCCCGGGAGCTGGCTGCGGCGGCCAAGGCGGCGCTGCTGCGCGATGGTCCGCCGCGCGGGCTGCTGACCCTGGAGGGCTGGCTGGAGGCACATTTTCAGGAGCGCCTCGGTGCCGAGGCCGGGGTCACCCAGGCGCGGCGCATGGCGCCGCTGCTGGTGGCCGAGTCCTCGATCCGGGCGCGCCTGGGCGAACTCGCTGAACCGGTCCAGCGCGCGGTGCGCGTCCTGGCGGTCGATCACGGTGGCATTCTGCCGGTGCGTGAAATGCCCGAGGCGATTCCGGGTATCGAAGCGGTGGCCCTGCGCGAAGCATTGGAAGAGGCCACCCTCGGCACCCTCGGCGAACTCGACCTGGAGCCCTTCCGCATCCGCCAGCGCGGCCAGGTCATCTGTCTGTTTCACCAGGTGTTGCAGGTGTGCCTCCAGGACGAAGCCGAACGAAACCCGAGCCTCCCGGCGGCGACCGCGACGATCGGAGTGGACTTCGTTTCCAACTTCGACCGTTTCGCCAATTTCGTCGATGACGAGACGGTGCGCTTCACCGTGCGTGGCACCATCTACAAGAGCACCGGCAAGCGCCTCGCCGACCGTTTGATCCCCAACCCCGGTCGCGAATTCGGACGTCTTGAGATTCTCGAGATGGAGTACCGCTTTGCGCTGGCCTACCGGCTCATCGACCGCACCGGCGAGCGCAGCTTCCGGGTGACCAAGGCCGGCAAGGAGTTCCTGCGTCTGCCGCTGGTCGAAAAGCAGCGCACCATGCTCGACTGCCTGAGCGAAGATCGCGACATGCCCGGCGACGTCATGCACCAGCTTGAGTTGCGACGCCTGGCGTTGCGCTACCTCGGCATGCTGCAGCCCGGGCGCTGGTACGACGCGATGACGCTGCCCTTCCTGGCGCGCAGCGACTACCTCGGCCATCTGCGCATCGAGGACGAAAACGGTTGCGACCAGGCTTCCTTCCCGTTGCGCTCGTCGGCGGACTTGCGTTCGCTGGCCTGGAACCTGTTCACCTGGGTGCGCAAGCACCTCTACCTGCTCGGCTTCATCGACATGGGTTACGAGGAGAACGGGCGGGCGTGCAGCATCCGCCTGACGCCGATGGGCGCCGAGTTCCTCGGCGTGCTGCCGGCGGCCGAACTCGACGCCGCCGGCCATCTGGTGGTCAACCCCGACTTCGAGGTGGTGCTGTTTCCCGAAGCGCAGTCGCACGAGCTGGTCTATTCGCTCGACCGTTTCGCCGACCGGGAAAAGAGCGACAGTTTATTCCACTTCCGCATCACCCCGGCGTCCCTGCACCGGGCGCTGTCCGAGGGCAGCGATCTGGACGACATCCTGCGTTTGCTGCGCGAGCGCAGCCGCACGCCGCTGCCGCAGAACGTCGAGTATTCGCTCGAGTCGTGGGCGCGTCGCGACGGTCTGGTGACCTACTCGGCTGAGCCCGCCACGCTCGAGTGTGAGTCGCCGGAAATCCTCGACCGCATCGCACTGCACCCCGAACTCGGCCGCCTCGGCATCGAGCGGGTCGACCGTCACACCTTGCGCATCCTCGGCAAGGTCGAAATCGCGCCGCTGTCCGAGTGGGTGCGCGATTACGGGGTGACCTTCCGCCAGGCATCCTGATGCCCGCGCGCGCGGCCTCGCCCTTTCTCCAGGCTTGCGGATGACGACGCGCGCCGCTCTGCCCGCCGGTGTCTGGGCCATCCGCAGCGGCGCCGGGGCGATTTCGGCGCCTGACGCCGGAACCGGTGCGGGTTCAGCGCCAGACAGCGGCGCCGATGCGGTTGCAGCGCCAATCGGCGGAAGCGGTGCCGACCGGTGGTGGCGGGATTCGGCCCGCGCCGCCGGGGCGGCAGCTTGGACCCTGCGCCTGCTCGCTGGGAATGGCACCCAGCAGCTCAACAGCACGCGGGCCTTCGCCGCCGAGGCACCCTTCCTGGTGGTGCACGCCGACCTCGCGCTGGCACGCGCGGTCGGCGCCGGAGCCCTGATCGCCGGAACGCGTTCCTTGCCCTGGGAAGTTCTGGCGCGCCAGCGCGGCGAGCTATTGCTCGGCGCCGCCGTGCATGACGCCGCCGAGATCGCGCGCGCGCGGAGTTGCGGCGTGGATTTCCTGGTCCTCAGTCCGGTGTGGGAAACCCGATCCAAGAGCTATCACCGGCCGCCGCTTGGCGTCGAGGTGTTGGCGCAGGTGGCCGCCGCAGGTCCGCAGCCGGTGGTGGCATTGGGCGGGCTGAACCGGGCCGAGCGGGTGCGCCAGGCGCGCGCCGCCGGAGCCCACGCGGTCGCGGTGCTGGGCGCCGCCCTGGACGCGCAGCTTCTTGCTGAATTGGTCGCGGCCTGGTGAACGCGGCAACTAGGGAGCGATGGGCATGACCGTATAGACCAGTTCATGGCCATCGTCGAGGGGAAGCACGATGCGCCCGGAGGGTCCGCCGCTGGCCAGGCGCCACAGGCCGTCCTCGCCGCGCTCGAGCAGATAGGCCCCCCCCCAAGGGTCGATCGGGACGAAGGCACCTTCAAGCAGGACTTCCGCCAGCCGGCCTGTCCTCGCTGCCGCGCCCTGGGGGGGGGTGCCGGGCCCGAGGGATTGCGCCTGCCAGGCGCTGCCCCTCTCGGCATCGTGCTCGAGGGCGAAGGACACCTGCCCGGCGAGGTAGGCGAGGTGGTTGCGCGCGCTGCGTTGATGGGCGAGACCCAAATCCGCGCGCAGGGTCCATAGAATGAGGACCACGGCAGAGGCGCCCAGCCCCAGCGCCCACAGCCATTCGGCACGGGCCAGGCCACGGGCGGCCGGGGCAGGACTTGAAGCGGGGTGGCGGCCGGGAGAAACCAATTTGGATGGCATCAGCAACGATCAGGACGACGGCCCCTCGCCCGGGGCGGACGAAGAGGAACTGCACGCCATCTTCCGCTCCGCCTTCCGCGAACGGAAGGATTTGTCTGGACCAGGGGACGACTGTGCGGTTTTGAGTCCGCCGGCCGGGGTACAGGTGGTGCTGAGCTGCGACCAGGTCATCGGCGGCGTTCACTTGCTGCCCGAGCGGCCGCCGGCGGTGTACGCGCGCAAATTGCTGCGCCGCAGCCTCAGCGACCTCGCCGCCGCCGGCGCCGCCGCGTGGGCGGTGTCCTGGACGGTGGCCGCACCGGCGGCCCAAGGCGGCGCCTGGCTGCATGCGCTGGTCGGCGCTTTCCTGGACGAGGCCGAGATCTTCGGCGTGGCGGTGATCGGCGGCGATCTGGCGGTGACCTCTGCACCCGGCGTGGTGCTCAGCTGCACCGTCCTCGGTCTGGCGCGTTCGCCGGTGCCAGGGCGTGGCGGCGCACGCCCCGGTGACGTGATCCTGGTTTCGGGCCGACTCGGCGGCGCGGTGCCGCTCGACGACGCCGGGCGTCCGCTGGCAGGCGGGCGTCACGAACACCCGCAACCGCGCCTGGAACTGGGCGCCGCGCTGGCCGCCGGATTCGCACCGCACGCGATGATGGACCTGTCCGACGGCCTCGGATCGGACCTTCCACGACTGCTCGCGCGCAGCGGCAGCGGAGCTCGCATCGATCTCGAGGATGTGCCGCTTTCGTCCGGCCTGGAGGCCGATCCCGGTGGTTGGAGCCAGGCTCTTTACGACGGCGAGGACTACGAATTGCTCGTCGTTCTGGATCCCGACCACGCCGCCCGCGCGCTCGCTTCTGCCGACCTGCCTGCCCCGGCGCTGAGCCGCATCGGCGAGGTGGTGGCACCAGTCGGCCTGACTTGGTGCGCCAACGGCCAGCGCCTGACCCTGCCGCCGCGCCCTTGGACCCACCACTGGGAGGCCACGCCATGAATAGGCCCACCGCGCAGCGACCCATGGGGGGGGGGGGCAAGATGAAGGAGCTGAATCTGCACTGCGCGACCCCTGCCGACACCCAGACGGTCGGGGAATCCCTCGGCCGCCTGCTGCGCGGGGGCGACCTGGTGGCCCTGGAGGGGGAGCTGGGGAGCGGCAAGACCACCTTCTGCCAGGGCGTTGGACGTGGCCTGGGGCTCCGCGAGGCGTTGACCTCACCTACCTATCTCCTTTGCAATGAGTATCTTGCCGACGCCGGACCGGTCCTGCACATGGATGCCTACTTCCGCGCGCGGCTGGATTCGCTGCTCGGCGAGGGCTTCATCGAACGCCTCAGCGAAGGTCCGGTGGTGCTGCTCGAATGGGCCGACCAGGTCGCCGAGTGGTTGCCGGCCGAGCGGCTGACCTTGCGCCTGGCCCCGCAACCGGGCGGAGGACGCAGCCTGAGCTTTCTCGCCGACGGAATACGGGCGCAGGAACTGCTAGGCTTGCTGGCCGGAAGTCTCCTGGATTCTGGGATTTCCGTTGAACCCACCGGGATATGACTCGTTTTCCCCCTGTCCCATGACCCATGACCCAGGGACCCGATGACCTGCTGGTCCGTTTTCGAGCGGGCGACCCCGCCGCGTTCGATCAGCTCGTGCAGGACATGGGCCCCCGCCTCAAGGGCTTCTTTCTGCGCCAGGGGGCCCAGGAAGCGACCGCCGAAGACCTCAGCCAACATGTTTACCTGCGCGCCTTTCAGAGCCGAGAGCGATACCAGCCGACCGGTCGGCTCGATGCCTATCTGCTCCGGATCGCCCGCAACCTTTGGATTGACAACCGCCGGCGCAAGCGCCCGGTGCGCTTCGGCGACGAACCTCCGGAGTGCCCGGATCCGTCGCCTGGGCCGTTGGATCAGGTCGTCGGCACCGACCGCGCCGAACTGCTCCGCGAGGGCATGGAGCGCCTCGATGAAGACACCCGCGAACTGCTGGAACTCGCCGTTCTCCAGCAGCTCCCCTACAAAGACGTGGGGGAGCTGCTCGGTATTCCGGTGGGCACGGTCAAATCGCGGGTCTACTACTCCCTGCGCAAATTGCGTGACCTGCTGACGCCTCTGCGTGACGAGGCCGAATTGGAATCATGAGCGAACTCCGTGACCAGGCTGAACTCGATCTCCTCGCCGAGGAGCTGCGCAGAGCCTGTCCTGCGCCGGACTTGAGCGACGCCTTCGCCGAGGAATTGCGCGCGCGGCTCGCCGCCCATCCTTGGACCCTATCCTCGGCTCTGCGCCGCAACTCGCTGATCCGGGTGGCGGCGATGCTGCTGGTCCTGAGCACCGTTGCCGGTCCGGTCGCGGCGCTTGTGCTGCTGTTCCGTGCTCCGCCCAAACACGTGGCCGAGATCATCTGGACGATTCCCCAGCCGCAGCCTGAAGTCGAAGAGGGCCCTGATCACCAGCCCCTTCCGGCGGTCCCGCCAGTTGACCCAGCGGCGGGCAACGCCTTCGGGCTTGACTGGCAAGAGGCCCTGACGCGCGAAAACCGCATGGCGCTGATCGTGCGCCAGTGGCACGACGCCGGCCTGGCTTCCGGTCAGGCTGCCGCAGCCCCGTCACGCTTGGACTGGTCCGACGCTGGCCGCGCCGACCTGGAAGCTGAGTTTCTGCGTCGCTGCGAATTGGGAATTCTTGCTTCGCCTTCTCCAGGCATGGTTCAGCGCGTGCGTTCGTTCGAGCCCGAGGCCGGCCGAGCCGCGCAGAATCAAGACGCGGGCACCGCCAGCGCGGTCGACGCCTGGCTCGCCGCGTGGCAATGGGTGCTCGATCGGGATGCATCGGAGCAACCCGAAGACCCGCCAATTTTCTTTGGCACGGGTTTTTAACCGCCGCTCCAGCCTTGGCGCGTAGAAGGTACTCAGCGCACCCGGTGCAAGCCGGGGGCGCTATCCTTCCTCTCCCGTGATCTCAGCTCCCTCCGTGCCGAGCCGCCGATACCCATTCCTGACAAGCGCTTGCGCGCTCGCCCTTTTCAGCTCCGCCCTGCTCCCGGCCAGGATCGCCGCCCAAACCGAGGCCGCTGATTCGACCCTCGGAGCGCCCGGCAGTCCGACCCAAGGTCCCGCCGCTGGACTCGCCCAGGAGCCGGCCACCGAGCCCACCGTCCTGCCCGCCCAGGAAGGAGATTCGGTGGTGCCGCTACGCCTGCAAGACGTGGTTCGCCTCGCCGCATCCCACGCTCCCGCGCTGCGCCAGGCCATGCTGTCGGCCCTGGCCACCGAGGGCGGCGTGACCGAAGCCAGCGGTGCCTTCGACCCGGTGTTCTTCGCCGACGCCACTTACTCCTTTCTGGAGCAGCCCACCAGCGGCTTCTTCAGCACCTTATTCACTTCGCAAAAATCTACCACATACACCGCCAATCAAGGTCTTCGCGGAGAACTCCTTAGTGGGGCGACTTATTCCATCAGTTTGCGTGAACAGGTTCTCGACGCCACTTTCCCAACGGCTACCGGCTCATCTTCCTTGGACCAGGCTGACGTCAATATTGCCGCATCATTCACCCAACCGCTATTGCGCGGTGGCTGGGACATGGTTGCCGGCTTTGAGCGGCGCAGTGCAGAAATCAGCCGCGAGCGCGGTTACGAGAGCGTGCGCCAGTCCGCGACCGACGTGGTACAGGCCGCGATCGATGCCTATTGGGATCTGGCCTTCGCCATCGCCGACGTTCGCGTCAAAGAATTCGGCCTGCAACTCGCCGAAGAGCAGCGCCAGTTGACCTTGGCGCGCTTCGAGGTCGGTTCGGTGGCCGAGGTCGAGGTGGTGCAGACCGACGCCGAAATCGCGTCGCGCCAGGATGCTTTGCTGACCGCCGAAAACGCCGTGCGCCAGGCCCAGGACCGCCTGCGCTTGCTGATCTCGGTGCTCGAGGACCAGGGCGACTGGAAGGTCGATTTCCTGCCGATCAGCGAGATGCCCGAAGCTCTGCGCACCGAGATGGCCTGGCAGGACGCGCTCGAAACCGCCTTGCTGCACCGCAGTGATCTGCGTCAGCTGCGCCTCGATCTGGAGCAGGCAGAACTGACTTGGAAGGTGTCGCGCCGCAACACTTCACCCAAGCTCGACCTGATCGCCACCGGCAATAGTTTCGGCCAGGACGCCGTGCTCGGCCGCGCTTTCGATCCGGCGTTCCAATTCGAATTCCCTGGCTACAGTCTGGGTCTGGTATTCGAAATGCCGCTCGGCAACCGCCAGTTCACCGGTGCCGAACAACGCGCGCGTATTCAGCATGCCCTGGCACAGCGGCTATTGCACGACACCCAGAAGCAGGTTGCCAGCGAAGTCCGCGACGCGGTGCGCGCGCTCAACTTCCTCGCCGACCGGGTGGTGACCACAGAGCGCGCTACCGCAGTGGCCGAGCGCCAGCTCGACGCCGAGCAGCGGCGTCTGCGCGAGGGCGTGTCGACCAACTTCCGCGTACTCGAATTCCAGAACGACCTGCTGACCGCCAAGACTGCCGAAATCGGTGCGCGCGCCGAATACGCCAAAGCCGCCAGCCGCCTGCAAACCGCCCAAGGTCTGAACTGGGACGGCACCGATCCTCAAGTGCCCGGCACTACCGTCCTGCAGGCCGTCTTAAAGGCCGAAGTCGACCGCACCCGCGCCGAGTCCCAGGACTAAGCCCACAGGCCGTCCCAACCGACGCCCTCAGGCGCCTTCTTCGGCCATTGCCAGCAAACGCGCGGCCAGCTGGTCCAAGTCTTTTAAGGACTCAAGGTGATTGCACGCTTGGCGAAGCTTGGGCGCACCCGTCAGACCACGGAAGAAATCCGCTGCTAAGCGGCGCATGATGCGCAGCCCGCGGAATTCGCCGTAGAGTTCGGCAACGCCGTGGCCGAGTTCCAGCATCAGTGCTGCGCGTTCGATCACGGAGGGCTCCGGCGGCATTTCGCAACCATCGAACAATGCACCCAACTGTGCGAACAACCAAGGCCGGCCCAGTGCTCCTCGGCCAATGGCGATCCCGTCCACCCCGGTCTGCATCATGGCACGCGCGGAAGGCAGATCTACGACATCGCCATTGCCGACGACCGGAATGGAAACAGCCTGTTTGACTCCGGCGATCAGGTCGAGGTCGGCACGGCCCTGGTACTTCTGCGCGCGGGTGCGCCCGTGCACAGTGACCGCCTGCGCACCGGCCTCTTCCATCTGTCGGGCGAAGGCCGGAGCATTCTTGTTGTCATCGTCCCAGCCGGCGCGCACCTTGACCGTGACCGGAATCTGGACCGCTGCAGCCATGCTCTCGATGCACCGCGCCGCAAGATCGGGCTCACGCAAAAGCGCGCTGCCACCGCCACAGCCGGTGATCTTGGGCACCGGGCAGCCGACATTGAGGTCAACCAGGTGGAAACCGCGCCGCTCGACTTCGTGCGCGGCGATGGCCAGGGTTTGTGGGTCGGACCCGAACACCTGGGCAGCCACAGGTTCTTCTTCGGCGCCGCGCTCGAGCAGACCGAGGGACTTTTCATCGCCGAAGCGCAAGGCCATGGAGCTGACCATTTCAGTGGTGGTCAACTCGGCGCCAAACCGCCGGCACAGGCGCCGGTAGGCTAAGTTGGTGTTGCCGGCCATCGGTGCCAGCGTAAGACCGTGTACGAACTGGTGCTGACCGATCCGAAAGCCCATTCGAGGAACTTCCTGGCACTTCATGAACCGCCCATACTACCTGCGCGCCGGCCTCCTTTTGCTGCTGGCATCCTGCGGTGACCCTGCCGCGAGTGGGGGGGAGCCAAGTTCGGACCAGGGCGGGCCGTCGCCCTTCGCCGGCGCCCCCCAGCCGCCTTACCTGGCCGTTGAACGCGAGCAGTTGACCGCCCGTTATCTGGATCATCTCCTGTACGGCTCACGCGCCAGTCTGCGCTTTGCCAGAGAAGCCCTCGGCGAAAGAGGAGAGGTTGCAGTTCCACTGCTGGTCAATGCCTTGGAAGCAGAATTGAGCGGAGAAGCCAGCGTGCGCGCCGTCAACCTGCTCTCCGCCCTGGTCTTCACCCGGACCAAACAGGACCTGCCGGTGTTGATGGACATCCTCGAACTGCACCCGCTTCCTGTGGTGCGCAGTCAGGCCTATGACACCATCGGCCTGCTCGGAATGCGCGCTCTGGTTCCCGCGCTGATCCAGCGCGTCGAAGCCGAAGGCGAAAGCGGTCCGACGCGGCGGCTGATCAGCTGCCTGGGCCAACTCGGGGGCGCCGAGGTGGCCACCTTCCTCGCCGACATGACCCGGAGCTGGCTTTCCGTGGAGCGAAGGGCGCCCGCGGGGGTTCAGGCCTGGGGCACCCTGCTGACCATGGAAGACGAGGAAGCACTGGACCAGGTCGAGGCCCTCCTCGATTTGCTCCCCGCGCCCCAGCGCGCACAGGCGCTGGTGCGTCTTTTGCAGGGCGGGCGTTCTGGCTACGCCGAAGAGGTGCGCGAGTTCCTCGACCCCGAGCGTTACCCGAGTGGCCTGTTGCGCCGAATGGCGGTCGAAGGTCTGGCCTTGGCCGAGGATTGGGAAGCGGTTTCTGTCGCTGGCCGCGATCCAGATCCTGCGGTGCGTCTTGCGGTTGTAGATGCTTTCCGCAGTGAAGCCGCAGTCGCGCAAGGTATGGGCACTGACTTCCTCCTAGAGCTGGCCAATCAGGACGAAACCATGGCCATGCCCGCCCTGCGCGCGCTTGTCGAAAGAGGCATCACCCAGCCGCTCGAGCCGTGGGTCGCGAAAGTCCGCGACTACCCCGCGCAGGGCAGCGTCACTGCGTTGCGGTTGTTCCTGGACGGAGAGGTCCATCATCCGCAACTCGCGCGGATCTTGATCAGCCGATGGCCCTATTGCGTGGGCGATCAGAAGATCGATCTGATGCGCGTTCTCTCGGCAAGCGGGGACCTCGCTGCTGTCCCGTTCCTCGAGGGAGTGGTGAGGTCGAAGGATGCATCCTCCGCGGTACGCCTGCATGCCATAGTGTCCCTAGGCAATTTCGGGCCCGATGCAGTGCCGGCTCTGTTGCGCCTGTGGCAGGAAGATCCCGCCCCCGCTGCTGCGGATCGCATGTTGAATGCCTTGCTGCGTTACCCCAATGAAGAGGGGGTACGAGAGCTGGTCAGCGCGGCTGCAACGCAAGCAGAGACGCGGGATGACATTCGTGCGCTGGCATTGAGGTTGTTGGTTCCGGCATTGCGAGAGGATGCGTATCCGGTTTTGCTGGAGGCACGGGAGAAGGCGGTGCGTGGGGAGGTCAAGGTCTACATCGAGGGCATCCTCAGGCAATACTTCTGAATCTGGCCCCTTTCATTGGCCGTAAGTGTGCATCCACTCGGGCCAGCGCCAGTACAAAAGCTGCTCCGGAAGATAGCGCCCCGAGACCACCCCCAGCGCCTGCGCCGGCGTCACCCGCGTGCGCACCGTCACCCCGCGC
>JAJFFB010000153.1 GCA_021776925.1 Planctomycetota bacterium | reverse complement strand
TCCCGTGACTGGGATGCCGCGTGGAAAGACCACCGTCTCGATCAACCGTCGCTCTCCTTTCAACAGCGGCTTATCGACATAGACCCGGGTCAAACGGGTGTCCGCACCTCCTCGGATGTAGACCAGGAGGATTTCCCCAGCGGGCACGGTCAGTTCACAGCGACCGTCCTCCATCACCACTCCGCGCACACTGCTCCCGACGCGGCTGCCGAAGGCATCGTTCACGTGGATGTACTTGACGCCCCAATGAGCAGTCACCGTTGCGCCTACCGGAACCTCCTGGTCAGACCATCGCTTCAGGTCGAACGCGAGTGAAGCAGAATCCGATTCCGCCGGATCCTGTGACGAAAGGAGCAATGGCCACGCGAGCAGTAGAGAAAAGAAAGTCATGATCCAAGGTGCGTTCGAAGTGGCGGCGCCCCCCATCATAGGAAGACCTTCGGTTTCCATTTTGACTTGCGCGTTGCCCTGAAGTGAGGTATTTTCCTCACATGGAGTCAGCGTCGCCATTCACGGAGGGTGAATTCGAGGTCATGCAAGTCCTGTGGAAGCACGGCGAATGCAAGCCGGCGGAAATCCAGGAGCACCACCTGCGCGAGATCAGCAACATGGCGCTTCGTTCCGTGCTCGGCGTGCTGGTCGAAAAGGGGCACCTGAGCCGCCGCAAGGTGGGCAGGGCCTACTTTTACCGCGCCCGCACCCAGCGGCAGAGCGCCCTGCGCAAGATGACGCGGCGCATGTCGCACATTTTTGCCGACGGATCTCCTTTGACTCTGATCGCCGAAATGGTCCGATCGGAGCAGTTGAGCAAAAAGGACCTGGCCGCGTTGCGCCGCATCGCAGCTGGATCTGAGCCTGCCAAGAAAAAGAGTACACCACGCAAGAAGAGGAAAGGTTAACCATGTTGCTCGCCAAGATCACCGTTGTGCTTTTTATTGGAGTTGTTCTCGACCTCTTCCTCCGCGGCGGGAACCCGCGCTGGCGTCAAGATTTGTGGCGCGGCGTCATGCTGGGCGTTCTGCTCGTTGCTCCGCTTTCTCTGGTACCTCCGATGTTGGCGCTCCCGGTTCTGGAAGTTTCCACCGGAAGCGCCGCCCCGAAGTCAGGGGTAGATTTCATCCCGCTGGCGGAGCGGCCCTTGCCTTCGGTTTCGATTGATAACACCGAAAACACATCGACGGTCGTGAAGCCGAGCATCAACCCGACAACTGCACAGTCGGTAACCGCGATCGCCAATCCAAGTTCCGACGCAATGGCGGCATCCCTTGGGTTGGACACGATTCTCTTTAGCCTCTGGGGTCTCGGCGCCCTGATTTTCCTGGGAGCCCTTCTTCGTGACATGCGCAAGGTCTACGCCGTATTGGCCGGTGCCAAGTCAGCCGAGCCCGGCGCGCATGCACTGGCCAAGGACCTGTGCATGCGCCTCGGCCTGGCAGGGTCGCCGCGCATCGCCGTGTCCTCAGCGACCTCCTCCCCCTTCGTGGTGGGCATCCTTCGTCCGACCATCGTGCTGCCAAAGTGGCTGAAGGAGAGTGCCCAGGGTGAAGACCTCGCGCCGGTCCTCGCTCATGAACTCGCCCACCTCCGATCGCGGGACCTGCTCTGGATCGGCGTTGGAAACATCCTGACCGCACTGCTCTGGTTCCATCCGTTGACGTGGCTCATGCGCCGCTTTCATAGCGATGCCTGTGAGCAGCTCAGCGACGGCGTCGCTTCCAACCTGGTCGGGCCTCACAGACCCTATGCGCAGACCCTGGCCAGAATGGCCATCGCCCACAACTTTGCCCCGGCAACAGCGATTCCGATGGCGCGGAGGCCGCGGATCATGAACCGGCTCGCCCTGCTCGAACAGGGCTTTTCGGTGGCCCGGATTTCCACCTTCCGGCGCTGGAGAAACGGCCTGATCCTGGTCCTCGGCGTAACCACCTTGACCACCGTCGAGCTGGTAAGCGCCGAAGCCGGTGGCGTTGGGATCACCCCCCCCTCGGACTCCAGCGCACAGCCTATTTCCCGATTGGAAGGCCAGGAAGGCACCGACCAAGAGGCCGAGCGCAGGCGATACGTCCTACTCGTCCGCACCAACCCGATGGACCCCAAGGTCCCCGATTATCTGATGCGCGCCAAACCAAGCGGCTACGCAAGCGAGGGATATCGGGGGCGCTCCCATCCCTTGTCGGAGCAGGTCAAGACCCTCTATCGCCAACACCTCGCACGGGAAGCCAACCCCGAGGTGGCGTGGCTGCTCTGGCAGATCATTGGCGTGCAGCTCAGCAACACCTCGATCGGCATGTCCAACGGGGACGGGAGTTATGGCAAGTGGGCGCGCGAGGCGCCACAGGAGAGTTTCGCAACCATCCAGGAAGCGCTGGAAGTTGTCTTCAACCATACCGAGCCGAACAGCGATCGCTGGCGCGAGGCGGGGATCATGCTGGCGAAGCTGCACATGATGCGCGGTGACTGGAAGGGGGTGGATCAGCAACTCATTCTCCTGGGTCAGGAACCCCTCGATCCGGCTCTGCGTTCCAACCTGCACGCACCTCCTTTGGATTGGAACGACCTCGCCAAGCGATGGGAAATGAGTGAAGCTGAACTGCGCAGCGGAAGCTGCGGTTTATCCTTCTCCTTCGAAAAGGAGGGCTTGCCCCTCGCAGGGGTGCACGTCATGGTGCGGCCGGCCAAAGCCAAGGAAACCTCCTTCAGAACGGGTTTTGCTGCGGACACGATTCTCGCATCCGCCGACCCGGTTGAATTCGGATATCGAGACGACTCCACCCGCAAAAATACCCGCTACGGAGTGAGTGGCTCCGATGGCAGCGTTCACATTCGCAATTTACCGGAGATCGAATTCGATTACGAAATCCTCGTTCCGACCGGCAACTTTACAGAAACGATTCGGTCGTGGGACCTCCTGGTGGAGCTTCCCTCGGGAGAGATGCACCGCTCGCCGATGAACGACGACACGCGGATCCTGTTGCCCTTCGATGGATTCGAAACACCCAAACTGGTTCCGGGTCGTGAGGTGGCCTTCCCACACGTTCAGGTGATCCCGAGTTTCTATTCCTTGAACGTAGAGGACTGGGATCCTGTTCCCGCCGAGGGATTTGAACTCAGCTGGCCCCAGTTCATCTCCGAACAAGCCAAGGTGCAGGTCGCCTACGACGTGACCTTGACCCTCTCGGCGCCGGCCGAGGCTCCCGATTGGAGTTGGGGATTGCCCCTCCTCCACTCCCAATCCGTGAGGACCACGGAAACGAAATGGCTCATGGGACAAAAGGGCGTAGGTGACCTACGCCTACGGCCTGGGAACTTCTATCTGATCGACGTCGCAGCGGTCGACGTGACCCATGATGCGCTGCTCGCGACCTGGAACCGCACCTTGGTCTGGGTGCCCTGGGAACACGGAACACAGGTACCGCCCCTGCGGGGCGAGGAAACCTCTCCCATTCACCACAATTCCTGGAAGAACGGACAGTACCGTGGGCATTTAGACTCCGACGAGCGGCCGGATCAAAGCCTGGACCGATTCCTCGCCGAAAAACCAAACGCCTTTGAGCACGCCTACGTCCGCGTGGGCAAAGCATGGCAGACCTGGCTGTGGGACGGCGAAGAAGCGGCACGACCACTGCTCGAGTCGCTGCTTGCCGAGTTACCCACCGGCAACGTCGCCCGCGCTACCGCCGAGGACCTGCTCAAAAAAATGACGCTAGGTCAGGCCCCCCCCAGTCGACTCTCCTTCGTGGCAGGAGACTGAAGCCGCTGAAGGGGTATATTCCTTAAGTTCATGCGGACTGCAGCTTCGACATCATTGTCTCCAAGGAGACGACCACGGTCTCCCCTTCGATTGGGAATTCGTCGTGGCCTCCGTACACGACGTACTTCCGGGTGGCCTTAACGTCTGCGCATGCCAGGTGAAAGCCTCTGGAAATCTTTGGAGCAAGGCTGCGTTTGATTTCGACCGCCCACAACTCCTTGCCGGGCAGCTTGAGAAGCAGGTCGATTTCTGCGCCAGCGGCTGTGCGATAGAAGTAGGCCTCTGCCAGCCTGGGCAGCGCAGACAGGACGTTTTCGATCACAAACCCTTCCCAGCTCTTGCCCTGAACCGGATTGGATAGCAGGGACTCATGATCCCCGATTCCGAGCAGCCTGTGCAATAGGCCACTATCACGAATATAGAAGTGAGGTGTTTTGACAAGACGCTTTTTGACATTGGTATGCCACGGCATCAGGCGACGCACCAGGAGAAGATCAACCAAAATATCAATGTAGGCGGCTACAGTTTTTCCAGCGACTTCCAGATTGCCTGCCAATTGGGTGTAATTGATCGGTGCGCCTTGCAAATGGGCCAGCATGGTCCAAAGTCGCCGCAAGCGCGCAGCCGGTACTCTAAATCCCAATTGTGGTACATCTCGTTCCAGGTAAGTGCGGATCAGGTTTTCAAGCCAGTCCATGGCGAGTGCATCGCTCTCGGCAAGATAACTTTCCGGGAACCCTCCGCGCAGCCACAACTTTTGCATGTCTCCTTGTTCAGTGGTGGGCACTTCAAGTGCATTCAAACCGGAGAGTTCGATATAGCTGATCCGCCCGGCCAAGCTCTCGGATGACTGACGAAGGACATCCATGGAAGCGGAGCCCAAAAGGAGATACTGCTCCCCCTTTCGTCCGGCCCGCCTGTTCTTGTCGATGATTCCGCGTAGGACCATGAACAGGTCCGGTGAGCGCTGGATTTCGTCGACGACCACCAGCCTGTGCCTGTTCAGGGAAAGAAAGGCCAAGGGATCGCTGAGCTTGCGCAGGTCTTCGGGGTTTTCCAGGTCAAGATAGAGAGCCCCCCTGCCCTCAGTGAGCACGTGCGCAAGGGTGGTTTTGCCGACTTGACGCGGCCCCAAAAGGGCCACAGCAGGCGTAGAACGCATGGTTTCCTCAATCCGACTGGTTACCCACCTCCTCAACATACCTTGCATTGTCGGAATCTTTTTACGGATTTACAAGGTAAAACCAGTTCAACCGAACATCTGCGTCCAGTGACCCTGATGGCGGCCCAGTCCGATCCGGCCGTGGCTGCCCATCATGTTGCGGTGATGCCCGGGGCTATACCACCAGGCCTGAATCGCATCGAGGCCGGTTTGTTGGCCGGCGGCGATGTTCTCCGCGCCGCCGCTGGTGCCAGCCAAGGCGGCGCGGTCCCCGGGGTTTTTCTTGCCGGGCAGCGGAGATTCGTGGGCGAAGAAACCGTGCTCGACCATGTCCTGGGAGTGGCCACGTCCGGCGGTGCAGAGTTTCAAGTCCACGCGCAGGGCGGCAAGGCCGGCACGGACGCGGATCCGATTCACTTCGAGGATCCCGGCTGCTTCCTCGGCTTCCAGCTGCACCAGATCCGCTTCGTTGGCAAGGATGGTATTGCGATCCTTCTCCGGCATCACCGTCGCCAGACGCGCCAGGCGATCCAGCATTCTCAAGGCGGACTCCTCGTATTGAGTCGGATCGGTGGGTGTCTTCTTCACATAGGACTTGCCGGCCCACGCCTTGCCGCTCGAGAGCAGGACCTCGCGGGCTGCGGCAAGGAAATCATGCAAGTACAGCAGATCGTCGAGTTCTAGAACCAGTTCCGCCCACCGGGATTCCAGCTTGGGCGAAGCATCCCACACCTGTTCCACCTCGACGTCCAGGATTTGCTGGATATCCGCCTGCGCCGCATCGCAGATCTCCTGCACCTGAGTTTTTGTGAGCCCTTTCGCACGACTCGCCGCCAGCCAGGTCGCGCGCAGCTCGTCGATCCGCTTCAGGGTGGACTTGTCCAGCCGGGATTCGGCAAGTCTGCCCGCCGTCTTTTCAAAATCCTGTTCCAGGCGCCCCCTGTCTTTGAGAAAGGAGGCGTTCAGCTTCTGGCTCACCTTCGTCAAGTGTTTGGCGAGTTCCGCGCACCCTTCGGGCCCGCTTGCCAGCAGGGTCTCCATCGCATCGGCCTTGTCATCCCAGGACAACTTCCGTGCCCTGAGCGTGCGCACCGCCTCTTCGATCTCCAGTCCCACAGGCTCTTGCACGAACGCCAACCCGGCGCCACCGATGGGTGTCGGCGTGCCAAATCCGCATCCAATCGCCACGAGCAAGCCACTCAGGCAAACGACCATGCCCGATTCTAATTCCCCTTGACCGTCCTCCTCGCATCCAATCGTCGGAAATGGGTGAACCGCTCGGGCATGAGGATTGTGCGAACGCGCGCTGGTGCAGCCCTTATCCTCGTTGGCAGCCACCCCGCAGTCCCCATTCCTTTCCTGCAGCCCTCTCGAGAATGTTCCTGCCCTCCTTTTCTCTCGTCTGCCTCAGTGTGCTTGCGTCCCTCTCGCCGGGATCGCCTCTGCAGCAGCCTGAATCCGAAAACCCGGTGCCGAAGGTGCTCTTCCTCACCCATTCCGCGGGGTTCGTTCACTCGGTGGTGCGGCGTCCGGCACCGGAGCAGCTCGCCTTCGCCGAGCGTGTTCTGACCGAGGCATCTCGCGGACGATTGCAGATCGACTGCACGCAGGACTGCTCCGCGATCGAAGCGAAGAACCTCGCCAACTACGACGTCGTTCTTTTCTACACCACCGGCAAGCTGCCGATCAGCGAGGAAGGGAAGTCCGCTTTGATCGATTGGGTGCGCAAGGGCGGTGCCTTCTGCGGCGCGCATTGCGCCACCGACACCTTCTACGAATTCGCCGACTACATGGGGCTCGTCGGTGGTGCTTTCGATGGGCACCCGTGGCACGAAAAAGTGACCCTGAAGGTCGAGGACGATTCCCACCAGTCGACTCGTCACCTCGATTCAAGCTGGGTGCTCACCGACGAGATCTATCAGTTCAAGTGGTGGCGCCGACATCCCAACCACGTACTCCTGTCGCTCGACACCGAAGCCACCGATGTCACGCGGGGAAAACGAGCGGATCGGGACTACGCCAACGCGTGGTGCAAGGACTATGGACAGGGGAAGGTGTTCTACACCGCCCTCGGGCACCGCGAGGACGTATGGACGAACCCGGCCTTCCAGGAGCACCTGATCGGTGGAATCGAGTGGGCGATCGACGGCAAGAGCGTCTCGGTGCCCGCGCCCACAGGTGCTCTGAGTCTGCTCGACGCCTCGGCCTCCGATCCACAGACCGTCCTCGCCGGGTGGAACCATCAGGACGGGTCGACGGCGAAATGGAAGGTGGCGACGGACCCGGACGCAGGGCACGTTGAGATCGCTCCGGGCACCGGCAACCTCTTCACCGGCGCGCAGATCGGTGGTGATTTCCTGCTGCACGTGGAGTTCCTGGTGCCGCTCACCTCAGAGTCCAACGGCTGGCAGAGCCGTGGCAACAGCGGTGTCTATGTTCAGAGTCGTTACGAGATCCAGGTCCTCGACTCCTTCGGCATCCCGGTCGTCGCCAAAACCGACAGCAAGAGCCCGGCACAGCAACCCGTGGTCCTGCGCAGCGGAGACTGTGGAGGGATCTACGGCAAACACGTCGCGCGCGTCAATGCGTGCAAACCGGCGGGCACCTGGCAGAGCTACGACATCGAGTTCCGTTCGCCCCGACACGGGCAGGATGGCGCCAAGACCGAAAGCGTCCGCATGAGCGTGTGGCACAACGGCATCCTGATCCACGACGACGTCGAAGTCGACAGCCCCACCGGCGCCGCCGCCTCCAAAGACGAACCCGGCCACGGCCCCCTGATGCTCCAGGACCACGGCCATCCGGTGCGCTACCGCAACATCTGGCTCCTGCCCCGTTGACTGACCGTGGACAAAGTCATTCCGCCCCACGGCCAGTTGAGGCCCCTCCGTCACGAGGAAACCGCGTCCTCCAGTTACAAGTCCACCACTTAAAAAAACCGATTGCGCTACATGAAGGTCAAGCGACCATTACGCTTCCATTCCTCAAACGAACCCTTCATTTCATGCTCAAGGATCTCGCGCGCAATGGAAGCGTACTCTACCCATTGGTCTGGCCTTTCAGCGGCTCCATATAGCCAATCCATATTCGGATAATCCTGGTCACAGTACACCTTCAGCATCCAATCGAAGATCGCTTGGAGACGAGCCTTCTCCCTTTTGGATTGGATCAAGTCGATGAGACTTTGCGTCTCTACAGCGTCTCCCCACATTTCTACAATATCGGCCAGGTCCGTATTCCCATTCAGGACCGTGCCCGAGATTATCTGCGCATGGGCATCTTCATCCGCGAGCCATCCCAACAAGGTCAGCAAGCGAGTTCGGTCCGTTCTGATGTACTGGTTGTTCATTCTATGTCGCCTGGGTCAATCCTAGTCGTCTGTCGGCATGGAGTGGCCCTATCAGCCCGTGGACAAAGTCATTCCCCGCCTCGGCGGCGCTTTCGCCTACCTGCGGCGTCAGCAGAACCCGCCCCTATCCACGGACTGTTGACCCTGCTCTACGGAATCCTGCTGACGTTCTGCTAACCCGGCGGGATTTCCAGGCCGAGGCGGCGCAGTTCAGATCCCAGGCGCAAGAGGGGCAGGCCGGTGACCGCGGTGTGATCGGCGCTGTCGATGCGCTCGAACAAGGCGATGCCGCCCAGTTCCAATTTGTACGAGCCGGCGCAGTCCCACGGCCGGTCGCGTTCGACGTAGGCGGCGATCTGTCCCGCGCTCAGGGCGCGCATGTGCAGCTCGGTGCGATCGCAGAACTCAACTGCGCGGCAACCCTGTGCGTCCTGCTGCAGCAGGCACACCGCGGTCAGCAGCAGATGGCTGCGCCCTTGCATGCGTAGCAGTTGGGCTCGGGCGCCCGCCGGGCTGCCCACCTTGCCCAGGACGTCGCTACCGAGCGCGCACACCTGATCCGAAGCGACCACCAGCAGCGGTTCGGAGGAGTCCGCTGCGACCACGGATTCTGCCTTCATCCTGGCCAGGCGCTGGGCAAGTTCCGCAGCGGGCAGGCCCAGGCTCTGCACCGCCGTTTCATCGCAATCCGGCGCCAGCGCCTCGAACTCGATGCCGAGCCGTTGCAGCAGCGCCCGGCGGTAGGGGGAGGAAGAAGCGAGAACGGTGCGATGCATGGCAAAGGGCTAGGGTAGAGCCATGCACCCTGCCGTGAGGGAACCGCGCTGGCTGCCGTGACTGAACCGCGCTTTGCCTGCGACGCGATGCTGTGCGGCATGAGCCGCTGGTTGCGGGCCTGGGGCTACGACGCCA
>JAJFFB010000152.1 GCA_021776925.1 Planctomycetota bacterium | reverse complement strand
GCGGGTGGTGCACAGCGCCACGCTGCAACGGCAGCGCAGCGAAACCCGTCACCGTCACAAGGTGCAGGCCCTGGCCGCTCAATCCGGCGCGGCAAATCAACCTGGCGCTGGCTCTCTGCCCGGCGCGGCCGCCGAGCCCGGTCCCGACGACATCGCCGAGCGCATGGAGACCTTCCAGCTCCTCGCCCGCCTGGTCAACGAACTGCCCGAGCCCTTCGGCTCGACGGTGTTTCTGCACTATTTCGAGGGCCTCTCCACCGCCGCCATAGGCAAACGCCAGGGCGTTCCCAAAGCCACGGTGCAAAGCCGCCTGCGCCGTGGCGTCGCGCGCCTGCGTGCCCGCATGCATCACCTCCACGGCGAGGACTGGCGTACGCGTTGTCTGGCGCTTTCCCTGCCGGCATCCTCCTTGTCCCTGACCGCTTCCACTCTGACCGCGCTGGTGGGGAACGCGCAGAGCCACATTCTTCCGCTCATGGCGGTCGCCGCGACCCTGGGCGGCTTGATCCTATGGCAACCGTGGAATGCGGACGTCGAACGAGAGGGAGCGACCCTGGACGGCTTGGACCTCACCCCCGCCGCCGACCTGGCCGCGACAGTCCCCATTGCGGACGGTTTCGACCAGCGCGTGGCTATTCCACCTACCTTCGTGGGCAGGGCTGCTGATGAGCGGGTCGACGGCGCCGCGGCGCAGGACGTCGACCGCGATGCCTGGATCGAAATCGAGGTCCTGGATGCTCAGGGCAATCCCTGGCCCGATCAGTTGCTGAGGATCAGTGCGCGGCCCGCGAATGCCGTCGCTGAGGCCGACTATTTCACCAACAGCGAAGGGCTGCTGCGCATTCCCTGCATCGCCCAGGAGTGCACCTACTTCCTCAGCTCCCCTATCGAGGACGGAGGCAACGGAATCCAGGCAAGGAAGTACTTGAATCTGCTACCTGGTGAGTTTCATCGCCTGACCCTTGCATTCCCCAAAAGTGCCTCCATCGCGGGGCGGGTGCTAGATAGCAACGGACGGCCGATGGCGGGTGCTCTGATCCACTATCAACGTCCTAGCATCTTTGGGCAGGCGAGCCATCTCAAGGAGTCCACCACAACCGACGCCCAAGGTTCCTTCCACTTTGATGGCTTCGAAGGTGGCTTCCGAATCAAGGCTCTGCCCCCGTCGATGCCCGCGTTAACAGTCAAAGGGCATGTCAACACCGAACTCCGTGCCGACAACCTGGTGGTGCAGTATCCGCGCTGCCGCTTGGTGCAACTCACCCTCGAAAACGAGCAGGGCGAGCCCCTTGTAGGAGTGGAGGTGGAGCGCCCCTTTGGCGCGGAATCCGGCACCATCGACAGCCGGACCTTGAACTTCACCCGGCAGGAACTCGGCCGCACCGATGCCAGCGGCCAAATCGTGGTTCCAGCGCCCTGGGATCAGAGCTGGCCGCTCTCCCTGGGTCATGCGGACTTCGGTCATTTCCTCCTGGATCTTCCCGCCGGAATCAGCGAATACACCGCACGCATCCCGCTCGGTGCATCCCTGGGCGGTCATGTCTACGGGCCGGACGGCCAGCCGCTTCCAGGGGCCAAGGTTCTGGCATGGGGGGATGAGGAATCGGAAACACAAGATCCGCTTTTTAGGCGTCCCAGGACCCGGCACCCAGAACCGCACCGTCCAGAGTCCTTCTCCCCGTGGAGCCTGACGACCAGCAATGCCGATGGGTCCTTCCAATTGGATCACCTGCCGGTGACCCAGAATGGCTTCCTCATGGTCGAAGCCGACGGGCTGGCACTCCATGGAGAATGGCCGATTCCGTTTCCGTCTGCGGGAAACCCGATCGAGATCCATCTGCAACCGAGTCTGTCCATCTCCGGGCGACTCCTGGACCACACCAACCGACCGCTTCCGGAGTATTCGATCGTTCTCGCTGGCCAGGAATTTCCCACCGCTCCAGCCGACACCACTTCCCCCCAGAACCTGCCTTACTTCGCTGGAACCCATCGGCTACGAAGCGATGAACAGGGGCGGTTCGCATTCCACCATCTTGAAGCCGGCCTGTGGACGGTTCGAGCCTTGAGCCATGGGCGCTCCGAAATAAGGGCGGAAGTCAAGGTCCAAGCGGGGACCACGGACCTGGTGGTGCGCCTGGGCGATGGCATCGATCAGATCAACGTTCTGGGAACGGTGGTCGATCAGAATACCCAGCTGCCTATTCCGGGCTTTGAGGCTGTCCTGGCGCACATCAAGGAATTCGAGGGCTATGACTGGGTTGGGTTTTCTTCCGGGGTATTCCCTTTCGGCGACCGCGGAGAGTTTCGCGCCACCGGCATGCCGGTCCAGCCCTATGTGGTCCAGATCGACGCTCCGGGTTATGCCCAATCCCGCGTGGTCCTCGAGGCAATACCTGGCAACTACGACCTGGTCATTCCCATGGTCCCGGCTGTACGTGGAGTCCTACAACTGAAGGACTCAGCTGGTTCAGCTGTGGACGGAATCCGCTTGGAGGTGTACGACGCCAGCCACCAGCGAATGGTGACCAAGGAAGACGATAGCTCAATTTCTTATCTCGAACTCGGTGGATGGAATCTCACCGATATCGGCTCAACCACCGATGCGGAGGGCAAGCTCACGGTGGGCGCCCTACCGATCGCCGGCGGGACCTTTCGAGTCGGCGGTGAAGATGGGAAACCGAGCTTGGAGATCCCTTTCACATTGAACGCTGGGGACGGGGACCAGGTCATGGTGGTGACCCTGCCGGACGATTTCCTTCGCGATTGGCGGCGCGGCGGGAATTAGGAATACGAAGCCCTCGCGCCGGCATTGGGTATCGTGATGACCTTGGATCGGCAGACTCAGTCACTCGAAGCGGAAGCCCTTCTTGCCCATGCCGGCTGGGTGCGCAAATTGGCCAAAGCGCTCGCCCGCGGGCACGAATTTGCCGATGACACCGAGCAGGAAGCGTGGCGCATCGCCCTGGAGCGGCCGCCGGCGCATGATTCCAACCTCAAGGCGTGGTGGGGCCGGGTGGTGGCGAGCGCCGCCGCCCAGAGACAGCGGACGGAAGGGCGCCAGCGGCGGCACGTCCAGGTCTTGAGCGAA
>JAJFFB010000151.1 GCA_021776925.1 Planctomycetota bacterium | reverse complement strand
CCGATGCATCCTGGGTACTCCGGACGCTCCCGGCTGTGAATCAGGACAGGGATTTCACTACGCGCAAAGATGCGCCCGCGCAGGGTCTGCTCACCGTGGTTGGTCAGCGTGTAGCGAAGGACAATGGCGGGAAAAGAACTGTCCTCGACGTCCAATGGCACGAAAGGACTGAAGGCCTGGAGCTGGACCTTAAGAGGCGTACCCGGATCCTCGAAGTCGACGGTGCCGACCGGATACTCCCCACGGAAACTGGTTTGCGCCCAACCGCGGCGGTCAAGCTTGCGTTCTTCCTCTTCCTCGAGCTGCACCGCGATTTCGAACAGGAAGGGGCTCTGCTGAATCGGCGGATCGACGTAGTTGGCCCCATCGCGTTCGCGTAACGACTGGCCGCGGTAGTTGAGATTGGGACGCGCCACCCCCCCCTCGTGCGGCTGGTTGAAGATGTCCCAATTCCACAAGCGCCCGTCGCCGCCGAGGTAGACCGTGCCGGCGAAGAAGCCACCAACCGGCATGCCGATGAATTCGGAATCTTCCTGGCCGACTTGCTCTGGCGTCCCCCTCTCAAATAAGGACCGCACCCATTGCGGGTCGAGCTTCTTGTCCGCGGGAATCGGGAAGCCGTCCTGCCCGCCTTCAGGCGCCTGGAAGGGCCCGGCGAAGGCCCCCCCGGGAAGGTAGGCCGGCGCGACCACCAGACCCAAGGCTGCGCGGGTGGAGGCCGACAAAAAACTGCGCCGGCTCCATGAGGGGGGATCGGACAAATCCATTCGCACATCGTAGGACGAACCTACGCGGGCCAAACCTACCAAGACCCGTCGTCTGTTAGGCTGAGGCTGGGAATCTGATGGACGCCCCCGGTCCCTCATCCTCTTTCCCATTTGGGGTTTCACGCATGCGTCTTTCCTCCACAGTGTTTTGGCGACACCTCTATCCGGTCGCTGCTGGTATGTCCCTCATGCTCGTGGCGCCGCAATTGCACTCGGCGCAGGTTGTCGGTGGCGAGTTCGGAGAGGTGTGGCGCTTCGACGGCGAATTCCTCTACGACCAGCTCGGCCACTCGGTCGCCGGGGCAGGCGACGTCAACGGCGATGGTTTCGCCGACCTCATCGTCGGGGCGTGGGGCGCACGCCCGGACGGGGTCCACGCCACCGGATCGGCCTTCGTCTATTCAGGAATTGACGGCACCTTGCTGTGGCGTTTCGACGGCAAGGTCCACGCCGATCAGTTCGGCTACTCGGTCGACGGCGCCGGCGACGTCAACGGCGATGGTTTCGCCGACCTGATCGTCGGTGCCAACGGCAGGGATCCAGGCGGCCTCGAATCGGCGGGTTCGGTGTACGTCTACTCCGGCGCGGACGGCGCCCAACTGTGGCGGATCGACGGCGCGGCCGTTGAAGACTGGCTCGGCTCCTCGGTCTCTGGCGCCGGCGACGTCAACGCCGACGGCTACGACGACTTCATCATCGGTGCGTGGGGTGCGGATCCCGGCGGCAGAGTGGATGCCGGTTCGGCCCTGGTCTTCTCCGGCATCGACCGCAGCCTGCTGTGGCGCTTTGACGGGACCTTCCAGGGTGACCGCCTGGGTTCCTCCGTTGCCGAGGCCGGCGACGTCAACGCCGACGGTTACGCCGACCTCGTCCTCGGGGCCCCTTTTTTCGACATTGGATTCAGCCGTGACATCGGCGCAGTCCTGGTCCATTCGGGCGTAGACGGGTCGCTGCTGTGGGAGTTCAACGGAGAGCGATCCGGCGGTGAATTCGGCATTGCGGTCGACGGTGCCGGCGACGTCAATGGTGACGGCCACGACGACCTCATCGCCGGAGAATGGAAGGCTGGGGTGGGTTTTTCCTCACGCGCAGGATTCGCTTCCGTCTACTCAGGTAGCGATGGCGCCCTGCTATGGAAATTCATCGGGCAAGAAGCCCTGGACTTCCTGGGTGAGTCCGTGGCCGGTGCCGGCGACGTCAACCGCGACGGTTACGACGACCTCATCGTCGGAACCTCCCGTGCCGACCCTCGCGGCGTCTTCGGCGCAGGCTCCGCCTATGTCTATTCGGGCTTCGACGGCAGCCTGTTCCTGCAGATCGACGGCGAGGCTGCCGAAGACCGGCTCGGCACCTCGGTCGCCGGCGCCGGAGACGTCGACGGCGACGGGTTTGACGACGTCATCGTCGGCGCCTGGGGCACCGACGTCGCAGGCTTTCGCGAAGCCGGATCAGCCTTCGTCTACGGCCTCGACATATTTTTGCGCCTCGACTCGGAAGAGCTGTCGGTGAATGGTGGCACCCCTGTACAGCTCTTCCTCGACTTCCCCAAAAGCGAGGCCGGGAAGTTCCACGCCATCCTGGCTTCCGCCTCCGGCGTGGGACCCGTCAGGGTCAATGGCGTTGACATCCCCCTGACCATGGATGGGCTCCTCAACGCCGGCTTCGGCGGGTGGTCTCCTCCAACCTCGACCCGGTTCTTTGGACTGCTGGACGCGGACGGAGAAGCCCTGGCCACCCTTCGCGGCCATCCCCGGCTCGCGCCCTTTGTGGGGCGCCTTCTTTACTTCGCCGCGGTGACCTACCACAGGATCGGCATGGTCATGGTCGCGCGCATGAGTTCCGCTTCCTGGTCGCTGACCATCGTGCCCTGATTTCACCAACCATGCTCACCCTCCTCTCTTTGACCGCCTTGGCTCTGGCCACACCTGACCTGGCTTGCGCGCAGATCGTCGGCGGCAGACGTGAAAAAATCTGGCAGTTCGACGGTACCGGGGACTTTGACGAATTCGGGTATTCCGTAGCCGGAGCCGGTGACGTCGACGGCGACGGCTTCGACGACGTCATCGTCGGCATCCCAGGCGCCGACCCGGGCGGTCTGATAGATGCGGGTTCCATTGTCGTCTACTCCGGGATCGACGGCCGCGTGATCTGGATGATCGACGGCAACCAAGGAGGCAGTGAATTTGGCCGGGCAGTCGCTGGCGCAGGCGACGTCGACGCTGACGGCTGCGATGATCTCATCGTCGGCGCTTTTCTCGCCGACAACTCCAACCTGGTGGACGCCGGCGCCGCGGTCGTATTCTCGGGGCGCACCGGGAGGCTGATCTGGCGCACCGATGGTTTTGCCAATTCCGACTATCACGGCTATTCGGTCGCCAGCGCGGGAGACGTCAACGCCGACGGCTTCGGTGATTTCGTGGTCGGAACGCGCAATCACAATAGGCGGGGGCTGGCCACGGTCTACTCCGGTTCCGATTTTTCGGTTTTGATGGAGTTCCATGGGTCGGGCATCAATGACTACTTGGGCACCTCGGTCGCCGGCGCAGGAGACGTGAACCTCGACGGTTACGATGACGTCATTGTCGGCGCGCAGGGCGCAGATCCATTTGGCCGCGACGGGGCGGGTTCGGCCTTTGTCTATTCGGGTCTCAACGGGGCCGTGATCCTTCAATTTCATGGGGTTGATGCATCTGATTCCTTCGGCGCATCGGTTGCCGGGGCCGGGGACGTGGATCATGACGGGGTACCGGACCTGATCGTGGGGGCCCCACATGCCAATATTGACCTGTGGACCGAGGTCGGGGCTGCATACGTGTTCAGCGGAACGGATGGCCGCATGCTCTTGAGTTTCCTTGGCAAGGGTGAATCCGGTCATTTCGGGTCTTCGGTTGCCGGTGCGGGCGACGTCGACGGCGATCTCCATGACGACCTCATTGTCGGGGCAGAATTAGGTCGGCGGGAAATCCTGATTGTGGGTAACGCCTCGGTCTACTCCGGCTTCGACGGTTCCCGCACCTGGCATTTCAGGGGTGAGCAATGGAGCGATCTTCTTGGGGTGTCGGTCTCCGGCGCCGGTGACGTCGACCGAGATGGTTTCGACGACGTCATCATCGGCGCCACGGGCACAGATCCGAATTCCCTCATCAATGCCGGTTCGGCTTTCGTTCACGGTCTTGACACCTTTCTTCATCTGGATGTGGACGAATTGTCTTTGGGCAGCGGTGTCCCGGTGCACCTTGATCTGGACTACCCGGAGTCCGAGGCGGGCTTTTTCTACGCGGTGCTCGCCTCGGCCTCCGGTGTCGGTCCGCTGGCGATCAACGGCATCGAGATCCCGCTGACCCTGGATCGGTTGATGCGCGCCGGGATGAACGGTTGGTTCCCGCCCGTCGCCGACGGATTCCTGGGCCGCCTGGACGGCCAGGGCAACGCCACAGCCAGCCTGATGGGTGACTCCCGGCTGGCACCCTTTCTCGGCCGCACCATCCATCTGGCGGCGGTCTCCTTCGGTCGCCGCGGAATGGTCATCCTGACGCGCTTGAGTTCCACCGCCTGGCCCTTGACCCTCGTGCCTTAGGTCCTGACACCCTGATTCCTGCAGTGCTCTCATCCTCGCCATTCGCCTTGGATTCATGATGCGGTCTTTACACACCCTCTGTTTCAGCCTGGCCCTGCTGCTTGGATCACCCAGTCTGCAATCGGCACAAGTCGTCGGGGGTCAGCTCGAATCGAAAGCGCGATTTGACGGCGAGTTCCTCTACGACCGGCTTGGCGACTCGGTTGCCGGTGCCGGTGACGTCAACGGGGACGGCTTCCACGACCTCATCGTCGGCGCCTGGGGCGCACGCCCGGACGGAGTTCATGCCACCGGATCTGCATTTGTCTATTCCGGGATTGACGGTTCCCTGCTGTGGCGTTTCGACGGCAAGGTCCACGCCGATCAGTTCGGCTACTCGGTCGACGGCGCCGGAGACGTCAACGGCGACGGGTTTGCCGACCTCCTCATCGGCGCCAAGGGCAGCGACCCGGGCCGCATCGACTCCGCGGGTTCGGTGTACGTCTACTCCGGCGCGGACGGCAGCCTGCTGTGGCGGGTCGACGGCTCCGCGGCCGAGGACTGGCTCGGTTCCTCGGTTTCCGGAGCCGGCGACGTCAACGCCGACGGCTACGACGACTTCATCATCGGCGCCTGGGGCGCGGATCCCGGCGGCAGAGTGGATGCCGGTTCTGCCTTGGTTTTCTCCGGCCTCGACCGCAGCCTGTTGTGGCGCTTCGACGGGGCCGCCTGGTATGACTGGCTGGGCAGCGCGGTTGCAGGAGTAGGAGACATCAACCGCGATGGCTTTGACGACCTCATCGTCGGTGCCATTCGTACCGAATCGGGTTTTACTCTCGACGCGGGAGCGGCCATGGTCTACTCCGGCCGCAGTGGAGCAATGCTGTGGCAATACTCCGGTTCTGGGGCATGGGAAAACCTGGGCAATTCGGTGGCCGCTGCGGGCGACGTCAACCAGGACGGCTTTGATGACTTCATCATCGGTTCCGCCAAGGGCGGAATCGGGCCAAGGCTGAAGGGTGGCTCCGCCTACGTCTATTCCGGATCCAACGGCACTCTTCTGTTGCGCTTCGACGGGCAAAACAAGGGCGACCGCCTGGGTGCTTCGGTTGCCGGCGCCGGCGACGTCGACCACGATGGCTTCGATGACCTGGTGGTGGGTGCACCTCTGAGCGACCCGGGCGGCGTGTCCGGCGCCGGTTCGATCTACGTGCATTCCGGCAGGTTCGGCGGCCTGATCTGGCAGTTCGACGGCAAGCAGCCCTATGCCCATTTCGGTGCCTCGGTTGCGGGCGCCGGGGACGTCGACGGGGACGGTTTCGACGACCTGCTGGTCGGCGCGCCGGGTGCCGACACCGGCGGCTTCCTCGATACCGGTGCGGCCTTGGTCCTCGGACACGACCCCTTCCTGCAGCTTGACGCCGACGAGATTTCGCTGAGCAGCGGCGCGCCGGTTCAATTCATGCTCGATTTCCCGGATCGCGAGGCCGGTGTCCTCTACGTGCTTCTTTCCTCCAGCAGTGGCGTCGGCCCGACCGCCTCCCATGGCATCAAGATCCCGCTGACCAAGGACCGCGTCTTCCACGCAGCCGTTCAGGGCGTGTTCCCACCCTTCGCGTCCGGCTTCCATGGCCGCCTGGACCAGGCCGGAGATGCGCTCGCCACACTGGTTGCGCCTTCTCGCTTCACCCATCTCGTAGGCCGAACGATCTACTTCGCTGCCGTTTCCTACGACCAGGTCGGTGGCACCCAGGCCGGCCGCCTGAGTTCGGTGGCACGCTCCCTCACCATCGTTCCTTAGCGGCCGCCCGCCAGGGAAATCTCAGGCCAGCACCACACCGTCAACGCAGGCCGCAGGCCAACAGAGCACGGTCGCGCACCGTGGCCGCGCGCGCGCGCGCTTTTTCTGCGCCGGCCTGCAAGATGCGGTCGACCTCGGCGCGATCGTTGAGAAGTTCCTCCCGTCGCTTGCGCGCGGGTGCGAAGTACTCCTCCATCGCGTCTCGAATAACACCCTTAAGTGTTCCGTAGCCTGGTGCACCTTCGCCGCCAACCTGCACTTTGGCCTTCCATTCATCGACTTCGGTCTGCGGAACGAACAAGGCCATCAGATCGAATAGGAACAGCTCGGACGGATTCTTGGGTTCTTCCGGTGCACGGCTGTCGGTGACGATCTTGTTGACCACCTTCTTCAACTTCTTGCCCGACTCGAAGATCCATAGCGTGTTGCCGTAGCTCTTCGACATCTTCTGGCCGTCGAGACCGGGCACCTTCTGCATCTTTTCGGCCGCGGGCATGCTCATCTCCGGGCGCACGAAGACCTCGCCGAAGGCGCCGTTGAAATAACCCGCCATGTCCTGCGCCATTTCGACGTGCTGCACCTGGTCCTTGCCCACCGGCACCACGGTCGAATCGTAAGCCAGAATGTCGGCCGCCATCAGCACCGGATAGGTGAACAGGCCGACGCTCGGCTTGACCCCCTTGGCGACCTTGTCCTTGAAGGAGTGCGCGCGCTCGAGCAGCCCCATGCCGGTGACCGTCGACAGCAGCCAGGCGATCTCGGTGACCTCGGGCACCTCGGACTGGCGGAACAGACACGCCTTGGCCGGGTCCAGCCCCAGCGCCAGATAGCTGACCGCGGTCTCGAGCACGAACTCGCGCAGCGCCTGCGGATCACGGCTGGAAGTCAGCGCGTGGTAGTCGGCGATGAAGTAGAAATGCTCGCCCTGTTCCTCCAGCAGTCGAATGTGCTGGCGGATGGCGCCGAAGTAATTGCCGATGTGCAGCAGGCCGCTCGGCTGGATCCCGGACAAGTAGGTGTCCATGGGGCGGGATCCTAACAGCGCGGCTCAGGGCATACGAAAGGCGAAGACTCCGTACTCCCCACAGCCATAGATCATGTTGTGGACCGCGGAGTAGACCGCTTCGTCGCCGGCCGGGCCGCCGAAGTCGCGCGTTTCCCAGCGGAAGGCGCCGAGGTTGCGGTCGTAGAGCACGCCGTGGCCCTGGTCGCCGTAGACCAGGCTCCACGGCGTCGGCCGGGCGATGCCGGAAAAGCCATCCCCACGAAGGTGGCCAAGGTCTGTGCTGCCGCCTTCATCCCACTGGAGCAAGATCCCGTCATAGGTCAGCAACAGGAATTGCTGGGCCTGCGGATTGCCCGAATTCTCGACGTCGACGTATCGTCCTGCGTCCGAGCCGACCTGCTGACCGTTGGCCGCATTCAGCACCCGGAAACGGCCGTCGGCGCGCACGCAGCCCAGCAGCGCCACCCCGCCGATCGGGTGGTCTGCGGGCTTGTCGGCGAAGGCCAGCCGCGGCACCGGATCCCAGTAGCCGCCCATCGGCGCCGACACCCATAATTCCACTCCGGTCAAGCCGTCAAAACTGCGCACCACCGGATCGGCGCCGCCGGTGTGCACGCGGCCGCAGCCGGCGAATATCTCGGGCACGCCGTCGCCGTCGGCGTCGCCGATCGCCAGGCTGTTGTAGTTCATGCCGCTGAGCTGGGGCGAATCCCAGGCGACCTGGAAGCCCGCCGACGGCGACCAGTTGAGGCAGCGCACCACCGCGTCGTAAGTGCCGGACTGTCCGGCGAGCACGATCTCGTCGCGCCCGTCCCCGTCGAGGTCGGCGACCTCGACCGCGCCGATGCCGCTGGCGCCATAACCGGGGAAGGCGCCGAAGGGCTCCGACAGGGCGATCTCGCTGAGGTCGGCGGCCGAGAGGATCAGCACCCGGCCGTTGGCGTAGCCGGAGTCGGACTTGGTCGTCACCGTCACCACCTCCTCGACGCCATCGCCATCGAGGTCGGCCAGTCGCGGGCCGAGGAAGGGGCCGTCGAGGTGCACGCTGCTCCATTCGCGCGTCTGCGCCACGGTGTCGTAGAGCACCAGGTGGTCGGCGCCGGTGTGGTCATAGCCACCGGTGGCGACCAGTTCGGTGCGGCCGTCGCCGTCGGCGTCACGCGCCAGCAACGCCGAGTAGCCGCCGTCGGCCGGATACAGCGACCAGCTCTGCTGCAGGGTGTCGAGCTCATAGATCAGCAGCTTGACCGAGCCGTAGGCCAGCTCGAGCTTGCCGTCGTCGTCGAAGTCGGCGACACACATGCGGCCGTTGCTGTAGATCGGCAACAGGCTCCACAACATGCTGCCATCGGCGTCGTAGGCGCGCAGTTCGGAATCAGGATTCGACAGGAGTTCGGCCTGCCCGTCGTCGTCGACGTCGGCGGCTAGGAAGGTGGTGCCGAGACCGAATCCGAAGTCGTGCTGCAGCGCGCCGCTGGCAAAATCGTAGACCCGGCCGAGGTCGGTGCAGAATTCGAGCGCCGTGTCGCCGTCCATCTGTCCGACCTGGATGCGATTGCCGGGGATTCCCGCATAACTGCGCTGCATCACACCATCGGCGTTGAAGACCTCGACGCTAGACGCGCGTTTGACCACGATCTCGTCGCCGGCAACGCCGTCCACGTCGAGGACGCGCACGTCGACCAGGTCGTTGCGCGACGGAAAGCTGCGCACCTCTTCGAATGTGTCGGGATCGATCAGCTGCATGCGCCCCAGCACGCGCACCACCAGGAGCGCGTCGGCGCCGGCGGCATTGCGCGCGTGGCGCAGGAACTGGATCGGCTGCTGGCCCTTGGGACTGGTGTAGGCGGTGCGGTAAGCGTCGGCGAGCGCGTCCCACTCCTGCGCGGTCCAGTAGTCGGGCAGCGCGAAGGTGTCGGTGCCGCTGGCCAGCGCCAGGCGCCCGTTGTCGAGCTCGACCACCCCGCCCATGCCCAGGCGGTGGCCGAGCGCGCCATAGCTGTAGTCAGGCCGGACGAACTGCTGCGCAGGCAGGACGGAGGCGAGCAGGAACGGCGTGAGCAAGGGCAGGAGGCGAGGTGCGTACACGGCCCTCAGAATAACCTCCCCGCAGCTGCACTTCGAAAATGGCGAGCCTTGGACTCAAGCCACGCGCGTATTCTCGACCGCGGCTTCGCAGCCGTCGAGGAAGATCGACAGGCGGCCGAGAGCCTGGTGCAGGCCATCCTGCCAGGCGCCGCCGGCGGCGGCGGCTTCGGTCGGGTCGGCGACCATCGGCTCGGCGGCGAGGAGCTGATGCCAGTAGCCATCCCAGATGCCCTGATTGGGCACTTGGTGGCCGAAGCACCACATCTCTGCCCAGATGTTGCTGGCGCGTTCCACCGCCCAGAGCGCTCCTTCGCGGCGGCACAGATCGCGTTGCAGGATCTGCATGCCGTCCATCGCCAGGCGCGTGCCGGGCATACCCTGTTCTTCTCGGATTCCCGAACGCACGCCGCATGAGCGTGCCATGTCGAGGAAGCGCGAAGTGGAACCGGACAGGCGCGCGTCGAGCACCCGGCAGGAGCCGCGCAACAGTCCGAACTCAAGCAGGAAGGTGCGCAGGGCTGCGGAGTCCGCCTGCGCCTCGCCCAGGCGGTCGAGGAAGTAGTGGTCGCAGCTGGGATGACGTCGCACCTGGACGTCGAGTTCGTGAAGGAAGGGCAGAACCATGGTTGGCTCTCCCTTATCGACCCTGCTTGTCTTCCTCCTGAAGCGAAGCCGGGGCCGAAACTTCGACGCTAAAGGCCCTCTCAACCGCCAAGCCGCGGCGGTTGACCACGCGTACGCGCACCTGGTGGCTACCCGGGGTGGCGAAGGTATGCTCAAGCTTTGGCTGCGCGGTGACCGCTTCGGGCAGGCGCGAGCCGCTCAGGTCCCAGAAGTACTCAGGCCCGCGCCCGCCGTTGAACTCGAGCACCACCGGCTGCCCGGCAACCGCCTCGCGCGGATGCAGCGCCCGCGCCACCGGGGTGCGGCCGCGATCTTTTTCGACGCGGTGATAGCGCCCGCTCTCGGGCTGGCCGAGGTCCTGGATCACGCCATCGGGCCAGTACACCCACACACGCTGCGGCGGCTCATCGCCGAGCCCGAAGTGCAGACGCGGATCGTTCTGCTGGGTGTGGCTGCTGGTGCTGGTCTCGATCTGGCGCACCAGCACGTCGTGCTCACGCTCGATCAGCACGCTGGCGCCGACCGCCAGCGCGGAATTCGGGTGGCGCAGATCAAAACCGATCCAATCGGCTTCGGCGCGGCGGTTGTGAAAGACGTGCACCTGGATCGGATCGTTGCCGGCGGTGCCGGTGCCGCAGGCGATCAGATCAAGACGGCCGTCGGAGTCGAGGTCGACCGCGGCGGCGCCATATCCCCCCCATAGGGAAACTCCAGCGCCGACGTGGTGATCGGCGTAGCCGTCGTCGCCGCGCAGATAAAGACAGCCGAAGGAGTAGTCGAGGAAGCCGTAGACCTGATTTACCCACGCATCGAGGCGGCCGTCGTTGTTGAAGTCGGCGAGCACCGCGCTCGACCACAATTCGTCGCCGGCGTACACATCGCTGTCGCCGATCGGGCGCAACGGGATGCCGAGCTCAGAGCGCGCGTCACGGAAATCAAAATGCGGC
>JAJFFB010000016.1 GCA_021776925.1 Planctomycetota bacterium | reverse complement strand
CTGCGAGCCGACCGCCATGAAGAACACCGGCGCTTTCAGCCAACGGCGTAGCAGCAGCAGCAAGGCGCCGTGGAAGAACATCCATACCGCGCCGATGATGACCAGGCCGGTGTTCTCCGGATCCATGATCTTGCTGAACTCTGCCTTGGCACCGATGGTGGTGACCAGCAGGTAGAGCAAAACGCTACCGACCGCACTGGCACCCTTGCCCTCGAGGTGGCGCAGCCGGGTGAAGGACAATGCCAGACCGACCGCGGTGACCATGAGGACGGTCCAGGTCAACGCGCTCATGAAGGGTTCCGCCCCTGGTTGCGTCGTTGCCTCGACGATCGTTTCTGCTCCCCATCGAGCCAGGCTGGTGGCGCCAAAAGCGATGGCCAGCATCAGCAGCAGGGAATGCAGATCGGTCGGCTTGGCGATCTCGGCGCGGTAGTCGGCGATCTTCTCACGCACCGCATCGAGCGAGGTGCGGTCGGCGCCGATGCGCGCGTCGGATTTGAGTTCCCGACCGGCAAACCACAGCAGCACCGCCATCCAGATGTTTGCCACCGCGACGTCGACTACCACCATCAAGGAAAGCATGGAGGAGGATGTGCCGGCCTCTTGGCCGATAGCGATGAAGTTCGCGCCGCCACCGATCCAGGAACCAGAGAGTGCCGCCAGGCCGCGCCAGGCTTGATCGGTCAAATGATCAGGGATCATTTCATAGCCAAACAGGCGCCCGGTCCAAACGCACAGCAGCAAGGCCAGCGGGCCGCCGATCACGATCGAAAGGGTGCCACCCAAGAACAGCACCACCGCGTTGCGACCCAGGCGCATGATCGCCGGGATATCGACCGACAGCGTCAAGAGAATCAGGCTGACCGGCAACAGCCATTTTTTGACGAATCCATAAAGTACATATTTGTCGTCGAGCGGAATGACCCCGGTGTTGGAAAGCAGGGTGGGTACGAAATACGCGAACACCAGCAACGGTACGAAGCGGAAGATCTTGCCCAGGCGCGGGTGCGCATTGGTCGCAAAGAGCAGGCCGAGCACCGCGAGCAGCACGGCCAGCACCGGCACCGGGTTGTGGATCAGCGATTCGGAGGGTTCTTGAGGGGTCAGCGGCAGCATCGTTCGATCAGTTCACGGTAGAGGCGCGCGCCGTCTTCCTGGGCGTTCTTGTCGATCCATTCGCCGCGCTGGCGGTCGCCGCCGACGACGTCGCGGTGCGCCTGCTGGATCGAGCCGGGGCCGACCAGGAATTTGCGTTGCGGCGACCAGTCGAAATAGGGCAGGTCGGTGCCGAAGGCGGCTACCCCGCAGGGGTGGTCGGGCAGCACGTCGATGCCGTCGACCGGATCGGAGCTTTCAGCGCGGTACCATTCCAGGTGCACGCCGTCGGGCAGCAGGCCGAGGCTCTCTTCGGTGCGACGGATGACCTCGACCGCGGGTTCGGCGAGCCGGAACAGCATGTGCGCCGAGGCCGCGCCCGCCACCTTGTTGAAGGCGTTGCCGCCCTCAAGCATGGCGAAGTTGACGGTGGTGCCAGCCGCACTGTGCTGGGCCAGCCACGACGCGCGGCGCAACCGTTCGAGCACCGGCAGCAGTTTGTCGACCGCCGAGTCGAAGTTCTCCGGGTAGCCGCTGTGGCCCTCGATGCCGGCGGCGCAGAGCTGTGCAGACAGCAGACCCTTCTGCGACTTGAGAAAGACGTTTTCGGTGGGTTCCCCCACCACCAGAGTGGCGGGCGTGGGCAGCGTGCGCCCGGCGTGGATGGCACCGGAATGGTCGCGCTCTTCTCCCACCACCAACAGCAGGCCGAGGCCCTGGCGGCCGGCATTGCGGGCGTCTTCGAGCGCCTCGAGCATCGCCGCCAGGATGCCCTTGGTGTCGCAGGCGCCGCGCCCGTAAAGGCGCACGCTGTCCTCGTCAGGGCCATAGGCCTCGGGCACCGTGTCCAAGTGGGTGTTGAACAGCAGGCTCGGCGGCGCGGCGTCGAAGCGCGCCAGCAGGTTGAGGCGCCCTGGTGAGACCTGGTCGAGTTCCACCGTCCAGCCGCGCGCCGGCAGTTCGCGCTCGAGCCACAGCGCCAGCTGCGCTTCGCGCCCGGTGACCGAATCGATCGCGATCAGCTCGCGGGTCCAACGCCGCATGCGGTCGAAATCCATGGGGGCAGGAGCAGGCGGCCGGGGTTACTGCTGGAAATCAGGCGGCGGCGGAATCTGCGCGCCGCCGGGGATGGTGGCGCCGCTCTGCGATTCGTCCTGTGGCTGCACTTCGACGTGCTCGAGCATGTGGTTGGGGAAGGCCACCGGCTGCCCGCCGAGCAGCACGCGGAAGGTGTAGGTGCCGAACTCCTCGAAGGGGTAGTTGTTGACGCGCACCGCGGCGCGCGCCTTGATCGACGGATCCGGCAGCTGCACCGGTGGCATCTGCATGTTGATCGCCTTGCCGCCGGGGGTCTGGATCTGCAGCCCGATTTCATACTGGCCCTGGCCGCCGGTCATGCCGATGGCGACCGAGAAGACCGGCAGGCGCCCGGGAAGCTGGCGTGAATAAAGCGAATCAAACATGCCGACCAGGCACATTTTGCCTGATTCGTCGCGGAATGCGTTGTCGCAGACGTGAATCCACTCGATGGTGGGTTGCGGATTGTCCATCGCCGCATTCTAGCTGCGGTCGACCACCGTCGCGCTGGCCTGGTCGCTCGGCAACAACAGGATTTCGGCAGCGTTGACGTGCGCCGGTCGCGACGCCACCCACAGCACCACCTCGGCGACGTCGGCGCCGCTGAGCGGAGTCATGCCGCTATAGGTCTGCTCGGCGCGCTGCTGGTCGCCGTGGAAGCGCACGCGCGCAAACTCGGTGTTGACCAGGCCGGGGTCGACGGTGGAAACGCGCACCCCGGTGCCATTGAGATCGAGGCGCATGCCAGCGGTCAGCGCTGCGACCGCGTGCTTGCTGGCGCAGTAGACCGCGCCGCTGGGGTAGACCTCGCGGCCGGCGATCGAACCGATGTTGATCACCTGGCCGCTGCCGCGTGCAACCATCGCCGGCAACAACGCGCGCGAAACGTAGAGCAGTCCCTTGACGTTGGTGTCGATCATTTCCTCCCAGTCATCGTGCGAGCCCTGCTGCAGCGGCTCCAGTCCGCGCGACAGACCGGCGTTGTTGACCAGGACGTCGATCTGCTGCCATGCGGCGGGCAAGCCGCTGAACGCCGCCGCGACCGCCTCACGGTCACGCACGTCGAGGGCCAAGGCGTGGCTGTCGGCGCCGTGATCGCGATCGATCTCGGCGGCCAGCTGGTGCAAGCGCTCGACGCGGCGCGCGCACATCAGCACACGCGCACCGGCGGCAGCGAAGGCGCTGACGCAAGCGCGGCCGATGCCGGAGCTGGCGCCGGTGATGAAGACGGTCTGTCCAGAAAGATTCATGATGAAAGGGAGCTTCTATGCAGGTGTCGGCGCAAATGCTGATGCAAGAATAGTGCCGCCGCCAGACCTGATGAACCGAAGATCAGACACATCACCAGGATCTGGTAACGCGCGGCGATCAGCGGTGAAACTCCAGACAGGATCTGTCCGGTCATCATGCCCGGCAGCGAGACCAGGCCGACAGCAAAGAGGGAATTGGTGATCGGGATCAGGGCGGCACGATAGGCGCTGTTGCGCGCGTGCACGGTGTCGGCGCCATTGTCGAGTTCGGCATGAAGGCGCTCCCCCGCCAGGCTGACGCTGTTCATTGCGTTGCCGAAGACCATGCCGGCGAGCGGGATCATCACGCTCGGTTCGAACCAGGGATCGAGTCCGAGCACCGCTTGGGTGATCAGCAGTAGCGTCGCTCCGCCGCCGACCCCAACCGCGAAAAACGCCTGACCGAAATGCAGGCGCCTCGGCCCCGGCACGGTACGCAAGGCGATCCAGCTCGCCGCCGACAACATTACCATCAGCGCCAACAGGACCCACGCGGCCTGCTCCTGGCCGAACAGGAAGGCGAGCACGTAGCCGACCAATAACAACTGCGCGAGCATGCGCAGCAGCGCGTAGGTGGCAACTTTTGCTTGCCCGTGCCAGTGCCACAGCACCGCCACCACCGCCACCGCCGGCAAGAAACCCAGCGCCAGCCGGGAGATCGGGATCACATCAATGGGTGGAGTCCACACCTCGGAATGCTAGCAGGGCAGGCACCGCTGGAGCCCGGCGCCTGATCGCCCGCATATGGCTAGACTCGTGGCATGAGCGCCACCGGAAACCGACTCATTTCTTCTCTGTGTTACGAAGACGCCCCCGCGGCGATTGCGTGGCTGGAACAGGCCTTCGGTTTCACTGCGCACCTGGTGGTCCCGGGCGATAACGGCACCATCGTCCATTCGCAGCTCAAGTCCGCCGACGGGAACTCGATGATCATGGTGCACTCGGTACGCGACGACACCTACGGCCGCACCCAGCAGTCGCCCAAGAACCTCGGTGGCAGCAACCAGGCGCTGTGCATCGTCGATGACGACGTCGACGGTTTCTTCCAACGCGCGGTGGCCGCGGGTGCCGAAATCGTGATGCCTGTGACCGAACAGGAGTACGGCGGCAGTGCCTTCACCTGCAAGGACCCCGAGGGTCACGTCTGGAGCGTCGGCAGCTACGACCCGTGGGCTGACTCCGATCAATCTGCCTGATTTGACCGGCTTGCTAGGCCCACCAGGGCATGCTGCGCTCACTGCCAGTCGCCGCTGAGGACGAAGGCGCCCCAGGTTCTGGGCAGGGCGTCGCCGCTGTTTTCGATGCGGTTGCGGCGTAGCATTCGCAACTTCGCCTGATGCAGGGCTTCTCCACAGCCCATTTTCTTTTGCCAGAGATTGACGTAGAACGCCTTCATCAATTCCGCTGTGGCCTGGTCGTCGACCTTCCATAGGGAACTGATCACGGTGTCGGCCCCGGCGACCTCGAATGCACGACGCAAGGACATCAGGCCCTCGCCTGCGCGAGCGCTTCCGAGAGCGGTCTCACAGGCGGACAGTACCACGAGGTCGCAGTCGGATAAGTTGAGGTGCTGGATCTCTTCGGCCGAAAGATAGCCGTCGTCGCGAGTTGGGTCCGGTTCGCCATTGACACCCGCAAACACTAGACCAGAAAGCAATCCGGGCAACAATCCAACCGCGCGGATCTGCTCTGCAAAAACCCGGTTTTCTTGTTTTTCTTCGGCATCGAGCAATAGAGAAGGAAGATGATCAGGCTCAAAAAATCCATGTGTGGCGAAATGAACATAGCGATTGCCAGGCAGACTGGAGCGCACGGCTTCCTCCGTCGCGCCCTTTCCTTCAAGCACCTGGACCGGGCTATCCCAATTCAACACGAATTCATGTAAATCTCGCAAGGTCTGCAGCTCCTCACTCGTGGCAGGGAGAGATTCCCAGATAGTTCCGAAATGCGACCGCGTCAAATCGACACCCAGTGAAGATCTCTCAGCCTTGTCGCGAAGGAAGTAATTGACTCCTCCCACCGCCAGAAGAGGTCCCTCAGACCCATCACCTTGAGGACGGGCCTGTTCCCTAATGGCCACAACCCGAGAGGCATCGCCCACATAGACAAAGCGGTGGTCCTCCAATAGGAAGCCGCCATCACGGTTCACAAGCACGCCAAACGGGAGCTCACACAGGAATCCATCAGGACTCACGAAAACGGTTGCTGCCATGCTGACCTCATCCTTCAGCGGTTGCCACAGCAGGTCCCACAAAGCCTTCGCGGGGTCGTTGGATTCGGCAGATATCGCACGCCCCCCCCTCGGAGTGACTGATTTGAGGAACCTCTGTTGGGCAAGCAAAAGGGGCTCACTCGGTCCAAGATTCAATATCTGCGGATCTCCAGATGGGTGCACAACCCATGCGAGAACTTCAGGTCCGACAAAAAAGTCAAGCACGACACCATCAGAGGGAAGCGCGTTCTGAATTCTCTCGATGCCCAACGGAGCAAGGACCGGGTCAAGACCCAAGGTACGATTCAACTCTCTCTCCAGGTTCAGCCGCTGATTGCGAAGGCTGGCAACCAGATTGCCGTGTTCTTCCGCCTGTTGATCCAGAGGCAGCAAAACCAGGTCTGACAACTCCTTGGAACGGACTTGGATTCTCCCCTGCAACTCCTTAAATGCAGGATCCCCGGCCATTTGCAGGAGCCGGACACCAGCCAGCTTCATGCGAGTTGCTTTTCCCTTCCATTTGCAAAAGACCTGGTAGGCGCGAGCCGCAGGAACTCCTTCCACCTGAGTCCAGGCTGAAAGGAAACGAAAGGGATTGGCTGAGGTCTTCAAGAGGCGGAATCTGCCCGCCTCGCTCATTGAAGGGAGTTCTCGATCAAGGTAGTCCAGTACTCCCTCCAACTCTTCCTGCAACAACCGCAGGGCTTTCAAGTGGCTGCCTTGGGCCCATAGGTTGCCAGCCAAGTCCTTCAGGCTTTCTGCAACATCAGGATGCCCGGGGTCAAACAACTCGCTTCTGATTCCTAGAACGCGCTTATAGAGGGTCCCGGCATTTTCGAGGTCTCCCTCCAAATCCACCAATCCAGCCAAGTTGGCCAAACTATCTGCAGTATTCGGATGTCCAGGTCCCAGCAGCGATTCATTTAGTGAAACGGACCATTCCAGCAAGGGGCGTGCGGCTTGCAAGTCACCAACCTGAATCAGGACGGCCGCCAGGTTTCCCAGACTGGCTGCAGTCTCCGGATGCTCAGGTCCGAGAACATCCTGTCGAATCTCCAGGACCTGCTCCAGAAGCAACCGGCATCGGGCATACTCTTTCTGGGAAAAAAAGACCGCGGCAAGATTGTTCAAGCTGCTGGCTGTTTCCCGGTTCTGGATTCCATAGAAGCGTTCTCGGGTTTCAAAGGCTCGCTGATAGAACTCCAAGGCCTTTTCATAGTCTCCTTGAGAATGCAGACATCCGGCCAAATTGCTCATGCAAAGCGCAGTTTCAGGATGCTCCTTCCCATAGATCCTCTCACGGTTTTCAAGAACTCTTTCGAAAATGGGCAAGGCCTTTTGATAGAGACCTAAATAATAATATAAAGTAGCCAGGCTGTTCAGGCTTGAGGCTGTATCAGGATGGTCTGGGCCCAGGACTTTCTGACGAATGGCCAATGCCTCTTCCGCCAGAGGCAAGGCTTGGGCGAACAGGCCTTGGGCTTTATAGAGTCCCGCCAGGTTATTCTTGAGCAAGGCGGTACTTGGATGATCACCGCCTTGTTCCTTCTCAAGGTCCTGAAGTGACTGGATCAGCAGAGGTTCAGATTCGACGTAGTTTCCTAGTGCGATGAGAACGCTAGCAAGACTGTTCCGGACCGATGCAATCTGGGGATGCCCCGGTGCGTAGTTAGATTCGCGGATGGCAAGGGCTTGTTCCAGCAGAGGTCGAGCCTTTTTATTCTCGCCCTGTGAATGAAGGAGGAAAGCGAGATTGTTCAAACTTGTCGCCGTATCGGAATGGTGGTCCCCCAAGACCTCCCGCCGAATCGATAGTGCACGAATATACAACGGGCCAGTCTCTTCGAAGCGGCCCATCGATTGGAGCAATAAACCGAGGCTGTTCAAACTCTGCGCCGTATCTGGGTGGCGAGCCCCAAGGGTCTTTTCACGGATTGCCAAGGCCCGCTCCAACAGCGGCTGGGCTCGATCAAATTCTCCCTGCGATTCCAGCACACCGGCCACGTTGTTCATGCTTTGAATAGTATGTGGGTGCTCACTGCCAAGGACCGATTCTTGAATAGCAAGAGCCTGCTCATACAGCCTGAGGGCTTCAATGGAGTCACCTTGGTCACTGGCGAGAGTGCCCAGCTGGTTCAGGCAAATGGCCGTATCGGGGTGTTCCAATCCGAACAACTCGGTGGTGATCGCCAACGCTCGCTGGTACACCTGGCGCGCCTCATCCGACCTGGCGAGGGCTTGAAGAACCCCCCCCAGACCGGTGAGGCTCGAGGCGGTATCAGGATGAGTTCCGCCCAATGCAGCCTCGCGGATCGCAAGTGCCCTTTCATAGAGTGGAAGTGCTTTCAATAAGAGGCCCTGTGATTGATAAAGTGCAGCCAGGTTGGCTAGTCCGAATGCGGTCGCAGGGTGGTCCGGACCAAACGACTGCTCGTATAGGGAGAGCGCACGCTGAAAAAGAGGTAAGGCGCGCTGGAATTCACCCAGGTTGTCGAGAACGGTGGCCAGGTTATTCAAGCTTTGGGCAAGGTCTGCATGATTCGGCCCCTGGGTTTGTTCTCTTATTTTCAAAACCCGCTCCAACAAAGGCACAGCCGCGTGGTAGTCACCTTGCGCATGCACCAGGGCAGCGAGGTTGTTCAGCGAAACGGCTGTGCTCGGGTGCTCCGCTCCGTGGACTTTCTCATTGATGGCCAGAGAGCGCTCCAACAGAGGTCGCGCATCCTGAAGCCTGCCTTGGGACATATAGGTCCCGGCCAAATTCCCAAGACTGGCTGCTGTGTCGGGATGATCAGGCCCCAGCAGCTGCTCGCGAATTCGCAGGGCGCGGGCAAAGAGTGGCTGTGCAGCCAGATGGTTCCCCTGCGCATTGAACAAAAACCCGAGGTTGTTCACGCTTGTAGCAGTATCCACATGATCAGGTCCAAGAACGCGTTCACGGATTTGGAGAGCCCGTTCGTAGTGGGGCCTGGCTTCTTCAAAGGAGCCCAAGGCCTGCAAAACAAAGGCGACCAGGTTCAGGACCTCCGCCGTTTTCGGATGTTCCGGTCCGCTAGCGGTCTCTTGAATCGCCAATGCCCTCTGAAACTGAACCAGTGCATCTGGATTGTTTCCGTTCTGGTAGAAAAAGAAACCAAGTCTGCTAACAGTGTGCGCCAGGCTGAGGAGCTTGTCATCCCCGGCATTTTCTAAAAATTCAATGCGGCCATAAAGGTCCTGGAGCTCATCCTGTCGGTGTTCGTCCGCGGTCCTTGGCCCTGTCCTGCCTGGAACCACGGTCAATGTGAAACCGCCTCGGGCACCGTGCAGGGCGCAGGCAACCAAGCGGTAGGACTCTCCTTTCTCCAGGCTGAAAACCAACCTTGCATGGGTCCCGACCAAGCTGTCGTCATCTTCGCCAAGGAGATTCCCCTCAGCATCGAAAAGAACCAGATAGGAGTCAAACTCGTACGAGCGCAGGTCGATCTGGTAGGCACGTGATTCCACCACGGAAAGGGAGAAGGCCTCCCCGACCGTCTCCGCCTTGGTGAATTTCGCTTCGATCGTTGGCGTACTCACCTCCGGCGAAGCATCAGAAACCTGTCCTCTCAAGGGTCGTCCAACCTCGAGTGCAGAGGGCTCTTGGATGAGGAGCGTCAGAGCCAGCCAGAAATGGAACATAGTGGGCAAATATACCGGTTATTCCCAGTCGCCGCTGAGCACGAAGGCGCCCCAGGTTGAGGGCCGGGCGTCGCCGCCATTTTCGATGCGGTTGCGCCGCAGCAGGCGCAGTTTCGCCTGGTGCAGAGCCTCGCCGCGATTCATACCAGTCTCCCACAGGTTGGTGTAGAAGTCCTTCATCAGTTCGGCGGTGGCCTGGTCATCGACCTTCCACAAGGAACTGATCACGGTATCGGCACCGGCGACCTCGAAGGAACGGCGCAAGGACATCAGGCCCTCGCCGGCACGCGCGCTGCCGAGTGCGGTCTCGCAGGCGGAAAGCACGACCAGGTCGCAGGCCGACAGATCGAGGTGCTGGATTTCTTCCGCGGAGAGATAGCCGTCGTCGCGAGTCGGATCGGGCGCACCATTGACTCCGGCGAAGACCAGGCCGGAAAGCAGGCCGGGCAATAGGCCGGTGGCATGGATTTGTTCGCCGATCCGGGCTTCGGCCTGCTTCCGTTCGGCGTCCAAAAGAAGTGAGGGCAAGGTTGCCGGTTCGAAATAGCCGTGGGTGGCGATGTGCAAGTAACGATGCCCGGGCAATCGCGCGCGCGCGGCCTCTTCGGTGGCCGCCCGGCCTTCGAGCACATCAAGCGGGCTGTCCCATTCCAGAACGAAATCGTGCAGATCACGCAGAGTCTGCAATTCCACCCTCGTGGCCGGCAGCGAAATCCAATTGCTGCCGATGCGCGAACGCGTAGAAATATCTTCTGCCACAGCCTGCGGCGGCGCCTCATCACGGCGAAAATAATTGATCCCGCCGATGCCGAGCATAGGTCCTTGCGCAATCTTCACAGCCCGTTGGGGGCGGATCAGACGCGTGGCATCGGATAGATAGACGAATCGGTGTTTCTCCAGCAGAAAGCCACCGTCTTCTTCCGGCACCACACCGAGAGGAAGCTCGCAGAGGAAGCCGTCGGGGCTGACGAACACCGTTGCCGCATCGCCGACCACCTCGCTCAAGGGCTCCCAGAAGCGCCGCTGAAATTCCATACCAGGATCTGCGGCTCCCTCGCTCAAGGGCTTGCCACCGCGCACCCCCGCCGACTCCAACAAGGATTGCATCGCCGCGCGGATTTCTTTGGCCCCCCCCAGCGAGATCAGACGTGGTTCGCCGTTCCGGGCGAGGACCCAGGCGTGGACGTGGGTCCCGACGTGGAAGTCCAGCAGCACGGAATCGGCAGGCAGGGCCGCCTGCACGCGCGCAAGGTCAGGGGTGTGAAGGGCCTGGGCTGTCCCCAGGCGGCGGTTCAATCCCCGCTCCAGTCCGAGTCGCTCCTGGCGCAGGTTGGCGATGCGCAAAGAGTGCTGTGGGCTTTGTTGATCCAGCGGCAGAAGGACCTGCTGCGAAAGATGGCGCGCGACCTTTTGAATGTTGGTGCGCAGTTCCTGGACCTCGGGATCCGAGATCAATGGAGCCAGTTCGAGACTGGCGGACTGCAAACGCGTGGCCATGCCCTTCCAACGCAGATAGCGCGCATAGGCCTGGTCCGAGCTCGCCGAGGGCGCTCGCGCGAGGGTGCGCAAATACTCTCCCGGGTCGGCGCTGACCTCGAGCAAACGCAAGCGCCCGGCCTCGCTCATGGTCGGCAGTTGCGTTTCCAGCCAGTTCAGGGTCGCGTCCAGGCTGCCGGCGAAGACCGGGGCAGCTTCCTCGAAGCGCCCGCTCATACGCAAGGCACGCGCCCATTCATACCTGGCCTGCGCCACTTGCGGATGCTCAGGACCGTGCTGCTTCTCCTCGAGGAGCACGGCTTGCTGCCAGGAAGCCACCGACCTTTCCTTTTCGCCTTGCTCCCAATACAACAAAGAGCGGAGCTTCCAGGGTAAGGGACCCTCTGGATTGAAAGCCTGGTCGTCCTCGAGGAGTTTTGTGGCGTCGCCGAAGCGCTTGGTCTTGATGCACAGGAAGACCAGATTCCACCTGGTCCGGACCGTCTCCGGGTGGCTCAGGCCGGAAACTGCCTGGCGCAGATCCAAGGCTCGTTTCAGCAAAGAATAGGCCGCGTCCCATTGCGTCATGGAAGCGTACAGATTGGCCAGATTGCTCAGCGCGGTGGCCAGGAATGGATCCTGGGGATCGAGAGCCGCTTCAAGATCAGCCAGGGCGGTCTCCAGCAAGGGTTGTGCTTCTCCGTACAGCCCCTGGTCCTTCAGCAGAATGCCCAGGTTGATGCGATCCCGGGCGGTCTGCGGATGGGCCGCTCCGAAGGCCTTGATGCTGATCGCCAAGGCGCGCTCGGACAGCGGCCGCGCGGTTTCCAAAAGTCCTTGTTGCTCATAGAGCTGGGCCAGATTGCCGAGTACCGCAGAGACCTCCTGGTGCTCGGGACCATAGTGCTGAATGTTCAGCTGGAGGGCTTCTTCATAGCAGGCCCGGGCTTCCTGGTACTTTCCCAACTCGGTGGCGGCAATGGCCAGATTATTCAGCGCGGGCGCCAGGAGCACGTCGCCGGTTTCCAAAGTGCGGCGACGGATCGCCAGGGCTCGCCGCATCAAGTTTTCGGCGATCACGTAGGCGCCCAGATCGCCCAGCGACGAACCGAGCAGGTTGAGCTCGTTCAACAAGCGAGGATCATCCGCGCCGACTTCCAATTCCAGCAGGTCGACGGCACGCAGAAAGTGCGATTCTGCCTCGATGATGCGGCCCAGCGACATCAGCAGGTTGCCGAGGTTGGTGGACAGATCCCGCAGAAAGCTGACGTCAGTCTGGCCTTCGGCGTCCAGGATTGCCAGACCGCGCAGATAATGCGGCAGCGCTTCTTCAGGACGGCCAAGGTCTTCCAGCAGGAAGGCAAGATTGTTCAGACTGAGCGCCGTATCGGCGTGTTCCGCTCCGAGCGAACGTTCACGAATTGCCAGGGCCTGCTGGTAATAGGGAAGTGCGGCCTGGTGATCACCGCGCTGATGCAGGTAGAAGGCCAGCGAGTTCAGGCGTTGGGCCCGTTGCGGATGATCCGCTCCCATGGTCCGTTCCTGGATGCCAAGGATGCGTCGTTGAACCGCCACGACCTGCTCGGCGCGATCGAGGCCCTGGTTCAGGGAAAGCAGGTTTTTCAGGGCGATCACGGTGTATTCGTGATCGCCGCCTAGAGCCTCCTGATACCCGGTGACCGCGTTCTCGAACAATTCCACGGCTTCCGAGTACTCTCCCGCTGCCTTCAACAAGGCACCGAGTTCGGTCTCGGCGGTGGCGAAATCGAAGTCATCTTTGCCGACCACTTGCGCGGTGATCTGCAATCGCGCGCGCGCGTGGGCAATGGCACGAACCAGATCTCCCTTTCCTTCCCACAGCATAGACAGTGCGCGGTTCAGGTTCGCTTCGGAATAAAACGGCCCGCCAGAGGCCTGGGGATACAACTCAAGGGCTCGGTCCCACTGCTCCAAGGCCTGATCCGCCATCTGGCGCCGGTAGTAAAGAGCCCCTAGATCCTGATGCGTCTGCGCTTCGTCCAGATAGCGATGCTGCGGAAGCTGCTCAAGGTACTGGATCCGGCCATGAAGATCGGCGGCTTCGAGCTGCCAGCGCTGTTCCTCCGGTAATGGATCCACCGCTCCGGCCCTGACGACCACCTCGAAAGAGCCACGTCCGCCGTGCAGTGCACACGCATAAAGGGTGTAGGAACGGCCCGGCTCCAGCGCCAAGGTCAGACGGGAATGCGTTCGGATCCAGCCGTCGTCGTCTTCGCCAAGGACCTTGCCACTGCCGTCCGACAAAACCAGGTAGGTATCAAAATCGTAGGATCGTGAATCGATGGAGTAGAGGCCAGCGGTTTCGACTTCGACCGAATAGGCCACCCCCAGTGTCGGAGCCCGAGTGAAATTGGCGTCCAGATTCGGAGTATGGACCCGGCTGGCAGTGGAACCAAGGGCGGCTGAGACCGGCTTGCCGACCTCCAACGGAACCGTTTGCGGCGAACAAATCAGCGCGAGGAAGGTGGCGGCCAACATGCATTCAGCTTAGGAGGTCGTGGGGCGGTATGTTTGTAGACGGCCTCTATGCGCCCGAACCACGCCGAGAGGATGCGCAGCGACTCAGGGCAGGAACAAGCGGGGGTTGGCCAGGTCCAGGCGGTACATGATCTGGTTGTAGTTGTAGCGCGGGGTCGGCACCTCGGCGCCCGAGAAGGTGCGCGTGTAGGTGCCTTCGATGTAGATCACGCGACCGCCCTGCTGGTCGAAGAAGGAGCGCTGGGCGACATTGTAGAAACTGTAGTCGTCGTGGGTGATGATCTTGCGCGCACGCGTCCAGGGTCCTTCGACCTGCGCTGATTCGGCGATGTAGATCTCGCCGAGGAAGGAGGTGCCGCCGTAGGACTGGCCGAAGACCATGATCCACTTGTTGCGGTAGGCGTTCCAGGCGACGGTGCCGAAGTGCTCGACGATCTGCTTGTCGGTGTCGTAGTCCTTGATGCGGAAGGGCGACTCGCCGCGATTCATCAGGCCGGCGCTGACCAGCGTGCGCTGCTGCGCCGGGGTCAGCGGCGGCGTATCCGCCTTCCACGCCCACACCAGCTTGCCCTGGCCATCCCGGTCCAATTGGGTTGCGCTGCCGGCGAATCGGGTGCCGGCCACCAAGGGCGTATAACCCTGGTACTGATCGGGGCGGTCGATCAACGCCAATTTCGCCGCCACGCGCAGACTCGGATACGGGTTGCAGAAGTAGATGTACTCGGTCCCCTGATCGATGTGCTTGAACGGCGCCGAGCCATACCCATGCAAGGGATTGTCCAGCGGGATGGTCGAGACCTTCTCAAAGGTTTCGGTGGCCTCGTTCCACAGCACCATTCCCTGCTCCACCGGCGAACCCAAGCCGAGCAGGCGGGTGAAGTGCGCGAACATGCGCGGGTTGCCGTTGGCATCGGGCGCGGTCTGCAGGCCACCGAGCCACACCACGCCGCTGCCGGCAAGCGGGGCCATCTCACGGCTGAAACCGTCGGCGTTGACCCAATAGGTCAGGTCGATGCCGACCGCTGGGTCAAGACCACCGTTGCCAGGCAGATCGGAAGTCGCACCCGAAACCTTGAAGTTGCCCAACGGATAAGAGACGCGGTTGGTATCGCCCCAGAACCAGTACAGTTTGCCATTGTGCGGAATTGCCAACGCTGAGTCCTGGCCGGCGACCAAACCATTGATGTAGGGCCTGGCGATCGGCGCCGGCTCGCCGAGCAGGCGCGTATCACGGTAGATGCCCGCGCCGGTGATGCGGTAGATGCGCTCGGCGATGTTGATGCGATCGACCTCGAGGGTGCCCGCGCCGCCGGCGGTCGGAGTCAGGCGTGCGCCGCGGTAGCCAAAAAAATCAGCCGCGTGTTCATAACCGTGCCCGGCCACGTGGAAAAACAGTTCGGTGTCCATCAGCCCGGGCTCGAAGAAGGCGACCACCCCCTGGCTGTCGGTGTAATAGGTGCTGTTGTCGACCAGACGCAACTCGATCATCGGCACCCCGCGGCCGCTTTCGGCGTCGACCACCTGGATGCGATAGAAGGGGGTGGCCGCCTGCTGCGAAAGCGAAAGGACCAGGCCGAAGAACAGGGATGGGAGGATCGCGATCATGGCAGACCTCAGTCTGCCAGAATCTCCTGCTGCCGCGCCGAATACGCCGAGAGCAGCGCCAGCACCGCCATCGAGGTGGCGTAGGCGGGCCCGCCCTCAGAGGACCACACCGACTTGTCGGCGTAGGATCCCTCTACGGCGGCATCGGCGCTGCGCAGGTGGCGCTCCTGCAAGACGGACACCAGCTGCTCTCGCCACACTTTGAGTTCCTTGCCGCCGAACAGCGACAAGGCGCACGAGCCGTAGTGCCAGTAGTACAGGTCGTAGGCCCCCGCCTCGAGCCGCGGCTGCAAGCGCATCAGAAGTTGCAGCGCCTTCCACTGGGTGTTGCTCGGGCGCCCCTCGGGAGTCAGGTGCGAATCAACCAGAAGCGTTGCGTAAAGTCCGATGCCGGTCAATGACTCGGACAACTGAGAGGGAAAACGATCGTAGATCGCCGCGGTACGGGCCGGGCCTCCGCCAGCACCCCCGCCGCCGCCATCGCCGTAACCAAAGCGCCCGAATTCGGCCCCGGCCAGAGCCAGCAGGCCGTCGCGACCCGCGGCCAAAGCCCGGTCGGGCAACGTGAAACCCAGTTCGCGCGCGCGCAACAAGGCCAGCAGCGCCCACCCCGAGATCGATGTGTCGCGCCCCTTGACCTCGCTGCCGCGCAGCGTGTAGCGCCAGCTGCCGTTGTTGCCTTGCGCCGCCAGAATCAAGTCCAGAGCAGACTGCAGCGGCGCGCGCAGCTCTTCCTGGCGAGCCACAAAACCCGGGTTGCCGAAGCAGTCCAACAGAAACAAGGTTGCGATGGAATGCGCGTACAGGGTGGCGTTGCCATCCTCTTGGCCGATCAGGCCCGGGAACCTGGCCGCCGCGGAAGCCTGCGCTTCAAGCAGGAACGCGACCACGCGATCCAACGCCGCTTGGCGTTCGGGACCGAGTCCGGGGTCGTTCAATCCGAGCAGGGCGCGCCCGGTCAAGGCGGTGACGCCGAGCTGGATCGCGGAAGCCTCGCCCGCCACCGCTGCGACCGGATTGCGCAGCAACCACTGCCCGGCCCGCAGCAGGTCGGCCCGCACCTTCTTCGGCAACTTCTCGAGCGCTGGCCAGGTGGACGGACCGACCACGCGCAGCGGAGCCGACCAGGTGCGTTCGGCAGCGGTCCAGTCCGCACCCAGGCCGGGAAAATTGCCGCTGCGCGCCGCCAGCCCTGCCTGCTCAAGCTGCTTGACCAGCTCGCTGGTGGTCAGCAGCTTGACCGAAGACCACACCGACTTGGCATCCTTCGCCGCGCGCTTGAAGGCCTCGGTGTCGGGTCCGTCGAGCAGGAACAGCAGGTCTTTTCCCGGCAGGTCCACCGCCCAGCTGTGCGCCCGGTAGGGCAGCGCAATTTCCAAGCCATCCTCATCGCGGGCGGTCACCGAACCGGTGATCTCGCTCTGCACACCTTGGTAGCGCCCAATCTTGGAAGTCCGCGCCTTGTTTTCTGAAAACACCCCGCGCGGTTTCTTCCATTCCAGGAAGGCGGTGGCGAGCCCGCGCACCTGCTGCTGGCGCACCTCTTTGTCGGGCCATTGGGCGTCGTCATCGCGCAGCACAAGCACCGTCAGGCGATAGCGGCCGAGGTAGGATTTGCGGTCCTTGGCCTTGGAGGACAGGGTGCGCGATTGATAGCTGCGCAACACCTGCAGCACCGCGTCCTCGGCCGAACCCAGAACCAGCGTGCCCCCGCTCAGAAGATAGTCCTCGCGCAGCACCTTGGCGGTCAAGCCGGCCGGGGCTTTGTACTTGGCGCCCACTTCGCCGACCAAATCCCAGTCGCGCCCGGCCTTGAATCCGAGCTCCTGCCCCATCGCCTGCGCCGGGCCGGCGCACAGCAGCAACAGCCCCAACGCTGCGCGAGTGGTGGCGAGGTTCAGCATGCGCAAGGCTGGGAAACCGGGATGATCAGAACTCCAAGCTCTTGCTGCGCCGCTTGTCGTCGAGGTAGGCCACGAACTCATCCATGCTCATGCTGAGCTGGTCCTTGCGCCCGTGGATGCGCAGGTTGACCGTACCCTCTTCGACCTCGCGTCCGCCGAGCACGGCGACGTAGGGAATCTTCTCGAGATTGGCCTCGCGCACGCGTTTGCGCAACGGACCATCGGGCCACATCGCGGTGCGATAGCCGGCTTCGACCAGGCGCGCCTGCAGAGAGGTGGCGGCTTCGATCTGCTCGTCGGTAATCGGCAGCACGGCGATCGGATTGGGATTGATCCACAACGGGAACCAGGCGCCGAAGTGTTCGATCAGACCGCCGACGAAACGCTCCATCGACCCGAAGATCGCGCGGTGTACCATCACCGGGCGCTTGAGCGTATTGTCGGCGTCGTTGAACTGGATGTCGAAGCGGTCGGGCAGGTTGAAATCGACCTGCACCGTCGGCCCCTGCCATTCGCGGCCGAGCGCGTCCTTGATCTTGTAGTCGATCTTGGGCCCGTAGAAGACCCCGCCGCCGGGATCGTCCTCCAACGGCAGCTGCTGGCGCTCGGCCGCGGCCTTGAGCGCGTCGATCGCGTGCTCCCAGATCTCGTCGGTGCCGAGCGATTTCTGCGGCCGCGTAGCAAGGTAGGCGGTGTACTGGTAACCGAAGGTGGAGAGGATGGTGTGCACCATTTTCAACACGTCGACAATCTCGTCGGCGAGCTGGCCGGGGGTGCAGAAGATGTGCGCGTCGTCCTGGGTGAAGCCGCGCACGCGCAGCATGCCGTGCAAGGTTCCGCTCGGCTCGTAGCGGTAAACGGTGCCGAGTTCGGCAAAGCGCAGCGGCAGATCGCGGTAGCTGTGACGGCGCGAATTGAAGATGGTGACGTGCCCCGGGCAGTTCATCGGCTTGACCCGGTGCGGGCGCTCGTCGACCGCCATCGGCGCCCAGATCATGTCGGCGTAGTTCTCGAGGTGGCCGGAACGTTCGAAGACCTTTTCCCCGGCGACGTGCGGGGTGTACACCGGCCAGTAATCGGCGGCGTAGTGCAGGTCCCACCACCACTGTTCCAGCTGACGGCGTACATGGCCGAGCTTGGGGTGCCAGAACACCAGGCCGGCGCCGAAGTCGGGATTCAACGAAAACAGATCCAGCTCACGGCCGAGACGGCGGTGGTCGCGTTTCTTGATTTCCTCGAGGTAGTCGAGGTACTTGCGCACATCTTTCTTCGACCACCACGCGGTGCCATAGATGCGCTGCAGCATCGCCTTGTCGGCGTCGCCGCGCCAGTAGGCGCCGGCCACCGAGGTCAGCTTGAAGGCATCGCCGCGGATCTGCTGCGCGCTCTCGACGTGCGGTCCTTCGCACAGATCGCTCCAGGTGCCGTGGTCGTAAAAGGAGATTTCTTCTCCCACAGGAATGTCGCCGAGCAGTTCGACCTTGTACTCCTGGCCGGCCTCGCGCAGGCGCGCTTCGGCGTCGGCACGGCTCATGGTCGAACGCTGGAATTCCCCGGCCTCGGCCAGGATCGCGCGCATCTCCTCTTCGATGGCCGGCAGATCCTCATCGGTCAGCGGCCGCGGCAGCTCGAAGTCGTAGTAGAAACCGTGCTCGATCGGGGGGCCGATCGCGACCTTGGCACCCGGAAATCGACGGAGGACGGCGTCGGCCATGATGTGGCTGACGCTGTGACGCAGGGCCTGCAGTGAGACCGGGCCCTGCTGAGGCTCGAAGGGAAGGGTCATGGCGCTCGGGAAGGCGGGATTTTAGCCGCCCCAGCGCTGATTGCACCCCACCAGGAGCAAGGGTACTGGTGGCGCCGGCCTCGCGCCGAGGCGGCGAGCCGCCGGCCCGCCCGGGATGGGTACCGCCGGCTTCAAAAAAAGCAGAAAAATTTAACTACCAGGGTAAAACTACCCGAGTAGTCTAGAACGCACCCCGGTAGACCTCCATGACGACCCGACACCAACTCGGAGATTTGCAACTCGCCATCATGCGCATCCTATGGCGCTCCGGCGAGGCATCCGCCAGCCAGGTGCACGCCGCCCTCTTCGAAGAGCGCGGCCTGGCCCCCACCACCATCGCCACCATGCTGCGCAAAATGGAGGACAAGGGGGTGGTGCGCCACCGCGCCCGCGGCCGCCAGTTCATCTATCGCCCAACCTTGGAAGAGGGTGACGTGCGCCAAGGCATGGTCGGCGATCTGGTCGACCGCCTGTTCCGCGGCAGCAGCGCCGCCCTGGTCAACCACCTGCTCAGCGCCGGCGAGATCGACCCGCGCGAACTCGAACAGCTGCGCGCCCTGCTCGAAGAAAAGGAAGCCGAAGCCCGGAGAAGCGCCTGATGACCGCCCTCCTCCTCGCCTTTCTGCTGCAAAGTACCCTGTGGCTCGGCGGCACCTTCCTTTTTCTGCGCTGGCGTTCGCAGGCCTCTCCGCGGGTACGCGAAAGCCTGTGGAAGACCGCCCTCGCCGCCTCGCTGATCGGCCCCTTGGCTCAACAGCTTCCCGGGTTCGAGCCGCTACCGGGTTGGAGCCTGGCCACCGGAGCCCTGAATCCGACTGCGCCTGAGGTTTCCGCCGGTCCAGTCGCCGGTTCCGGACAGGAACCCCGGGTGATCTACCTGGTACCCGACGCCACCGCCATTGCGGCGGCCACCGGCGCACCCCGGCCCTGGTCCGAGACCGCAACGGGGGCCTCCGGCAACGCGCTTGAATCCGAACTCGCCAGCGCAGGGCTGGCTGCATCCGAAGGTTCCACCGGCGCCGGTGTCGCCGCCTGGGTGCAACGGCTGCCGCTGCTGTGGGCCGCGATCGCGGGCCTCTTGTCGCTACTCGCCCTGAGCCGCCTGGCCGGTTTTCACTGGGCGCTGCGCCATCGCACGCCGGTTCGCGACCTGCGCCTGCGCACCTCTCTGGTCGGCCTTGCCCGTGCCGCACGGCTGCGCCGCGTACCGCGCCTCAGCCACACCCCCGAAATTGCCTCGCCCGCGGCCTTCGGCATCCTTCGCCCCGAGATCTGCCTGCCGGTGCGCTGGCCCGAATTGAGCGCCATCCAGCAAGACTCGATGCTCGCCCACGAGGTTGCCCACCACATGCGCCGCGACCCGGCCTGGCTCCTCGGCCTGCAGGCACTCGAGCGCCTGCTTTTCTTCCAGCCGCTGCTGCGCCTCGCCCGGCGCCAGCTGATGGAAGCCATCGAGGAGCGCTGCGACGCCTGGGGCGCACGCCAGACCGGCGATCCGCTGGCCATGGCCCGCGTGCTGACCGAGGTCGCGGTGTGGCTCACACCTGGCGGCCGCTCTTTGCCGGTGCCGGCCATGGCACGCCGCCGTTCGCTCCTGCGCAACCGCATGCAGCGCCTGATCGACGGCCAGCCCGAGCACGTCGTGCGCCGTGGCGCCGGCCGCAGCCTGCTGGCGCTGGTCTTCCTCGCCGCAGCCCCCTTCGCCGCGCCGGCGCTGGTGCCTTCTGCGCCGCTCGACGCCGCCGCCCTCGAGGCACAAGACCTGCCTGGGGAATGGCTGCTGCAACCCCCTTCACCGGTCGACCCGGTGGACTTGCTGCTGCAACCCTTCGACCTGCAACTCACCGCGCTGGAATTCCAGCTGGCCGAACTGCTGCTCGATCTGGGACCGCTGCAGGACCAACCCCACTACCAGGAGATCCTCACCAGCATCAGCCAGCGTCTGCAACGCCTGCGCGTGATGCGCGGCCTGCTGGCCGATCTCCTCTCATTGCTCAGCCCCGAGGCCGAACCCGTCTCCGCTGCTGACATGCCGTTCCAACCACATCGTTGAAAAACATACCGAAGGACATGAACAAGCTCCTGCTCACCGGCCTCATCGGCGCCACCGTGGCGCTGACAGGGTCACCGGCCACCGCCCAAGATCGTGGTCCGGTCAAGAAACAGCAACGCATCGTCGTTCAAAATGGCGAACAAAGCGAGGCATCCTCGCTGCTGAAACAAGCGACGCAACTCGCTGCAAAGGCGCAAAAGGCCGCCGCCGCGGGCGACAACACGCAAGCCGCCAAGCTCGCCTCGGAAGCCACCCGCCTGCTTGAGGCCTACCAGAAGGCCAGCAAAAAAGAGGCCCGCGCACCGCGCGACGCCCGCCAAGCCCGTTCCGCCAAGGCCAAGGACCGCGCCAAGGAAAAGGACCGCGCCAAGGCCAAGGACCGCGCCAAGGAAAAGGACTACGCCAAGGCCAAAGCCGCGGCCCAAGCCAAGGTCGATCGGCGCATCAAGCTCGAGCGAACCCACGCCGATGCCCGCAAGGCCTATGAAAGGGCGATGCAGGGCTACCAGGAAAGGGCCAAGGAAGGTGGGGACGGCGAAGTCTCCGTCACCTGGGAAGCCATGCCCAGTCCGGAACACCAAGAAGAGCTGCAACGCTTCTTCGAGGAAATCGACACCACGCGCGGTGGCCAAGAGCCCACTCCCTCAGACCTGGCCACACACATCCACGAGGCCTTGGCTGGCCTCGAGGGTGCCAACGTCGAGATCCACGGTCTGCTGATGGACCAACAAGGCCAACCGCAGAGGTTGGGCGAGTGGATCGGCCGCGAAGAGCTACACGAGCACCTCGCCGAACTTGGTGAACTGAGTGGCCTGCACGAGCACCTCGCGGAACTCGGTGACCTGCAAGGCCTGCGCGTCCGGCTCCAGCAGTTAGGCGATCTGGGCGAACTGCACGCGCTCAAGGGCCTCGGCGGAAAAGAGGACCTCGCCCTCACCATGCGGCTGAGGGCCGAAGGAGTCGACTTCGATCGCCAGGAAGCCGTCGTCGACCGCCTGCGCGGCCGCCTGCGCGGCATCGAGGGCGAAGACCTCGGCGACTTCGAGGTTCACATCGGTGGCCTCGGCGGCAACCACCAGGACGGCCCGCAGGTGCTGCGCTGGCTCAGCGAAGACGGCGCGCAAGATGCACCCAAGGTGCAAAAGCGAATGATCGTGATCGAGCAGCGTGGTGATCAGAAGCCGGTCATCATCATGGACGGCAAGCGCATCAACGCCAAGGATTTCGATCTGGAAGCGCACGGCATCCGTTTGCCTGGCCGCGACGGTCTCCACGGTGAACACGGCCAACATGCTGAACACGACCAACACGGCCAACACGGTGACGACGGCGAGGTCGAAGTCGAGTTCATGATCATGACCGAAGACGGCGAAGGCCACGCCTCCCTCGCCGTTCCGCGTGTGCGTCTACAACGCGGCCAGCAAGGAGAACGTCACATGGCCCCGCGCGTCCTGCAATTCCACCAGGGCGAACGCAGCCGCTTCGGCATCAGCGGCGGCGGCAAAGGCCACGGCGGCGGCCAAGGTCTCCGTTACCGCATCCTCGGCGGTGAGGGCGGCGGCTACAGCATCGGTGGTGGCGGCCAGAACATCTTCTTCGCGCCTTCTGCGAGCTGCAATTGCGACTGCGATTGCAACGACGAGGACGATGACGATGATGGCCACGACCACGACGCCATGGTGTGGAGCGACTCCGGTGGCAACGTGATGTTGTTCGGTTCCCCGGATACCCACGCGGGTACCTTCTTTGACTCCGGCGCAGGCAGCCATGAAGGCCTCTTCTACAGCGACGACAACGTGATCAAGGATGGCACTCGAATGCGCTATCAAATGCACCTAGAAGGCGCCGAGGAAAACACCTGGGCGGTTCCGGTACCCCACGGCAACATTGCCTTTGAAATCGACTCGGCTGGGATGTTGCCGTCCAAGGCTCCTAAGCCGCCCAAGGCACCTAAGCCGCCCAAGGCACCCAAGCCACTCAAAGCGCCGAAGGCCCCGAAGGCGCCCAAGGCCAGGATCCAATTCGGCCCGCTCCCCGAGGGGGCACCCGCTCCACGGGCGCGCTTTGAGCGCGATGAGGCGCGTCAGCTGCTCGAAGAAATGCGCGCGGAAATGGAAGCCCTGCGCAAGGAGATCGACCGCCTGCGCCGCGAAATGGACGATGATCCGACCGTGATGCTGCAGCGCTCCAAGCGTGCAGAAAACGCGGCCATCGCGTCCCACTCCGAAGCGGACATGCTGCGTGCCATCGAAGAGGTGCGCCAGCAGTCCTCCGCCACCGCGGCGGACTTCCGAGCGGTTCGTCCGCGCAACACCCTCGAGGTCGAAAGCGAGTAGACCGGACTCTGAGGAGAATCAAGGGGGCCGTCCTTCCTGTGGGAAGGGCGGTCTCTTTTTTTTTCGGCTCAGACCGGTGCGCGGTCGCCCGTTCCAAAACCGCCGGCCACCGCCATATGGGCGCGGCGGCGGAACAGATCATGCAGGTCCCAGCCGAGGCTGAGCATCGCCGGTACCAGGAACAGGGTGAACAAGGTGCTGACCAGCAGGCCGCCGACGACCACCGCGGCGAGACCTTGATACAACTCGGAACCGGAGCCGGTGCCCAAGGCCAGCGGCAGCATGCCGCACACCGAGGTGGTTACCGACATCACGATCGGACGCAGTCGCGAGACCGCTGAGCCGATCAGCGCCTGGCGCCGTTCCAGGCCTTCGTGGCGCAAGTTGTTGGCTTGATGAATGATCAGGATCGCGTTGTTGACCACCACCCCGGCGAGAATGACGAAGCCGAGCATGGACAGCAGGTCGTAACTCGCGTTGGGGCTCCATTGCGCGGCAATGGAAATGCCGAGCAGCCCGCCAGACAGCGCCAATGGCACGGTGATCAGGATCACCAGCGGTGCCAGCCACGAACGGAACAAGGCCACCAACAGCAGGTAGGTGATCAGGATCGCCAGCCAAAAGCTGCCGATGAGCTGGCGCAGGGTGCGGCTGAACTTGTCGGCCGAACCCCCGAGGTCGATGCGGAAATCGGAAGGCAGCGCGGCCAGGGCGGGCAGCACCACGTTCTGACGGACGTCCTCCATGACCTCCTGCAGGATCGCTTCGGGTAGCAGGTTGACGGTCAGGGTGATCGCCCGTTCGCGTTCCAGCCGGTGCACGCTCTGCGGTCCGGAGGTGCGCTCCACCGTGGCCAGCGCTCCCAGCGAGGTGCGGTCGCCACGATCGGTGATCACCGGCATTGCCGCCAATTCCTCGGCGCTGCGCACGCGCTCGGGCGGCACCACCGCGACCAGGTCGTAATCGCGGCTGCCATCCGACCACGAGCCCACGCGGCGGCCAGCGACCGCGGTCTCGACCACCGAACCGACCTGCTGCACCGACATCGACGCCTCGGCGGCACGATGAGGGTCGACGCGCACGCGCAGCTCGGGCAGGCCTTCGACGTAGTCCGAGGAAACCCCGTTGGGCTGCACCCCCGTCCACTCGCCGAGCTGCTGCTGCAGCTCCGCGGCGGTCGTCGCCAGCTGCTCCAGGTTCGGGCCAGTGATCTCGACCGTGAATTGCTTGCCCGAGTCGCGGAACAGGCTCGCCTGGATCGGAATCAGGTAGCGGAAGCCGGGAACCGAAAAGGTCACCGGCAGGAATTTGGTCTGGAAGGCCTGCAGACCGGGACCGTCGGCGTATTCGTCCTTCAGCACCACGCCGCCGCCGTTGAAGGCGCCGGCCAGAACCAGGAAGTAGCGATCGATCTCGGGCTGGGTCAGCAGCCACTGCTCCAGCGGCTGCATTGCCTTGACCATCGCCTCGTTGCGCATCCCGGGCACCGGCTGGCCGAGATATAGGGTCAGGTTGCGGTTGCCGTTGGGCAGATATCCGGCCGGCGGCACCAGCCGCAAGGTCGACAGCGTGCCGGCCACCACCAGCATCAGCAGCGCCAGTTTCCACATCACGTTGCCGCCGCCGCTGCCGGCCAGGCGCGCAACGAGGTGGCCGTAGAGCCGCGTGACCGGACCTGGGCGGTGGTCCTCGCGGGCCTGCTTATGCGCCCCGCTGCCGCGGCGGAAGAACAGCGCCGCCAGGGTTGGAACCACGGTCAGCGCCACCACCAGAGACAGCGCCACCGCGGCCGAGATCGCGATCGCGAGGTCGGCGAACAGCTGCCCGGCTTCTTCTTCGATCGCCACCACCGGCAGGAACACCGCGACCGTGGTCAGGGTCGCCGCCAGCACCCCCCCCCAAACCTCTTGGCCGCCACGCACTGTGGCCTCTTCGCCATCGCGGCCGCGCTCGAGGTGGCGGAAGATGTTTTCCAGCACCACGATGGCGTTGTCCACCACCATGCCGGCAGCGAAGGCCAGACCGGCCATGCTGACCACGTTGAGGGTGCGGCCGAGTGCCTGCATGACCAGGAACACGCTCACCAGCGAGATCGGAATGGCGATACCGACCACCAGCACGCTGCGCACGCTGCGCAGGAACAGCAGCAGCACCACCACCGCCAGGCCGGCGCCGAGCAGCAGATTGTCCTGCACGAAGGCCATCGCCTGGTTCAAGTACTCGGTGTCGCGGTGCACCGGCTTGAGGAACACGTCGAGACTGCGCTCGCGATAGCGCTGATTGAGCGTCTCGATGACGCGGTCGGCGCCTTCGATCATCTCGACCACGTTGGCGCCGCTCTCGCGCAGCACGCCGATCGCCACGGTCGGCGACCCGGCGGTGTGCACGATGGTGCCACCTTCCTGGAAACCGTCGCGCACCCGCGCGACGTCGCCGATGCGCACCGTGCCCTCGGCGTCGCGGCGCACCACGATCTTCTCGATTTCGGCCAGTAGCGGGGTGCGCCCCTCGGTGCGCACCGTGTACTGCATCGACGGCGTTTCGACGGTGCCGCCGCGCAGGTCGACGTGGCCACGCTGCAGCGCACCGGTGAGCTGGGCGAAGGTCACCCCGCGCGCCGCCAGCCGGTCTGGATCGATGAGCACGCGGATCTCGCGTTCGCTGCCGCCGACGATCATCAGGTCGGCAACGCCTTCGACGCGTTTCAGCTGCGGTCCGATCTCTTCCTCGACCAGCTGGCGCAGGCGGTTGGCGTCGTAATGCGACTCGACCACCAGCCACATCGCGATCTCCATGTCCATCATGCTGGTCAGCGACACCACCGGCTCTTCCGCTTCAGGCGGCAACGGCGGCATCTGCGACAGCTTGTTGATGACGTCGATGTTGGCGCGGTCCTTGTTGACCCCCCATTCGAACTCCAGTGCCACCTGGCTGACCCCCTCGCTGGAGGTGCTGGTCAGCTTGCGCAGTCCGTCGACGCTCTGCAGCAGGTCCTCGACCTCGCGCGTGATCTGCTCCTCGACCTCCATCGGTCCAGCGCCGCGGTAGACCGTGGTCACACTGATCGTCGGCGAGTCGACCGTCGGTTTCAGCTGCACCGGGATGTCGCGGTAGGCGAGCACGCTGAACAGCAGCGCCAGCAGCACCGCTACGGCGATGGTGTAGGGGCGCTGAACGCTGAAACGGACCGGGTTCATGGCCCTAGAATTCCTCGTTCAGGCTCAGCAAGGCGCCCGGATACACGTTCTGCACCCCGGTCACCAGCACGCGTGCACCGGCCTGCAGCGAGCCCTCTTGGAAAGGAACCACCGCAACCAGTTCGGCGCCGCGCACCAGAATGCGCACCGGCACGAAACGCGCACTATCGGGGGTTCCTTGCGGTTTGCCTTCGACGGGCGCATCGGCGACCACCACCACCGCGCCCTGGGCGCCCTCCATGACCGCGTCGACCGGAACCAGCAACTGCTGCGCAGCGCGCCCCAGGGTCAGCCGCGCGCGCACGAACAGACCGGGCAGCAGCACGCCCTGGTCATCCTCCTGTTCGAGCCGCAGCACCGCGGTGAAGCTGCGGCTGCCGGGATCGGCCGCCGGCACCAGCGCGTGCAACACGCAGGGGAGTTCGAAATCTGGGCGTTCGTCGAGCGTGAGAACCACCGCGGATCCGGTCTGCAAGGACGCCACCAGCGGCGGCGGCACCTCGAGGCGCACTTCCCGTCGCGCCGGATCGAGCAGGTCGAAAACCGGAATACCGGCGCCGGCCTGCGCGCCCTCGTCCAGCAGGCGCCGAGCGATGACCCCAGCGAAGGGGGCGCTCAGACGTCCGCGCCGCAACAGCGCCTGCAGGCGCCGTACCTCGGCTTCTTGCTGCGCGACCTTGGCGGCGGCGGTGGTGGCCAGCGACCGCAGCCGGTCGCGCTCGGACTCGGCCACCGCGTCGGCGCCGACGTCTTCGGCGCGGCCAGCGTCGCGCTCGGCCAGCGCCGCTTCTTCGACAACGATGCGCAGCCCCGCCTGGGCCGCCGCCAGCTCTTCCTGCAGCACCGAATCCTCGAGTTCCGCCAGCAGCTGGCCGGCGGTGACGCGGTCGCCCATGCGCGCGTGCACCGCCGCCAGGGTGCCGGTGCGCTCAAAGGTCAGCGTGCTGCGCCGCGAAGACACCACGTCGCCGACCAGTTCCACGGTCTCGACCGCGTCGCCACGCGCGACCCGCGCGTAGGTGGCCGGGAAACGATGGAAACCGCCGCCCATGCCGGCACCCGGATCTTCGGCGGCTTCGGCCTCGGGCCAGTACACGGCGGCCATCAGCACGCTGAGGGCGCCGAGCAGCGCCAAGGAGGGGAAAACGGGGAATCTCGCCATCGGGGTACCGCGCCTTCGCGACGCAGGGGGATTCTAGTTGTTGTCGCCGCAAACCGCCGCAGGCTCTGGCCACACCACCAGTTCGCGCCGCAGGCGCAGGCCGTGGGCAGCGAAAACGGCGCTTTCCATTTGTTCCAGCAAGGCGCGTATTTCGGCGGCGCTGGCCCCCCCCCGATTGACGATGAAATTGGCGTGGCGCTCGGAAACCACCGCCTGGCCGACCGCCAGACCCTTCAGGCCGGCGGCGTCGAGGAGCTGGCCGGCGTGTTTCCCGGGTGGATTACGGAAGGCGCAACCGGCGCTGGGCAGGGTCACTGGCTGGCACGAGTTCTTGCGCCGCAGGAAGTCCTCGGCGCGCTGGCGCACCTGCGCCGGATCCTGCGCTTCGAGTTCGATCAGCGCTTCGAGCACCACCGCCTGACCGAGGTTGCCATCGCGGTAAAGCGGGCCGACCTGCTCGCGGCTCAGCGCCTGCAAGGTGCCGCCGGGCTGCCACACGGTGACTTCGCGCACCTGGTCCCACAGCCCCCAGTCAGCGGATCCGGCGTTCATCGCCAGCGAACCGCCGACGTGCCCGGGAACCCCGATCAGGCGCTCGACCCCTGACAGGCCGAGTTCGGATGCACTGCGTACCAGCTGTGGATTGGTCACCCCCGGCCACAGCCGCAAGCAGTTGTCCTCGCGGAAAATGCGGCGCATGCCGCCACTATGCACCACCGCGCCGCGCACTCCGCCGTCGGGCGCGAGCACGTTTGCCCCCCCCCCAAGTAGGCGGAACGGCACTGCGTCGGCCTCGAGCCGATCGAGCAACGCGGCCAGATGCTCAGGCTTTTGTGGCTCAAAGAAATAATCCGCCGCGCCGCCGATGCGCAGCGTGGTCCAGCGTGCCAGCGGCTCATGGTGCCGCAGCGGCGCCAGTTCAGCGTAGGGATCGGGCGAAGTCGTCGACATCTCCGGCTCCCAGGCACAGCACCACGTCGTGCTCCCGCAGCAGCGGATGCAACAGCTCAGCGCCTTCGTGCAGATTGCGTGCCACGCCCAGCGGCCGGCCCGGCCGGCGCATCTCCAGGTCGGGGCGCAGTTCGGCCACGTCGGCGTGCAGCGTGGCGGGGTCGCGGGCGCGGTAGACCTCGAGCAGCAGCAGGGCATCGGCCTGGTCCAGCGATGGCGCGAACAACTCACGATAGGCGTGGAAGCGTTGCGCCTGATGGGGCTGGAAGACCACCACCAGGCGCCGCTCGGGCCATTGCTCGCGCGCGGCCTGCAGCGTGGCGGTGACTTCGACCGGATGGTGGGCGTAATCGCTGACCACGGTGGCACCGCGGTAGCTGCCGAGCACTTCCATGCGCCGCGCTGCGCCCTTGAAATCAGCCAGAGCAGCGCGCACCACGCTCTCTTCCAGGCCGAAGGCGCTCAGCACCGCAGCGACCAGCGCGGCGTTGCGGCGGCTGTGGGCGCCGGCCAGGCCGACCTGCCAAGCGGCCGGCAGGTGCGGCGCCGGACACCACTGCCCGGCACAGGCGCTGGCCAGGTCGGGGGCTTCGACGCCGGCGTGGACACGCCCGTCGAGCGGCACGTGGTCGAGGAACTCGACAAAAGCCTGCAGCACCTCGGGCAATCCCCCTGGGTAGGTGTCGGGGTGTTCGGCGTCGACGTTGACCAGCGCCACTTCGGTCGGGCGCAGATGGTGGAAGGAACGCGCGTATTCACAGCTCTCGACCACCAGCGGCAGGCGCGCATCGCCCCATTCGGCCGAGGCCCCCAGCTGCGGCACCGGCGCGCCGACCAGGTAGCCCACCGGCACTCCGGCGCGGCGCAGCGCCCACGCGATCCAGCCGGTGCAGGTGGTCTTGCCGTGCGAGCCGGCCACCGCCAGGACCGGGCGCAGGCGCGAGATCTCGCCGAGCAGTTCGGCGTAGAGGAGCGGTCGCGCGCCGGCGGCGCAAGCGGCGACGAAAGCGGCGTCGCCCTCGGGGACCGCCGCCGAACGCACCGCCAGCGAGACCGGCGGTGGCGCGGCGTGCTCAGCTAGCGGCTGCAGGCCGGCGCGCACCAGTGGGTCGTTCTCGCTCAAGCCGGAACGGTCGGCACCGGTCACCTTCCAGCCGGCTTCGAGCAGGAAGGAGGCCAGGCCGCGCATGCCGCAGCCGCCGGCGCCGGCAAAGAAAGCCGTGCAGCCGTGGGTGCCGGCGAGGGCGCCCAGGACCCGGTCGGCGGAGACCTCAACGCGAGCCGCACTGCGCACCTGCATGGTCCCAGCCTACGCCGTCGCCGCGGCGATTTCCTCCATCAACTGCGCCGCGCGGACGCGGCCGTCCACGGGGGCGAGGGCGTGCAGATGGTTGCGCATCGAAGCTCGTTTCTCGACGTTCAACAGGAGCTCCAGCAGGTCCTTGCCGGCGCCCTCGTCTAACGCCGCACACAGGCGCACGCCGGGCTCCAGGGCGCGCGCGTTGAGTTCCTGCTGGCGGTCCTTGTGGTAGGGATAGGGCACCACCACCGCCGGCAGCCGCAACAACCACAACTCGGCCAGGGTCGAAGCCCCACCGCGGCAGTAGGCCAGATCGGCCGCGGCGTAGGCCGCCCCCATCTGGGTGCAGTGATCCTCGACCCAGGCGCGCACCCCGGCGGCGTGCAGGGCCTCACGCAGCGGACCCGATTTACCGGCGCCGCAGCAGGCGAGGACCTGGGCGTGGTGGTGAGCCAGGTCGGGAGCAAGCCGCGCAACCAGCTGGTTGAGATCCTGCGCACCCTGGCTTCCGCCCATCAACAACAACACCGGAGCCTGCGGGTCGAGGCCGAAGAGTTGACGCGCTTCCTGATTCGAGGGTGGGCTGAGGACGTCGCGGCCGATCGGGCCGATGCAGGTGGCTCGTTTCAAGCGCGTTGCGGGTTGCGCGAAGAGAGTCAGCGTGGTGCGCGTGAAGGGCTGCATCCAGCGCACCGCGCGGCCGACGACGTAGTTGCCTTCCAGCATCACCAGCGGCACCCTGCCGCGCACCGCCAGAGCCGCCGCACTGCTGGCGCCGCCGAGACCGATCATCAGCTGCGGCAGATACTCCCGGGCGAAGCGGCGCGCGCGCCGCAGCATACGCAGCAAACGCAGCGGCCGCGGCATGCCGCCCTCGTCGAAGCCGAGGGAATGGTGCTCCACGCCCTCTCCCAGATACTGGCTTTCGACCTCACGGCCGCTGGTCAGAAACACGCAGCGGTGTCCGCGCCGTTGCAGTTCCTCGGCCAGGCCGAGGCCGGGGGTCAGATGGCCGCCCGTCCCCCCCCCCAGCAGCAGGACCCGCAGGCTCACTCGCCTGGCAGGGCGGGAATCTCGAGCACCTGCCCCGCCTTCATCAAGCGCGGATCGCGGATGCGGTTGTGCTCGAGGATGCGGCGCCAGTGGGCCTGGCTGCCGTAGACCTGTTGCGAAATCTCGCTGGGCGTATCGCCGTTGCGCACGATGTATTGACGAGGGGCCGAAGCCGGCTGCGAACGCACGCCGCCGCGCTCGCCGCCCGCCTCGCTGCCCGCGACCCCACCGCCGGCCACTGAGGTGCCTTGGCTGGCGCCGTCCTCAGGCAGCCGCAGCAATTGTCCGGTACGCACCACAAAGGGCTCCTTCAGAGCGTTCAGTACAGCGATCTCGGGCCAGCGCCGACTGGTGTCGTAAACGCGCACCGAGACCTGGCTGAGGCTCTCGCCTTCGCGCACCCGGGTGGTGCGTGGTGGCGGTGCAAATCTGCCCTCACCGCCGGGTGACGAAACCACGTCGGCGTGCCGACCCACCGGTGGGCGCGGCGCCGGCAGCGGATCGACCCGCGGCGCCTCGAGGTCAATCAGCTCGCCCAGGGCGCCGGGGCCGGTGGAGTCGTTGCCGCGCTCCGCCTCAAGCGGATTGCGCACCGGCGCTCGGCGGAAGGACTCGGAGTGCACGAACAGCCGACGTTGCTCCGGCGGCAGGAATTCAATGCTTTCGAGGGCGGACGGATCCTGCACCGCCACGCGCGGCGGAATGGTGGCCTCGGAGCCGGGCCGCAAGCCCACCAGGTGGGCTCCGACCGCGGTCATGATGAGGACGGAAAGGGCGATCAGGCCGCTGCGTTGGACTCGGTCCATGGGATCAGATCCTCGACGGGTACCTTGGAACTGCGTCGTTCCAGACAGGCGCGCGCGGCCAGGCCGAGCAGCGCCGCCAGCGCCATGACGGAGGTTCCGCCACGACTGACAAAGGGAAGCGGCAGGCCCTTGGGTGGGGCGATGCCAGTGACCACGGCGATGTTGATCGCCGCCTGCAAAGAGATCACCACCGTGGCGGCGGCGGTCAGCAGCGCACCATAGCGGCGCTCGGCGCGTCGTGCAGCAGCCACGCCGCACACCGTCAGCGCCCCGAAGAGGAGCACCAGCACCAGACTGCCGGCGAGACCAAACTCTTCCGCCACCAGGGCGAGGATGAAATCGGTTTCGCCCTCGGGCACCCAGCCGAACTTGAGCTGCCCCTGCCCCGGTCCGCTGCCGCTGACTCCGCCGGCGGCGAAGGCCTCGAGGGCGCGTCCGACCTGGTGCCCGTGCTCGCCGGAGAAGTACAGGGTGAAGCGATCGCTGACGTGCTTGAACAGCATCGACGCGCTGAACAGCGCCACCACCGCCAGTGGCACGATCACGCGCAGGAAGCGCATCGACACGCCGGCGAAGAACAGGGTGATGCCGGTTACCACGATCAGCACCATCACCGAACCGAGGTCGGGCTGGAACATCACCGGCAGCATCAGCAGGATGAAGCCCCCCATCAGGCGCGCGACCTGCAGCGGCTGGGTCAGGCGTAAAGGATCGCGTGCCGCCCACGACACCAACGCCACCGGCCACAGGCACTGCAGCAGCACCGACGGCTGCAGAGTGAAGCCGCCCGGCAGCAGGATCCAGCGTTCGGCGTTGTGGCTGCTGTGGCCGACCCCTGGGAACAACATCGCGACCAGCACTAGGAACAGGACCACCAGCAGACCCGGTGCGGCGCGGCGCAGGTCCTGCGACGGCAGCGAATAGCTGGCCAGGAAGGCGGTCAGCGCGATGACCAGGTGGCCAACGTGCAGCGATAAAACGTCCCAGCCCTGTCCGGGCGGCGCCGAGGACACCCCCGCGACCACACCGCAGGCGGCCAAGGCCATGGCGCAGGCGATCATGCCAGTGAGCGGAGCCAGCGGGCTAGGCTGTTCGGCCGCGCGCGCGTGCCTCGACGCGCGCTGGCCGTCTTGGGGGCGCGCGTGCCTGGGCGGACGCGGGTCGTCGCGAGGGTGCGTTTGCATCAGCGCACCTTGACCATCAACAGCGATGCGGCGGCGCCAACCGCGGCGACCAGCCAGAAACGCACCACCACCTTCTGTTCCGGCAGGGTGCGCCGGAAGTAGTGGTGGATCGGTGCGATCGGCAGCAGGCGGCGCCCCTTGCCTGTGAAGATGCGCGTCAGCTTGAAGCCGGCGATCTGGATGAAACTGCTGCCGACCTCGATGACGAAGACCAGCGCGATGAACGGCAGGATCAGTTCCTGTTTGGCGACGATGGCGAAATAGGCCAGCAACGCCCCCATCGGCAGCGAGCCGCTGTCGCCCATGAAGATCTGCGCCGGATGGGTGTTGAACCACAAGAATCCAAGCGTGGCGCCGAGTACCCCGCCGCCCATCACCGCGAGTTCGCCGGCGCCGCGGATCTCGGGCAGATTGAGGTATTCCGCGACCCCCGGCAGAGCCACCCCGTAGAGCGCCAGGATCAGCGCGCCGAAGGCCGGCAGCGCGGCGCCGGCGGCGAGGCCATCGAGGCCGTCGGTGACGTTGACCGCGTGGCTGCAGGCCAGGACGACGAAAGACTCGAAGACCACGAACAGCACCAGACCCCACATGCCGAGCTGCGCCGGATCCGCATAGAGGTCTTCCAGAAGTGGGAAGTAGATGCGCCCGATCTGCGGCCGTCCGGTCTCTTCGCCGAGCATCCATAGCATCACCATGACGTAGCCGGCGACCAGCAGCGAGGGCAGCAGCTTGGCCATGCGTGACAAGCCGGTGCGGCCGCCGTCGCGCTTCCATTTGATGTAGTCGTCGATGAAACCGATCACACCCATGCCGACCAGCAGCACCGCACCATTGACCACCAGCAATTCATTCGGATTGGCGAACAGCAGCGTGGCAAGCAGGACCGCCGCGGACCAGAACACCCCGCCCATGGTCGGAGTGCCGTCTTTGTCCGAGGCGCGGTTGGCTTCCGACACCTCGTCGCTGTCAGAAAGCGCGGCGTTCTCGCCGACGCCGGCGGCCTTCAGACGGCGGATCAGGGGCGGGCCGAGAACCAGCGCGACGACGAAGGCCATCCCGGCGGCAAGCGCCGCGCGCACCGACACGTATTGCAGGATGCGGAGCGGGCTCCACAACTCCTGCAACCACGGCGCCATCAGGTAGATCATCCGCTGCTCTCCTCGCTGCGCGGGGCAGGTTGCGGGCGACCCTGGCGCAAGGGCTCCAGCAGACGCTCCAACTTCTCACTGCGCGAGGCTTTGAGCAGCACCACGTCGCCGTCGCGAAGCCGCGGCACCAGCAGGGTGGCAACCGCGTCGACGTCGTCGGCGGCCCACGCCGGCAAGCCGGCTTCCTGCGCTGCTCTGGCGATCCAGGCGCCGCCTGCACCCACTGCAAAGAGCGCGTCGAGGCCGGCTTCGGCAGCCTCGCGACCGACCAATTGATGCCACTTGGCGGCTCCGGGGCCCAGTTCATGCATGGTGCCGAGCACCGCCATGCGGCGCTGTGCACTCGGCCAGGTGCGCAGAACCTGCAAGGCGCTGCTCATCGCCGCTGGACTCGCGTTGTAGGCGTCGTCGAGCACCGTGACCCCGCCGAGCTGATGAATTTCCAGACGGCCGACCGGGCGGCGCAAGGCTGCCAGACGCCGGTGCAGCAGCGTCGTTTCAACCCCGAGCTGGCGCGCCGCCTGCGCACAACGCAGCGCCAATTCGATTTCGTGCGCGGCGACCACCGGCAGCTCGACCAGGCCCAGGCCCTGGGCCTCGACCTGCCAGGCCCCCGGCGCCCCGCTCACCGCGGGCGCCGGCGGGTGCTCGACCATGCGTGCCTTCCATTGCAGCGCGTGTTCGGCGACGTGCGCGCGTACCGCGGCATCGACCCACACCCAGCCACCCGAGCGTGTAGCCGCGGCCAGCAACAGCTTTTCGGCAACGATGGTCTCGAGGCTGCCCATGCCCTCGAGGTGCACCGGCGTGAGGGCGGTGATCAGCGTGTGGTGCGGCCGCGCGATGGCCAATAGGCGGTCCATTTCGCCAGGTGCGTTGACGCCGTATTCGAGCACCATGAGGCGCGTGGCCAGCGGCGCGCCGAGGATCGCCAAGGGCAGACCGCACTCCGAGTTGTAGGAAGCCGGCGCGGCGTAGACACCTTCGTCGGCGCCGCCGAGCAGGCAGTGCAGAAAGTCCTTGGCGGTGGTCTTGCCGACGCTGCCGGTGACCCCGATGACGCGCGCCGACAGGCGGCCGAGGTGGAAGCGGGCCAGCGCGGCGAGCGCCGCCAGGGTGTCGGGCACGACGATGCATGGCAGCCCGGCCGGGCGTTCGCCGCGGTCCGGCAGCACCAGCGCGGCCACCGCGCCGGACTGCTGCACCTCGCGCAGATAGGCGTGGCCGTCGGTGCGCGCCCCGGCCAGGGCGACGAACAGGTCGCCCTGGCGCGCCTTGCGGCTGTCGACGACGACTCCGCTCACGCCTTCGTCGCCGCTGCCGCCGCGCAGGTCGCCGCCGACGGCGCGGGCGATGTCGAGCAGGCTCAGCCCAGGCATTGCACTGCCTCGGTCAGTTCCTGGCGATCGTCGAAGGGCAAGCGCTGGCCATGAATCTCCTGGTAGTCCTCGTGTCCTTTGCCGGCGACCAGCAGGACATCGCCCGGCTGCAGCCGCGCCACCGCCCTACGAATCGCCTGACGGCGGTCGGCCTCGATCAGGATCTCGGCGGCGCAGTTGCCAGCCGCTTGGGCAGCCTGCGCACCGTCGTGGACCTGCTGCAGGATCAGGTCCGGGTCTTCGCTACGCGGATTGTCGCTGGTCAGCATGCACCAGTCCGCACCGCGCGCCGACTGGAAGCCCATCGGTCCGCGCTTGTCGGCGTCGCGATCGCCGCCAGCACCGCAGACGATGCCCAGACGGGCCTGCGGGTGGGCTTTGCGCAGCGCCGCCAGGGCCCGTTCCAGCGCCTCGGGAGTATGGGCGTAGTCGACGTAGAGCGACCACGGCTGCGCACTGGGAACGCGTTCGAGGCGTCCGGGAGCCGCGCCGGCGGCGGCCAGCGCGCGCGCCGCGTCGGCGCCATCGATTCCGGACGCACGCAGCAGTGAAAAAGCGAGCAGCAGGTTTTCGGCGTTGTGCCGCCCGACCAGCCCGCTGTCGATACGCGCCTGACCGTAGACACCGTCGATCTCAAGGCTCAGACCGGCGGCGTGCTCACCCAGCAAGGTACCGTGCAGCGCCGGCACCGCGCCCCTCCAGGACGCACCCGCATCAGTGGAGACCGCCAATCCCCAGCGCAGACTGGTGCAGCGGCTGCCCTCACAGGCGGCGTCGATGCGCGCGTCGCCCTGCGGCAACAAGGCCAGACCGTCGGCGGGCAGCTCGTGCACCAGGCGCGCCTTGGCCGCGGCGTAGTGGTCGAGGTCGCCGTGGTAGTCGAGGTGGTCGTGACTGAGGTTGGTCCAGCCCACCAGGTCGACATCCAGGCCGGCCAGGCGTTGCTGGTGGATGCCGTGCGAAGACGCCTCGAGGGCCAGCGCCCGAGCTCCGCGGCGGCGCTGCTCGCCCAGCCAGGCGTGCAGCAGGTCGGCCGGCGGCGTGGTGTTGAGACTGGTCTGGGTGTCCCCGGCAAAGGCGTAGCCCAGGGTGCCGACGCGCGCGGCGGGCACCCCGCAGGCGTTCCAGGCCTGCTCGAGCAGATGCACCACGGTGGTCTTGCCGTTGGTGCCGGTGACCGCGGCCACCATCATTTCGGCGCCCGGGCGGCCGGCGAGCTGCGCGGCGGCGTGGCCGGCGGCGCTGGCGACGTCGATCCCCAGGTCGACCTTGAGCTGCGCCACGCTGCAGGCGACACGGCCGCGGTGGAGCACCGCGCCGGCACCGCGCGCGATGGCTTCGTTCAGGAACAGCGCGCCGTCGACGTGGACGCCAGGAATGGCGCAATAGAGGTCGCCGCGCTGCACCCGGCGCGAATCGAAGCAGGCGCGCTGCAGCAGCACCTCGGTGGCCTGCTCAGAGGTGAGCCCACCCCCTTCCGTAGCGGAGGTCGGGCCGCCCGGAGCCAAAGTACACCACGGCTCGAGATTGCGAGCCAGGCGGGTCAGCGGCTGCGCCAATTTCTATTCCCCTCCTCGCCCGTCCAAGGTAGCCGCCGAGGCCGGTGAATCCAAGCAGATGCACGACGCCGGGCCGAGGATCGGCGCGACTTCTCCGCGCAGCTCAAGGGCGCGGCGCAAGATGCGGCCGGCGATCGGTCCGGCGATCTGCGTGCCGCTGATTTTTTCCGCGACCGGATTCTGCTGCACCACGACCACGACGATGGACGGATCGGCAACCGGCCCGACGGCGACGAAGGTGCAGGTGTTGACCAGTTCGTTGCCGGGCAATTGGGCGGTGCCGCTCTTGCCGCCCCATTCCAGATCCTCCCAGTGCGGCAGCGGCCGCCCGGCACGTCGCTGCACCATCTGCTGCATGTGCTGCAGGATGTAGGCGCTGGTCTGGGGCCGCAGCGGTGCGACGCCCGCGGACGGCACCTGTTGCGCGGCCGGTGCGGCGCGTAGCAGGCGCGGGGTGCGCACAGGTTCGCAGCGCACCAACGCGGCGTAGGCCAGACCCAGACGCAGTGGATTGATCATCAGCTGCTGGCCGAAGGAAACCGACGGCAGGGTCCAGGTGACGCCCTTGCTGCCCTTCCACTCGTGCTCCGGCGGCTTCAAGCCACGGTCGAAGCCCGGCTCGAGTACCTTCACCGGATCCCAGAAATGGAAGGCGTCGAGCATCGCCCGCATGCGCGCGATGCCGAGGCGCCGTCCGATCTGCACCATGACCACGTTGGAAGAGTGGACCAGGGCGCCGCCCGCGGTCATGTCGGCGGTGCTGACGAGGTTGGCATTGTTGACCGTGCGACCCGGAAGGCGGATCGAGGTGCCGGGGCTGTGGAAGATCTCGTCGCCGCGGATGACGCCTTGATCCAACGCCCACGCGACCACGAAGGGCTTGAAGGTCGAACCGGGTTCCACCGCACTGCGCGCGGGCAGGAAAAAGCTGTCTTCATAGAGCGGTCCGCTGGCCGCGCCTTGCGGATCGAAGTCGGGCAGCCCGTGCACCGCCAGGATTTCGCCGCTGCGCGCGTCGAGCACCAGCGCCGCGTTCCAGTCCGGCGTGTACTCGGCAAATCCCGCCTGCAGCTCGGCATGAACAAAGACCCCCAGCGCCGCATCGAGAGTGGTCTGCAAGGCCGCACCGTCCTGCGGCATGCGGAAGCCCATCGCCGGGTTGACGCCGAAGCGCCCCGTCACCCGTTGCGTCTGCTTGTAACCGGGCACTCCCGGCAGGAGCTGTTCGCCGGTCTTCTCCAAACCGAAGCTGCCGCGGCGCTGCCCTTGCTCGTCGGTGCGGCACGCGCCGACGACGTGGCTGAAGGCGCGGCCGTAGAGCTGCACGCGCTGCCAGCTCTGCTCCAGGTGCAGTCCGCTGCCGCTCAGATCGCGCAGTTCCACGCGCAGACGCCGCACCGCGACCGGATCAAGGCCGTCCACCACCACCTTGTAGGAGCGCACCGGATCGAGCAGGATCATCGCCAGGTCCAGCATCGGCAGGCCAGCGGCTTGCGCCAGCCGTTCAAGTTCGCTGCGCACGCTGGCGCCGCTGCGCGCGTGACTGTTGCGGTTCTCCGGGTGGAAACGGCGGTATTTCCATGGGCTGTCGAGTACCAGCCGGTAGACCGGCCGGTCTAGCGCCAGCGGGGTGCCGTCGCGGGCGGTGATCGGACCGCGCGCGGCGTCCAGCCGAGAACTGTCGGCGAGCACGTTCATCAGGCCGCCGACGTCGTCGCCGGGGAAGGCGTGGAGCTGCACCAGGCGCCCTCCCAGAACCAGATAGAGCAGTCCCAGGGGCAGCAGGATCCACAACGGACGCATCGGACTCAATCGGCTCATGCACACAAGGGGGGCTGGGGAGTGGGGAGAGGAACGCGGGTCAGTGCATCAAAGTTCGGGCAGGCGCTGCACCTGGTCGGCCAGCTCCCGGCGCCATTGCAGGCGCACGCGCAGCGCTTCCGGGGTGCTCAGACTGCAGCGCAGATACTCGTAGTGGGCGCGATAATCCTCGAGTACGAGGACGTCGCGGCGGTACTGCTCGATGCGGCTGCGCGAAGCAAGGACTTCGTTGCGCAGACCGAGGCCGGCCAGGAGCTCGCACAGGGCGAGCACCACCAGGCCAGCCAGGCGACCCTTCATGAACTCCTCCGCCAGACGAGGGCGGGCAAGCGGTCGTTCATGAACTCCTCCGCACGATGGCGCGCAGGCGCGCGCTGCGCGCACGCGGGTTGCGCCGCACCTCGCTGCGCGCGGCGGTGACCCCGCCGGGCAGCAGGTCTTCGAAGTCGGCGCTGCGCGCCTCGTTGCGGAAGGCGCGCTTAAGGCAGCGGTCTTCCAAAGAATGGAAACTGATCATGGCCAGGCGGCCGTCGGCGGCCAGCAGACGCGGCGCGCACTCGAGGAAGGCCTGGATCTCGTCCAGTTCGCGATTGACCGCGATGCGGATGCCCTGGAAGGTGCGCGTTGCCGGGTGGATCCCGTGGCGCCCTCGCGGTACAGTGCGTTCGACCAGGTCGGCCAATTGTGAGGTCCGCAACAAGGGACCCATGCGACGCGCCTGCACGATGGCGTGCGCAATGCGGCGCGACCAACGTTCCTCGCCGTATTCACGCAGCCAGCGATCGATTTCGTCCTCACTCGCGTTGGCGAGCAGGACCGCGGCGCTGGTCTTCTGCGCGGATGCATCCATGCGCATGTCCAAGGGCCCGTCCTGCTGGAAGGAAAAGCCCCGTTCCGGATCCTCGATCTGGTCGGAGGACAGGCCAAGGTCTGCCAGGATGCCGTCGACCTCGCCGACCCAGCCGGGCGGCAGGTGCGCCCCGACCGCTGAGAACGGCGCGTGCACGAAGTGGACGCGGTCGCCGAAGACCGCCAGCCGTTTGCGCGTCCGCGCCAGCGCGTGGGAGTCGCGGTCCAGGGCCAGCAGTTGCACAGCGGGGCTCGCTTGGAGCATGGCCTCGGCGTGCCCCCCCCCGCCGAGGGTGGCGTCGATGAACTTGCCGCCGCGCTCCGGATCGAGCGCAGACATGCACTCCTCGAGCAGGACGGGCAGGTGGCGCGTAGGCCCGCTCGGGCCTGGGGCGCTTTGGAAATCTCTACACAAAAGAATCACCACGTGTCTCCGGGTTGTCGGCCGCGCCGTCAAGGAAGCGTTCGGCCTGTTGCAGATAGGTTTCCTCCGCCGCGGGGGCGGCTTGGGTGTGGTAGATCTGGGCGTCCCAGATCTCGATGTGGTCGATGGCGCCGATGACCACGGCGGCGTCTCCCAGGCCCGCTTTGGCGCGCAGGGAGTCAGGAATGAGAAGACGGCCTTGGCCATCCAGAGTCTGTTCACAGGACAGTGCGCCGATCCCCCTCATCACGGCGCGATACTCCGGGGTGCCAAAGGCCGCCTTTCTCAGTCCCGCGAGGTGCTCGCGGAAATCTGCCTTGGTGAACAGGTACAGGCAGCCATCCAGGCCGAGGGTCACGACAAAGCGCATTTCGGCCAGATTGCCTTCGATGGCCTCTTGCAGGCGCTTCGGTACGAACAATCGACCCTTCTTGTCGATTTTGTGCTCGTAGACGCCGGTGAAGAATTCCATGCTAGGAGGGGCAGGTGACTCGTTCACCACTTTCCACCACTTTGCCCCACCGGCCCATTCTGACACTGAATCTCCACTTGACAAGAAAAAATCCTGGCTTTCGCCGGGACCCTGTGGAGATTTCGCTTAGTCCTTTGAGGAGAGCAACTTAGCTTTCTGGGCCTGGCTCATCACCGGCCTCGGCAGGACTCGCCGTCGGCAGGCCCGACGGCGCCGGGCTCCCGAGCAGGGCATCCAGACCGGTGTCCGCGGTCGGGTCGAGCAGGCCCGAGAGCACCTGCGTCAGCTGCTGGCGCCGTTCCTCGGCCAGTTCGCGCACTTCCACGTCGAGGGTTGCCTGGCTGCGCACCTTGCGCAGATGCAGGAACTCGCGCGCGCCGCGCTGGCGCACGCCGACCAGGCGCAGCTTGCGGTGGCGCACCAGCAGCAGAGCGAGCAGGAAACGCAGATCCAGGCGTTCGGGACGCGAATCGGCCTCGAGCTGGCCCAGCAGGGCCAGGATCAGGTCGTAGTCCAGGCGCAGTCCGCCGCGCGCGTCCTGGTGGCTGGTACGCCACCACACCAGGTCGTCGGCGGGATCACGCCGGTCGAAACACGCGCTGCATAAATCTCCGCGGCGCAGTTCCTCGCCCTCGAAGTGCAGCATCGAGAACACCGCTTCGCCGCTGGCGAAGGCGCGTGCACAGGCGTGGCATTCGCCCTGCCGCCGCTCGGTCTTCCAGTCAACCATTGCCCTGGCCGCCCCCAGCACCCGCGCTCTCGCCCCCAGCATCGGCGCTGCCATTCCCAGCACCCGCGCTGCCGGCGGCGTCGTCGTCGCGCCAAGGCTTGCGCCGATAGAAATCTTCCGACGGCCCAGGATCCTTGATCCGCGTCAGCAGGTGGTAGAGCAGGGTGCGCGCGCGTTCCTGGTTGTCTCCGATCGACTCCCATTGCGCCGCGCCGGGGTCCAGCGGTTTGTGTACTTCCTTGTTGGTCTGCTGGCGCACCCGCACGCTGACCCGGTACAGCCCCTGTTCGCCCAGGGGTTCGACCTCGAAGATGCCCTGGAAGCGGCGGCCGTTGCTGGAGAAGGGCTGGATCATCTCGTCCCAGCCGGAGGTCACCCGCGCCGCCCCGTCGTCGCGGTCGCCGGGCGGGAACTGAGCCTGGATCAGGGCCCACTCACAATTGGCCAGCACGTCGCGCAACGGTGGGCCGTCCTCGAGGATCTCGTGGACCCACAATTCCTCTTCCTCGGCCGGCATGAACAGGCTGCAGGCAGGCAGGATGAAACCAACCACCGACAACAGCACCAGGAATCGCAGCATGAGCGGATTCTAGCAGCCAGGCAGCGCGCCGGCCTCCTAGGCCAGTGGTCAGCCCTTGTTGCTGGGGCTGCGTTTGCGTGCGCGCAGGACCAATCGCAGCGGCACCCGTTCCAATTTCAGCAGCCGCCGCAGTTCGCGACTGATGGTACGAATGGCTTCCTTGTCGAACAGCGCCGGGCGGTTGACGAAGAGCAGGAAGGTCGGCGGATGCACGCGCAGCTGAGTGGCGTAGAAAGCGCGTGGTTTTTCACTACGGCCGCGGAAACGGATCTTGCGCATGGTCTGCTCCAGCGCGCGGTTGAGCTCGCCGGTGCCGACGCGCGTGGCGGCTTCCTGGTGCAGAGCGCAGGCTTCGCTCAGCACCCGTTTGAGACCGCTCTGCGTCTTGCTTGAGGTCATCACCATCGGCGCGCCACGCAGGTGCGGAAAGCGGTGCTCCACGGTTTCGCGGAAGGCCCGCGCCTTGAGGTCCGGGACCAGGTCGCTCTTGGTGCCGACGATCACCGCCGGTTTGTAGCGGTCGACCACGGTGCGGGCGAGTTCCTGGTCGAGGCGCGCGAAGGGTTCGCTCATGTCGAGGAACAACAGCGCCAGGTGGGCGCGGCGCACCGCCTGGTCGCTGCGCGTCAGCGAGAAGTATTCGATCGCGTTGGCGACCTTGCCGCGGCGGTGCACGCCCGCGGTGTCGACCAGGGTCAGCGCACTGTCCTGCCAATCGAACTCGACGTCGATCGCATCGCGGGTGGTGCCGGGGATCTCAGAAACGATCAAGCGTTCCTCGCCGACCAGGGCGTTGACAAAGGAAGACTTGCCGGTGTTGCGGCGTCCGATCACGGCGATGCGGATCCGTTCGCCCTCTTGCTCGATCTCCTCGGGGGGCGGCAGGAGTTCGCGCAGATCGGCGTAGAGCTGCTCCATGCCCTTGCCCTCTTGCGCCGACAAGGCTTCGGCGGGTCCCAGACCGAGCGCATCGAAGTCGACCAGGTTCTGACGTGAAACCCCCTTCTCCGCCTTGTTGGCGTAGATCAGAATCTTGTGGCCGCCCTTGCGCAACAGGCGCGCGACCTCTTCGTCGAGGTGGGTGCGGCCCTCGCGCGCGTCGACCAGGAACACCACCACGTCGGCGACGTGCAGACCGGTCAGAACCTGGTATTCGACCGACTCGGCGAGGTCGGCGCGGTCGACGATGCCGATGCCGCCGGTGTCCATCAGGTCGAATCGCAACCCCTCGCCCGCCAGCTCGACCGGCAGCACCAGACGGTCGCGGGTGACGCCGGCGGTGGCTTCGACGATCGCGGTGCGGGCACCGACGATGCGATTGAACAGCGACGACTTGCCGACGTTGGGGCGGCCGACGATGGCGATCAGCGGACGGCGTGCAGGGGGAGTAGACATCAAGGCTTCCTAGCGAGCTCCGAGCAACGGATGGACCTGGGGCACCACGCGCAGGTCGAGGTCAAGATCCTGGGCCGCGGCCAGGTAGGCGAGCAGGGTCTGGGCGCACGGCGGTTGCAGCGCCGGCCCTGCGGCCAGGGCGGCGCCGCGGGGCGCGGCGGCACTCTCATTGGTGGGCCCACCGGCCACGGCGGACGCCAGCGGGGTCACCGGTTGCAATAGGACACGGCATCCGGGAGCCAGCGCAGCGATCTGGCTACACGCATCCAGCACGGCGCGCGCCGGGGTGGCGGCGCTGACCACCAGCTTGCACCAATAGTCCAGAGCGCGGTCACGCCGGGCGCTCTCGGCCACCTCGATACACTCGGCGGCGGCGTTCAGGTCGGCACCTTGATCAAGATCCGCATTCATCTTCCAATCCAGCGAAAGGGCATCGATTTCGGGCAGCAAAGCCTGCAGCCGGTCGGCGTAGATCCCGGCAGTTTCCAACATCACCGGGCCCTCCCAGGTCGGCAGCCAGGCGTGCAGAAAAGCGTGCTGCAACAAGGGCTCACCGCCGGTCAGCGCCACCATCGTGCGCGCGGCGGGCACCCCGTGGGTGGCCGCCATTTCGTACAGCGCCGCGCTCAAGGCCCCTGGGTTGAGCGGATTGGCGCGTTGCTCCATTCCGCCGCTGCCGTGCCAGTCGAAATGGGAGCGCCGCGACCACGACCTCGGGGTGTCGCAATAGTGGCAGCGCAGCGGACAACCCCCGAAACGCACGAACAGGTGGGGCCGGCCCAGTTCGCCGCCCTCTCCCTGAATGGAGAGGAAAATTTCGTCGAGGTGGGCCAGGATCCGTTCGCGCGGCAGGGCTAGAGAGCCTCCTGCTCGGCCTTGGAATCACCGCCGGCCTCGTCGCCTTCGGCGGCGGCCTCTTCGCCTTCGGCGGGCTCAAGAACCTCGCCCGAGGCCAGCGCCTCGGCTTCCATGCGCGCGGCGTGCAGGGCTTTGAGCTGCTTCTTGCTCAGGGTCTTGACCGCAGTACGCACCTTGGGCAGTCCGTAGACCGAATCGCCCTCTTCGAAATTGCCCTTCGACATCAGTTTTTCGATGCGCTCACGACGGGTGAACACCGAGCGGCCGGTGGACTGGCCGCCGGCGATGTGCAGGGATTTGTGGATGGACATGATTCTGTTCAGTCTGCGTTGACCCGGCGCCGCCGATCGATGAGGGCGGTGGCGAAAGGCTGGGAGTTGTTGCGGTCGGTCGGGACCTGGGCGGCCTGGATGCGGAGCAGCAGAGCCTCGAGGGCGATGGCCTCGGTGGCTTCGCCGATCCAGAGTTCGAGCAGTTCCTGTTCGGAGGCCTGGTAACGGATGAGTTGGACCGGCACCTGGTCACCGAGCTGGACCTTCATGGCCTGCGCGGTGGCGATGGCGATGTCTTTGCGGCTGCTGGCGTATTGAGCCGCGAGGATGGCGAAGGGCGGATCGCCCGCGGCCGCCTTGAGCGAGGAGTTGCCGCCGAAGAGGCGTGGCATGGCCAGGCCAAGAGCCACCAGGCCGAAGACCGCCACCACCAAGGTGGGGATTTTCAGGTAGGCCCACGGACCCCCGGACTTGGAGCCAGCACTCCGCCCCGACTGGGAGGGAGGCTTGGCGGCGAGCGTGGAAGGCCTTTGAGGAGGCGCCGAAACCGGTTTTTGAGAGGGAGCGGACGGTTTGGCGCGGGTCGGGCGGTCTTCGGAAGGACCCTTCGCCGACCCGGACTGGGGCGGACGCTCGCGGAGAAGATCTAGAAGTTCGCGCTTTCGGCGTGCCATGGCCGTCGTACAGCCCGGTAAGGATAATGCACTCCGGCGCAAAAGGCAACGCTGAGTCCCCTCTTGAGCCGACGGCTGCCGATGCCAAGAATAGGGTCATGGCCGATCCCGTGCATGCCGCTGCCGCCCTGCTCCTGCAACAGGAGCTGGGCGAACTCGGGGTCGATTGCCTCGCCCCCCCAGCACCGCCAGCCGCCCTCGGCCTGGAGCAGATCGCCACCGCGGTGGCTGGCTGCCATGCCTGTCCGCTGGCCTCCACGCGCACCTGCACCGTGCCCGGCGAGGGCGCGGTCGGCGCGGCAGTCATGTTCGTCGGCGAGGCGCCCGGCCGCGACGAGGATCTCAGCGGCCGCCCCTTCGTCGGCCCCGCCGGCCAGTTGCTGACCAAGATCATCGAAAGCGGCATGGGCCTGCGCCGCGAGCAGGTGTTCATCGCCAACGTCCTCAAGTGCCGGCCGCCGGGCAACCGCGACCCGCAAGCGCAGGAGAAGGAAGCCTGCACCCCTTTCCTTGAGCAGCAGATCGCCAGTCTGCAGCCGCGCCTGCTGGTTGCCCTCGGGCGCCACGCCGCCAACCATCTGCTCGGCTGCGACCAGCCGCTGGGCAGCCTGCGCGGACGACTGCATGAAAAACCCGGTCGCCCGCCGCTGCTCGCCACCTATCACCCGGCCTACCTGCTGCGCAATCCGGCCGCCAAGCGCGACTGCTGGCAGGACATCCAGATCGGCATGCACCACCTCGGCCTGACCCCGCCCGCGCGATGACCCGCTCGCTCGGCTTCCATCTCTACGGCGGCCAGGTCGCCTACGCCCTGGTTGAAGCCATGGCCGAATCCGCGCCGCAGGTGCTCGCCGCCGGCGTCGTTAGCAAAGGCGAGGTCGGGGCGCTGTACCGTAAATTGTCGGCCGGACGCAATCTGCCGTGGTGCCTGGCCAGCGCCCAGCTCGGGGTGCGCAGGGCCTCGCTGCCGTCGGCGTGGCCGCTGCCGCGCAGCCAGCGCCCGTGCCTGCTGCACCCGGCGGTGGCCGCCGCCCACTGGGATTGGAGTCACGGGCGCATCGACGGCGGCGACCTCTATTTATGGCTGCGCGCCGCCAGTCTGCACTGGAACCGCGGCCAGCCGGGCCGTGGCCGCGCCGGCACCGTGCCGCGCCAGGACCAGTTGCGCGTCGCCCTCGGCCACGTGCTGCGGCGCACCCGCCAAGAGCGCTTCCCCGCGGTGCTCTACGTCGAGGGCGACGCGCCTGGCGGCGAACTGGTGCAGGAACTGCTGGAAAGTCTGGGCCACCAGGTGCGCCGCCTGCGCCGGCCGCCCGAGGAAATGGGCGCCAGTCCGGCCGCAGCCGGCGCCGGCCTGGCCGCCCTCGATGCCGAGTTCCCCGGGGTCTACGCTCCGGCACCGCGCCAGCGGGCGGCCCCGTGGCGCAGCGCCATGGGACTGCTCGCCCTGCTCTCGGTGCTCGCCGGCAGCGGCCTCAGCCTGGTCCAGGAATCACGCCTGCGCGCCTGGGAACGCAGCCCCGCCCAACCCGCCGAAGCCCTCCAGGAGGTCCGTTACGGCGCGCCGCCGGTGGCGCTCCAGCGCCTGCTCAAGCGCCGTCAGGCGGTGCTCGACGCGCTCGCCGGCCTGCCCGCACGCGAGGCCGAGTTCGGCCCGATCGCCGAAATGGAAATCCTCTCCGCCGCGGACAGCGACGACATCCATACCCGCGTGCGGCACCACTGAGCCATGGCCGCAGCGCTGCGCCATCCCTTGCTGCTGATCCTGCTGCTGCTCGCCGCATTCGGTCTGCAGCTCGCCTGGAAGGACCGCTCGCTGCGGGTTGAACGGCTGCGGCTGGCCGAGAGTTCCAGCCTCAAGATCCAGCAGCCGCAGCTCGACTGGCTGCAGCAGAGTCTGGGGCAGCGCGCCACGCACGCCGCGACCGCACCCCTGGATTGGGCCGCGCAGCAGCCCACCGGCCTTGAGTTGCTCGAAGAAAAATCTCCCCGCGCCGCCGCCGCTCAGCGCGAATTGGAGCGCTGGGGAGAACTTGGCGACCTCGGCCTCGACATCCACAGCTGGGGGCTGCGCGCGGCCACCGCGGCCGATGGCAGCGCCGTGCCAGCAGTGGTCCTCGATCTGGTCTGCCTGGGCGACCAGGCCACCGTGCTTGCCTGGCTCAGCCACCTCCTCGCCGCCGAGACCGACAGCGGCTACCTGACCGACGTGGCGCGCATCCACCTGCGCGAGGTCGCCGACCAGCGGCTGCAGCTCGATCTCGCGCTGCGCGTGTGGCCGGCCGAGGCCTTCATTGCGCCTGCCGGAGCCTCTTCATGAGAGCCGCGCACCTCACTCTGGGGGTCAGCCTGCTGGCTGCCGCGGCTGCCTTGGCGGTGGCCCTGGTGATCCTGGTGCATCCACGCCCGGAGGTCGGCGAGGCCCGCTCGGCCAGCGCCATCCTCGCCGGGGCCGGCTCCACCAGCCGCACCTTCGACGTGCGCGCCTTCCGTCAGGCGCTCGACCGCGCGCATCCCGCCGGCGGGCCGCAACTGGAAGGCGTCTTCGGCCGCAACCGTCCGGCCGAGGCGCGCACCCCTGCTCTGGGGGACTTCCCCAGCCTATTCCCGCCGCAAGGCCTCAGTGCCACCGCCGGAGCCGCCGGGGTGCGCCTGAACTGGCTGCCCCATCCGCGCAATCCGGTCGAGGGGCTGAGCTACCGCCTGGTGCGCTGGAATCCGGATGGCCGCCCCGAAGCAACCCACCAAACCGAAGGCCTGGAACAGGTCGACCTGCCGCGCTGCGAAGGGCAGTCCTACCACTACCGTCTCTATGCCGTGTTGCAGCGGCCGGGTCCCAGCGGGCGTTCGGTGCGGCGCTCCAGCCCAGCTGCCACAACCCAGGTCCAAGTGCCATTACTCAGTGTGTGGAAAGCACTTGCGGTGGAAGAAGACGGCTCCCTGGTGCTCAGCCTGACGGGTTCGCAGGGCGCCGAGTCCGGCCCGCTGCGCGCCCGCCCCGGAGAAATCCTGGGGCAGACCGGGTGGCGCCTCGAATCCTTTACGAAGGGAGAAACCGAGGTCCAGGTCCAGACTAGTATCCCGCGCTTCGACGCCCTCGGGCGGCGCATCCTGGTGGATGGCCGACCGGCCTTCCGAAGCCGCGACACCACCGCCATGCGCGGATTCGCGACCGTTCATTTGCTCGATCCATGTGGCAGCCCCCGCCGGCAGGACCTCCTGCTGCCGCCCGGCCCCGAGGCCGACGGTGTGGGCTCCCGACACTGATCCACGAGACCTCGGGGCTTGCATCTTTACTCCCTGCGGGGACTACGGCACAATCCCCTTCCGCAGCGCCCTCGACCCCCGAGCAGCTGCAGACCCTGCCGCCCCCCAACCGCGGCGGACCGGAAACTGAATACCCCCTGCCTTCATGCGCAATCCCAGGAAGATCCTTCTTCTTCTCCCTTGCTTGCTGGTTGCCGCCTGCGCCGACGTCGCGGGCTATGACCCTGGTGAAAGCGTGGAGACCCTCGCCGCTGAGCCCGCGTCCAGCAGCCCCGCCGTCTCTCAGGAGCCGGCCGCCGGCAGCCAGGTCCAGGACGACCCGCGAGCGCAGTTCTCCGCCGTCGAAGCCCGCCGGCAGAAACGCCGCCTGCTGGCCCGTAACTACGTCGCCCTCGGCGACGACCGCTTCCAGCGCAACGATTTCCGCGGTGCGATGCAGCAGTACTCAGAGGCGTTCCAGCTCGATCCTGAGAGCAAGGATGCGCGCGACGGTCTGCGCCGCACCCAGGCGGCACTCGGCGGCGACGGCTGGAGCTGGCTCGACCAGGAAGGCGTCGTCGAGCAGCAGGCACTGCGCTGGAGCGCCACCCGACTGAAGGTCGAAGGCCTGATCCAGGACGGAGACATGGCCATGATTGGTGGCGAATTCGCCGCCGCGGCCGATCACTATCTGACCGCCCAGCAGGCGCTGCGCTTCTCCCCCAACATCGCCAACGACAGCCTCAACCAGGCCCTGGTGCAGGGCAAGCTCGAGCAGGCCCGCGAAGCCGGCGTGCAGTCCGCCGAAGCCACGCGACGCGCCGATGCCGAGCTTTCGCGGCGCGAAGCCGAAGCCGAAGAAGAGGCGCGCCGTACCTATCAGGAGAACCGCATCCGCACGCTGTTCGGCGAAGCCAACAACCAGTTCGAGAACGGCTTCTACCAGAAATCCATCACCACGCTCGACAAGGTCCTGGGCGCCGATCCGCGCAACGGCGACGCCAAGGAACTGCGCGCCATCGCCAACGAGGCCTGGCACCAGCAGACCGAGCGGCGCAACGCCGACCGCTTCCGCGAAGAATGGAAGAAGACCTTCCAGGACCTGCGCTCGCTGGCAGTGCCGCCCCTTTCCTCGGTCGAATTTGACAAGGCGCATTGGGCAAAGATCAGCATCAATCGCCGTCCGATCGATGAGATCGACGACGAATTGGCCGCCGACCCCGAGGCCGAGGCGATCCGGCGCATGCTCGAGAACACTCCGGTGACGCCGCGCTTCGACAACCCGATCGAAGAGGTCGCCGAGAACCTCGCCGCGCTGACCCACGTCAACTTCGTGGTCTCGCGCGCGGTGCGCGAAGACGTCGACGACGACGTCAAGCAGGTCAACTTCGCCTTCACCAAGCCGATGCCGGTGAGCCAGATCCTGGACATCATCGAAGCGCAGTCGGGCGGCGCCCTGAAGTTCCGCATCCAGCACGGCGCGGTCAACGTGATTTCCTCCGAAGAGGCCAACACCGGCCACGTGTTGCGGCGCTACGAAGTACGCTCGATCATCCGCCCGCTGCCCGACTTCGACGGCCAGGAGATCCAGCTGTCGCCCTCCGGTGGCATCGACTTCGAGCCCGAGCCGCTGAACGAGGACAAGGAAGCCAACCTCCTTACCGAAGACACCCTGCTCACCATCCTCGGCGTCGATGACTGGGAGGAGCCGGCCTCGGCCAGCATCCAGGAAGGCACGCTGATCGTGTACCACCAGCCTGAGAAGCAGCAGGAGATTCGCGACCTGCTCGCCGACCTGCGCAAGTCGACCAACACCTCGGTCGAGATCAAGGTGCGCTTCCTCAAGGTCGAGGACAGCTTCCTGCAAGACGTCGGCATCGACTTCCGCGGGCTGGGCAACCAGTCCACCGAGGGCATCCCGGGCATCGGCAGCAACGTCGGCTTCGACGACTTCGGCGAAGATCCGACCGGCATCCTCGGCACCGACGGCGACGCCGGCTTCTTCTTCCGCGAGGCCGACGACGACGTCAACATCTACGGCCGCACCGAGAACCTGTACGACCTCGGCCTCGGCGCCGGTCGTCAGCGCTCGCGCTTCCTCGATGGCAACAGCTCCGGCCTCGCCGACGACACCGGAGCCGATGGCCTCACCAACAGCGGCGGCCTGTCGATGCAATGGGCGCTGCTCGACGACGCCGAGGTGCAGATGATCCTGCGCGCGGTCGAGAAGTCGAAGCGCTCCGAGGTGGTCACCGAGCCGCGCCTGATGGTCTACAACGCCACCCGTGCCACGCTCACCGTCGCCAACCAGGTCAGCTACGTAGCCGACTTCGACGTCGAGATCGCGCAGGCCGCCTCGATCGCCGCACCCATCGTGCGCGTGATCATGGACGGCGTGTTCCTCGACGTGACCCCGGTGGTCAGCTCCGACCGGCGCTCGGTGTCGATCGACCTGCGCCCCACCGTGGCCACGCTGAAGCGCCCGATCCGCACCTTCCAGACCTCGCTGGGTTCCGGATCGCCGGTGACCATCATGCTGCCGGAACTGGAGTTGCAAAAAGTGCGTACCCGCGCCACCGTCCCCGACGGCGGCACCCTGCTGGTGGGTGGCTTCAAGGTCATCGAGCAACAGGACATGACTTCTGGAATCCCCTTCCTCAACCGGATTCCGATCCTGTCCTTCTTCTTCCAGCGCCAGGGCAACTACGAGTCCTACCAGCGCCTGGTGGTGCTGCTGACCGCCCACATCATCATTCCGGACGAACGCGCTCCGGATGTTACCAGCGCCGGCGTCGTCCACTAGCATCCCAACGCGGCCGGGAAAAAGGCGTCCCCCCCCGGGCGCCTCCCGGCCGCGTCCGTTACTGCCCCTAGCTTCCCAGCTAACCCCCCCACTGCCATGTTTTTCCAGGCCGGGATCCTCGCCACTGCCTTGCTCCTGGCACCCCAGGACGGCGGCAGCGCTTCGCTCGAACAAGACGCCAAGTTCGCTCTGCAGCTGACCAGTCAGCTCGGCTTCGAGAACTTCTCCGAGATCGTCCTCGACGAGGCTCTGGCCAAGGCCAACAGCCGCGAGGACCGCAGTGCCGTGCTGCTGGCGCGCTGCCAGGTCCTTGAGCTGGTCACCCGCCGGCCGGCTGGACCGGCCGAGCAGATCGCCGCGCTGCAAGAGGCCGGTCGCGCCTATATGGACTTCCTGGCCACTGAGCCGAGCGGAGAACAGGGCCTGCTGGCCCAGCGCCAGCTCGGCGCGGTTGCCAACAGCTACGCCGAGAAACTCAACGCGTATCTGCCGCTGCTGACCAGCGACCCCGGCGAGCGCGCCACCATGATCACCGAGGCCGAAGAGATGTTCGGCCAGGGGCTGACCCAGCTCAACCTGTTGATCCGGTGGTGGAATGGCATCCAGAACCCCGACGTGAAGGAGGGAGCCAAATACATCTACCTCTATCCGGCATCCTTCTACCAGGCTCTGATCTACCTTCATTGGGGGGTGCTCTATCCGCCCAATAGCGTCGAGCGCGAAGACAACGTCGCGCGTTCGATCGACCTGTTGACCAGCTTCGCCTTTTCCGCAGGCGAAATGTCCACCGCCGGCCTGATGGCCTACCGCCACCTCGCTGACGGTTACGTCGCCCTCGGCAACATCGAAGACGCCGAGGAGTTCTATTACTTCATCATCGAAGAGGGCATCAGCCCCGACGCACTCAGCGTCATGCAGGCGTCGGAGCTGCGCGCCCGCCGCGCCGTCCAGCAGGATGCCTTCCTCGGCCTGTTCCAGGCCCTGTCCCAGGCCGGGCGCGGCGGTGAAATCCCGGCGCTGTCCAGCACCTTCCAGGAATGGGTCAGCAGCAACCGCGTCTCCCTCAATCAGGCCGGCTATCAGGTGCAGCTCACCGTGGCCGCCGAAGAGATCAATAGCGGCAACATCGGTCCGGCCCTGGCCATGTTGCGCGAGGTCGCCGAAGCCAACCCCGAGAGTCCCCTGCGGCTCGAGGCCAACGCGCTGATGGGTGAAGCCATTGCCAGCGCTCCAGCCAACGCCGAAATCGACCTCGAGATCCTATTCCAGGCCGGCCAGGGCGCCTACTTCCAGGAGCGCTACCAAGAAGCGGCCCCCTTCCTACGCCAGCTGATCACGCGTCTCGCTCCCGCCGATGACGAACTCGGCGCCAAGGCCTATCTCTACCTGGCGCGCTCGCTGGAAAAAGACGTTTTGCTGCTCGAAGCTGCGGTGGCTTACCAAAAAGGTTTCCAGCTCTACGACGAGGTCGAAAAGCTGAACCTGGATCTGGCCACTGGATGGCGCAGGCTGGCCGAGAATTTCCGCAACGCCGACCCCCGCGACGCATTCCTCGACACCTTCTTCAAGGACGCGCTCGACGCGGCCTCCTCGATCGGCTCTGCCGCCCCCGATCTGGCCCTGGTCCGCGCCGCCCGCTCGGACATGCGCCAGGCGGTGGACGACCTCAAGAAAGCCGCCGGCGCCGACGCCGGCAGCCCCGAGGCGCGCCAGGTGCTGAACCAGTTCGACCGCGCGATCGCCTCATGGCAGCGCATCGAAAACCACAGCCCCTACTACGACGAGGCGGTGGTTTCGATCGGCCAGTGCGAATTTCAGAAGTTCGCCTGGGATCCGAGCAGCGCCGAGCGCGCTCTGCAGGTTTTCAGTACCTTCCTCGACAAGCACGTCAACGATCCGCAGTACGCGCCGACCACCCCCAAGGCCAAGCAATCGCGCGCCAACATGGTTCCGGTCGCCGATTACCACCGCGGCGCCACCCATCGGTTGCTGGCGTTGGCTGGCGACCTCAGCGCCTGGGACAAGATGCTCGGCAGCTTCGCCGGCTACGAAGAGCGCAACCCGGATCAATTCAGCTTCATCGGCGCGGTGATGGCCTACCGGGTCGAGGCCTACCTGGCTCTCGGGCGCGAGAGCGACGCGCTGGCCCAGTTCGACCAGATGACCGCTCTGCCGGTCAGCGATGCCTTCCAGAACCTGAGCTCCTTCGGGATCTACCGCCACTACAAGGACAAGGCGGCCGCTGCGGTCGACGACGAGGTGGCCCTGCTCGAAGCACAGAAACAAGCGGTCAAATATCTGCATCTCGCCAATAGCAAGGCGCCGCGGCAGCAATGGCCGAATCTGCTTAACGAATCGCGTCTGCACGCCGCCGTCGGCGAAATGGCCACCGCCACCAAGTTGCTGGCGGACACCATCGAGCGTTTTGGCGGCAAGGAGGGCTTCACCGACAGCCACCTGTTCTACGCCAAGCTGGACCTGATCCAGAGCTACCTGGAACTCGGCCAGACCGGCATCGCGGTGCCGATCCTGGACGAACTGCTCGCCAGCCGGCCGACCAACCTCAAGGTCAAGTCAATGGCCGTGAAAATCAAAGCCGGCTTTCCCGCCTACCGCAACGGCCGCATCATCGAGGTGCCCGGCGAGGACACTGCCACCGCCTATCAGCAGGCCGCGAAGCTGGTCGCGGAGCTTCTTGCGACCGCCGACTCCGAGGCGCGCAAGGACGGAAAATCCCGCTTTGAATCTACCATCTGGTGGGAGTCCAGAATGCAGCAGATCTACATCTTCTACAAGTGGGGCAAGGTCGATTCAAACCAGAAGGGCAAGCACAACAGATCGATCCAATCACTGGAACAGATGGCACCCGACTTCGGCCTCTCCCAGCACGAAAACCAAGCCCTACCGCAGATCTTCCGCTGGCTCAAGGGTCAGAACTAGCCATGCTGAGCCTCACATCCTTCCTGCTCGCTGTGCCTCTGCTCGCGCAGGGCCGGGTGGTCCAGATCGACGGCACCGTCATCCAAGGCACCATCACCGCGGCCACCGTTGAAGGCGTCAGCCTGCGCGTCGATGGCAGCGACCAGACGATTCCCCCCGGTCAGGTCCTGCGTCTTCACTTCGGCCCGCCGCCGCCGATGGTGGCTCAAGCAGCGGCCGCAGCCTCGCGCCTCGAATTCCAGAACGCGGCCAACCTCTACGCCGAGGCGGCCACCACCGGCGGCGACGCCTGGGTCACCCCCTTCGCCCAGCTCGGCCGCGCCGAAGCCCTGCTCGGCTGGGCCTCCTTCGATCGCGGGCACGCCCCGGAAGCGGTCAGCGCCTTCCGTGAGTGGACCGCCAGCCACCCAGACCATTTCTGGATCCCGCGCGCGCGCATGGGTCTGGCCCAAGCCCTGGCCCTCGAGGGCAAGGTGGAAGACGCGGCCAACGAAATGCAGGACCTGGCCAATTTTGCCTTCGAGAAGAACCTTGGCAAACGCGTTGAATTCGAGGCACGGCTGACCCGCAGCCGGGTCTATCTGACCGCCGACCAGGCGGCCCTGGCGCGCCAGCGCCTCGAGGGCAGCGGCGGACTGGTGGCGGCCCTGAAGCAAGCCTCCGTAGACGCCGCCTCGCCACCCGCGCTGCGTGCTTCCCTGCGCCAGCAGTGGCAGAGTGCGCAGATCCTGCTCGGCGACACGATCGAGTCGATCGACGGTCTGGAAGGCGCCCAACGCTACTGGGAGCGCATCCTGCGCACCGAGACCGGTCTCGGCGCCGACGCCCGCGCCGCCGGCCAGATCGCCATGGCCAACGCCGCGCGCGCGCAGGGCAAACTGCGCGAGGCGCAATTCGCCCTCGCCGAAATCGCTGCCGTCCTCAACACCGGGCCCGATACCGCTGCCCGGACCTTGTACTCGCTGGGAGAAGTCTGCGCCGAACTCGGGGACAAACCGACCCCGGGCAAGGTCTATTTCCAGCGTGTCATCGACCTCTACCCTTCCTCGACCTGGGCCAGCCAGGCGCGTAAGAAATTGGGCCAGTAGGCCTCAGCAGCCCCCTGCGGCCGCACCCAAACCGCGCGAAAAGCGCTAGACTCCTGCTCCGCTTGCGGCGGAGACCACCCTCCGGGTCCCAATCCGGGTTCCGACCCCCCCCACTGTCAAGAACGATACTTAGATGTCTCGTCTGCGTACCCTGTTCCTCGCCCTCGCGGGCGTCCTCCTGACTTCCCCCCTGGCCCTCGCCGTACAGGATCCCCCTGCCGAAGGGGCTGCTAAAGATTCCGGCGTCAACGTCCTCGAGGCGATCAACCAGGCCGGTGTCATCGGCTATCTGATCATCCTGATGTCCATGGTGGCCGGAGCTCTGGTCATCGAGCACTTCACCAGCATCAAGCGCGAAAAGCTGGCCCCCCCGGAGACCATCGACGAGATCGAGGAACTGCTCTCCGAGGGCAACTACCAGGAGGCCCTGGAGCTGTGCGAAGGCGAACAGAACTTCTTCACCAACGTCGCCGCCGCCGGCATCCGCAAGATCGGCCATTCCTTCGCCGCGATGGAGAAGTCGATCGAGGAGATGGAAGACGAAGAATCCATCAAGCTGCAACAGAAGATCGGCTGGCTGTCGATGATCGCCGGCATCGGCCCGATGATGGGTCTGTTCGGCACGGTGGTCGGAATGGTGGGCGCTTTCGCCACCATCGCCCAGGCCGAAAGTGGGGTTGAGCCGGCCGACTTCGCCGGGGACATCTCGATGGCGCTGATGACCACCGTGTTGGGTCTGACCGTGGCCATCCCGACCACCGGTTTCTACGCATTTTTCAAGAACCGGGTGACCATGACCACGCTAGAGATTGGTGCCCTGATTGAAGACATGTTCGAGCGCTTCCGCGCCACTGAGTAATGACCAGACGCTCCCGCAACTACAGCTCAGAGGTCGAGGTCGACATGACCCCGATGATCGATGTCACCTTCCTGCTGATCATCTTCTTCATCATCGTCAACGACATGACCCAGCAGGAGCTCGAAGATCTGAAGCTGCCGGTGGCACAGAAAGCGGGCCACGATGACCCTCCCGAGGACCGCGCCATCCTCAACGTGCTCGACGATGGCACGATCATCTGGAAAGGGAACAAGTTCTACTACCCGGGTATCGATATACCCCCCGGCCGCATCGACCCGATCCGGGTACCACGCCCTGACCCTTACTGGAAACTCCACGACTTCATGGCCGGGACCCTGATCCCCAACATGCAAATCAACGGACGCATGGTGGTCGATCCGGACAACCCTGGCCTCGGGCCGCTGCCGGATGACCCGATCCTGATCCGCGCCGACCGCAATACGCCTTTCCGCTACATCCAGCGGATCATGGAAGTGTGCTCCCGTGTAGAGATCAAGATATGGAAGGTGCAGCTCGCTGCTTCCGAACCCGAGCCAAAACAATAGGGCCACGCTTCAGCCAGGATTCCGCCGATGGCAAAGATCAAAAAGAAATTCGAAGAGACCAAGCCGGACCTGACGCCGATGATCGACGTCACCTTTCTGCTGCTGATCTTCTTCATCGTCACCCTCAAGTTCAAGACCCTCGAAGGTCGGCTCGACTCCCACCTGCCCAAGGACATGGGCACCCAGACCATCGAGACCGAACCGATTGAAAAGGTCGACATCGTGATGTCGGTGGCGCGGGCCGGCGACCTGGTCCTGGACCGCAGTACCAGGACGACCTCCAAGCCGCTCGGGCGCCTGAAGCATTACACCAACCGCGTGATGCGCCTGCAGATCGGCACCGCGACCTTCATGATCCGCGCCGACGTCCTCGACGACGACAAGCTGCTGCTCGACCTGCGCGAGGTGCGCACCGCGCTCGATGCCTACGAACGCGACATCACCCCGATCACCCTCGACGCGCGCCAGGACATCATCTACGGCGACATCATCGCGGTCCTCGACCTGGTCATCGACATGGAGTTCGAAAAGGTCTCCTTCTCGGGCGCCCAGGAACAAGGCTGATCCTGCGGGCCGCCGCGGCGGTCCAGGGTGACAAGGGCCCATGGCCGACATCCCTCCGATCTTCCCGGCTTCCGATGCGCAGGCCCGCGAGGGCCTGCGCCGCGTTTTGCATCAGGCCGCCGACGCGGTGGTCGACTACCTGTGCGACGTCGAAGAGCGGCCGATCTTCCCGCTCGACGCCCAGGCGCCGGCAGGCGAGCTGATTCCGGATGACGGCCAGGAACTGGGCCCCGCGCTGACTGAAGTCACCGCCTGGGCCGCCGACAACGCGGTGCACGTGCACCACCCGGGCTACTTCGGCCACATGGACTCGGGCGTCGCGGTCGCCGGTATCGTCGGCGACCTGCTCGCCTCGACCCTCAACCAGAACCTGCTCGCCTTTGAACTGGCGCCGGGAGCCACCCTGCTGGAGCAGAAGCTGGTGCGCAGTTTTGCGCGGCTGGCGGGGCTGCCGGAGAGCGCCGGCGGTATTTTCACCACCGGCGGTACCACCGCCAACCTCACCGCTCTGCTGCAGGCCCGCGACGGCTTCATGCGCAACGCCTCGCGCGACGGCCTCGCCGGCCAGGACCGCGCCTGCATCCTGTGCTCGGCCGACGCGCACTACTCGATCGCCAAGGCCGCCGCGGTGATCGGCCTCGGCAGCGACCAGGTCCTCAAGGTTCCAGTCGCCGGCCCCGAGCGGCGCCTCGACGCCGCGCAACTGCCGCACGTCTACCGCGATGCGGTCACCGCCGGTTTGCAGCCGATCGCCCTGGTCGCCACCGCCGGGACCACCAGTTGCGGCGCCATCGATCCGCTCACGGCCTGCGCCGACTTCTGCGCTGAAAGCGGCCTGTGGCTGCACGTCGACGGCGCCCACGGCGGCGCGCTGCTGCTGCATCCGCAGGAAAGCCACCGCCTGAACGGCATCCAGCGCGCCGATTCGGTGTCGCTGGACCCGCACAAATGGCTGTTCCTGCCCAAGAGCACCGGCATCCTGCTGCTGCGCAACGGCGAAGATTGGGTTACGGCCCAGTACCAGGCTCCCTACCTGGACCGGTTCACCTCTCACGGAGAGGCCCTCCCGGTCAGCCAGGGCCGGCGCGCCCTTGACGGCAGCCGCCGTTTCGACGCGCTCAAGCTGTGGCTGGTCTTGCGTCATCTGGGCCGTAACGGCATCGCCCGCCTGTTGGACGAACGCCTGGCCCTGATCCGCTGGTTCCACCAGGAACTGGCGGCCCATCCGGTTTTTGCCCCCTGCCATACGCCCGATCTCAACGTCCAGGCCTTCGCTCCGCGCGATCCGGCCTGGACCTCGGCGATTGCAGCCGCGCACCGCGCGGTCGAGGCCGAAGGGCAGTTGTGGTCCTCCTACACCCGCATCCAGGGCGACCCCGTCCACCGCGTGGTGTCGATCAATCCAAGCGGCACTCGGGAGCATCTTTCCCGTCTGCTCGCATCCCTCGAAATCGCTCACCGAAGCCTGGTCTCGACCGTGGCGCCGGAGGAGCGGCACTGCTAGATTCCTGCACCCAGATTCGGCCCCCCTGGCCGTCGGATCCCCCCGCTGTCCATGAAGAAGCACCTCTTCCCGGTTGTCTTCGTGCCTCTCGCGCTGTTTCTCAGTGCCTGTGGTACGAGCGTCCCTCAAGATGAGTCCCCCGCCTTCACCGAGGATCCCGGCGCGCCGGCCCCGGTGGTCTCGAGCGACCCCGACCGCATCCAGGTCGGCCAGGAGCCCGATTCCAGCGACCTCATTCAGGAAGCCGCGACCCAGAACACGCTGAAGCAGCAGAAGATCGTGCTGCTGGTCGAAGAACGGCTGGCCAACGCCCAGGCGGCCTACGCCGACGGGCGTCATCTCGACGCCGCCAATCAGCTGCAGATGGCGTTGGATCTCGACCCCACCAACGCCGCAGCCATTGCGCTGCTGCGCGACGTGCAGGCGGCCAGGGGCGTGGCGGCTGCTGATGGTTCGTCCGACGCGCTCAGCCGCGCCAAGGCACGCCTGGCGCAGTTGAAGGCCGACACCCATGCCAACGCCGAGGCCGGCCTGCGCCAACTCGACGAGGGTGACTACGAAGGCGCCCTGGGTTATCTGGGCCTGGCCAAGGCCAACATCAAAAGCATGGCCTACGACATCGAGTGGGGCAACCTGCCCGCCGAGGTCGAGGCCGGCCTGGCGCGCGCCAAACGCGAAAAGGAACTGGCGGCGATCGCCTCGCGCGAAGAACACCAGAGCCAGACCTTCCGCACTCTGCAGGCCGAAGAGGCCGCGCGCCGCGCCCAGCAGGAACGCCGTCTCGGCATGATGCTGGAAGAGGCGATCAACGCCTTCGCCCACGAAGACTTCGACAAGGCCAAGAGCCTGACCGAAGACATCATTCGCCTGGATCCGCATAACCTGCGCGCCGCCGAAGTACGCGACGCGTCGATGAAGACGCAGTACCAGCTCACTTCGGCCAACTTCGTCGACGATCGGCGCGAACGCTTCCGTCTATGGCAGGAAGAGCTCGAGGCCTCGCGCATCCCGATCAGCGAAGACTTCACCGCGCCCGATCAGGACCACTGGGACCGGATCACCGGACTGCGCGAAAAGTACCGCAACCTCGGCATCGAGAGCACCTCGGCCGATTCGCTGGAGAACGAGGCGCTCGCCCACGAGATCGCCAACCAGCGCATTCCCGGTCTGCGCCTCGACGGCGTCACCGACCTCGCCGAGGTCATCGAACAGCTCAAGAACTACTCCGACATCAACTTCGTCGTCCACCAGTCGGCGATCGAAGCGGTCGACAACGAGAGCATCGAGTTCAATCTGACCCTGGGCTCCGAGATCACCGTGCTCAACGCGCTGCGCCTGATCACCCAGGCGGCGGGCGAAGAGGTGGTCTACATGATCGACAACGGCGTGGTGCACCTCACCACCAAGGACAAGGCGTTCGGCCAGGTCATCATCACCCCGCACGACATCAAGGACCTGACCAACCAGTTCACCGACTTCGCCGGCCCGCGCATCGACCGCATCTGGCTGACCGAAATGGATCCGAACGAAGAAGAAGAGGGTTCGATCTACGGTGGCCCCTTCGGTGAACCGCGCACCCTGGTCAACCCCGACGAGATCGCCGACCTGGTCATGCAGGTGGTCGCGCCCGGCACCTGGGACGACAACACCGCTGAATACGCCGAGGGTTTCCTGATCGTCACCCACACCCCCGAGGTGCAGTGGCTGGTCGATGATTTCCTCCAGGGCCTGCGGCGCTACAACGCCTCGATGGTGTCGATCGAAGCGCGCTTCCTCACCATTCAAAAGGACTACCTGCGCGAGATCGGCGTCGACTTCCGTGGCCTCGGCGGTCTGCCCGACGCCAACGACCTGGTCAACCTCGACGACGTCACCTCCGGCCTCGAGGACAACGCTTCCGCCGGCCTCGACAACAACGGCTCGGGTCTGCCGGTCGGCGCCGACACCAACCCGTCGGCGGGTCTGTTCTTCGACGAAGCCGGTCGTTCGCAATTGCGCGCGCGCACCGAAAACATGCTGCCGGATTACGGCACCGAGCGCATGTCGACCCTCGGTGGTCTGACCATGCAGTTCGCCTTCCTCGACGACGCCCAGACCTCGATGATTCTGCGCGCGGTCGAGAAGAGCAACCGAGCGCAAGAGCTCAACAGCTCGAGCGTGATGGCGCAGAACACGCAGCGCTCCTTCATGACGGTGCTCAACCAGGTCACCTACATCCAGGACATGGACGTCGAGGTCGCGCAAGCCGCCTCGGTCGCCGACCCGGTGGTTGGGGTGGTTTCCGACGGCATTGTCATCGACGTGCGCCCGATCATCTCGCACGACCGCAAGTACATCACGCTGGAACTGCAGCCGACCGTGGCCACCCTGCTGCGGCCGATCCCTGAGTTCACCTCCTCGCTCGCCGGCCTGACCACCCCGGTCACCCTGCAGCTGCCGGAGCTGTTTATCGCCAGTGCCAAGACCAACGCCATCGTGCCCGACGGCGGCACCGTGGTGATCGCCGGCCTGCGCAAGCTGCTCAACGTCGAACAGCGCTCCGAGATCCCCTTCCTGGCCAAGATTCCGATCTTGTCGGCACTGTTCAAGGCCGAAGGCGAGGCCAACGAGAACGAGGACATCATCATCCTGATCCGGGCGCAGATCCTGGACACCGCCGAAGTGATGGCCGAGATGGATCGGCGCGGCAGCCGGCGCAACTAGTAGCCGCAAGGCTTTCCGCCGCGGCCTGCCGGCCGCGGCGGTGCTATTTCAGCACGCCGTAGACCTCGGCGAGGATCGGTCGAAGTTCTTCCAGGCTGTCGATCTCGTGATCGGGCTTGCGCGAGGGCGCCAGGCTGGCATATTTGCCGGCGCCATGGTGCCACACCGCCTTCATGCCGGCGCGTTTGGCCGATTCAATGTCGCGCAAGGGGTGATCGCCGACGTGCATCGCCTGCGCCGGGCGCACCTGGGCGCGCCGCGCCGCCATGCGATAGAGCTTGGGATTGCTCTTCGCCACCCCCACCTGGTCGGTGATCAGGATCAGGTGCGGACTGATATAGGAGTCGAGGCCGAGGCGCAGGATCTTCTCCATCTGCTTGCGCGCCAGACCGGCGGAAATCACACCGAGCTTGAGGTCGGTCTGACGCAGGTCCTCGAGCAGCGCACGGGCTTCGTCGCGGATGCGCAGTTCGCGCCACTTGGTCTCGTGGTAGGCGATCACTCCGGCGGTGACCAACAGGTCTGGATTGCTGCCCGCGGTGGCTTTCTTCGGCAAGCGCTTGAGCAGGCGGTCGTAGTGACGCGTGTCGTTGGAGCCGAATTCTTCGACCACCGCCTGGAGTTCTTCGAGGACCTTCTCCACCGGCAGATCAAGGCCGCGCTCGACCATCGCCTGGATCGCCCGCTCACGTGCCCGTTGCACGAAGGGGGTGGTCGAGAACATCGTGTCATCGATGTCGAAGAAGATCGCCCGCAGGCCGGTGGGGTCCGTCACCTCAGAATGGTAACCGCGGTACGGCGTCGAGCAGGCGCCGCGTGTAGGGATGTTGGGGCGCCGCGAATACGCTCTTCACTGGCCCCTGTTCGACCAACTGGCCATCCTTCATCACCGCCACACGATCGGCAAAATCGGCCACCACCGAGAGATCATGGGTAATGAACAAGTAGGCCAGATTGCGCTTGCGGCCGAGGTCTTGCAGCAGTTCCAGCACCGCCTGCTGCACTTCCAGGTCGAGCGCCGAAACCGCCTCGTCGCACACCAGCAGGCACGGATCGAGCGCCAGGGCGCGGGCGATGGCGACGCGCTGGCGTTGTCCGCCGGACAGGGTCGCGGGCAGTCGATCGCCCAGCTGCGGATCCAACTGAACCTGTCGCAGCAGCGCATCGACGCGCTCGCGCAAGGCGCTGCCGCGCGCGCGCCGCTGGATCTCGAGAGGCTCGGCGACGCTCTTCCACACCCTCATGCGCGGGTTCAAGGAGGCGTGTGGATCCTGAAAGACCAGCGCCAGGTGGTGGCGGCGGCGGCGCAGTTCGCGCTCCGGAAGGGCCAGCAGGTCGAAGGCCTGGTCAGCGGGTGGCCGCAGATGAGCACTGCCGCCGGCGGCGGGCTGCAGTCGCAACAGAGCGCGCGCGGTGCTGCTCTTGCCGGAGCCGGATTCCCCCACCAGGGCCAGACACTCGCCGGCGTGCACCTCGAAGGAGACGTGATCCACCGCGGTCTTCCAGGAATTCACCCGGCCGAGCAGATCGTGACCCGCGGCGTAGCGCACCTGCAGATCCTTGACCTGCAGGACCGGGGCCTTGGCAGCAGCGCCCTCGGACTCTGGGGCTTGGGTGGATTCAGGTGCGGACGCCGCGGCCGTCTGCGCGGCGGGCCCAGAGACAGCCTGCGCCGCAGGCCGCACGACAGGCGGCGCGGCAGGCGTGCGCCCGGGACGCGCCGCCAACAGCGCGCGGGTGTGCGCGTGTTGCGGCGTACGGAAGACCGCCTCGACCGGTCCGCTCTCTACCAGGCGCCCCTGGTGCAACACCACCACGCGCTGGCAGCACTGGCCGACCACCTCGAGGTCGTGGCTGATCCAGATCATCGCCAGGCCGCGCTGGCGCTGGATCGTGGCGACCAGGTCGAGGATCTCGGCCTGGATGGTCACGTCGAGCGCGGTGGTGGGTTCGTCGGCGATCAGCAGCTGCGGCTGGCCGGCCAGGGCCATCGCGATCAGGGCGCGCTGACGCTGGCCGCCGGAGAGCTGGTGCGGATAACGCCGCGCCAGCACTTGCGGCTGCTCGAGCTGGACCTCGCGCAGCAGGCGCAGGACTTCGGCCTGCCGCTCGGCAGCACCGAGAGCGGTGTGGATCTCAAGCACCTCGGCGATCTGCTTGCCGACGCGGAGTACCGGATTGAGCGCACTGAGCGGGTCCTGGAAGACCAGGGCGATGCGCGCGCCGCGCAGTTTCAGCCACTCGCGCGCGCCCAACTTGTCGATGCGGCGGCCGTCGAAATGGATCTCGCCGCCGGCCTGTTCCACCCCGGCGGGGAGCAGGCCGAGCAGCGCCATCGCGGTCAGCGACTTGCCACTGCCCGAAGCGCCGAGCATGCCCAAGGTGGTGCCGGGCTGGAGCGATAGGCTCAGATCGCGCACCAGATCGCGTGCCCCCTCGGCGCCGTGGGCGACGAGGTGCAGGTCACGGATTTCGAGCAGGGGCCCAACCGGCACAGGGAGATTCTAGTGTCTGACCCCGCTATGCTTCCTGGGTGCAGCACGGCTTCGGCATTGGATTCCTGGTGGCGGCCGGGATCTTGGCGGCGTGCGCGCCGTCGCAGCCGGGCCTGCGCGTTGCCAACGGCGACGACGTCACCTTGCTGCACCCGCAAAAGGCCACCAGCGCCGCCGACGGACGCGTGCTGCAGGCACTGCACGCCGGTCTGACGCGCCTTGATCCGGCCACCCTGGAACCCGAAGCGAGCCTGGCCGAGGCCTTCGGCAGCGTCGACGGCGGCGCGCACTGGTGGTTCCGGCTGCGCCCGCAGGTGCGCTGGTCGGACGGGAACCCGCTGACCCTCGCCGACGTGCTGCGCAGCTGGCAGCAGCTGCAGGATCCGGCCTTCGGCGCCCCTTACGGCGAGTGGCTCAACGACGCCGAACTGAGCCTGCAGAGCGGCAGCGCGGGCGGCGAGGAACTGCACGTGCGCTTTCCCTTCCCGCGCCCGCGTTTCGCCGAGATGTGCGCCTACCACGCGCTGGCGCCGGTGCCCGCGCACGCCGCCGCCACCGCGGTCGGCAGCGGGCCCTTCCGTCTGGTCTCGCGGCGCATCCGCGACCGCGTGGTGGTCGAGCGCAATCCCTACTACTGGGACGCCGCCGCGGTGGCGCTCCCGGGGATTGAATTCCTGACGGTCGAATCCGAGTTCACCGCGCTCAATCTATTCCTCGCCGGCCAGGTCGATTACCTCGCCAACGTGCCGGCGCTGGCGATCCCGGCGCTGCTGCGCGAGTATCCGCACGAGTTCCAGCCGGCGCCGCAGTACGCCACCACCTTCCTGCGCCTCAACACCACTGCCCCGCCCTTCGACCGCCTAGAGGTGCGGCGCGCCTTCGCCCGCAGCGTCCACTCCCAGGACCTCGCCGCCCACGTCGGCGGCGGCCGTGCGCCGGCGCATGGACTGGTCCCTGCGGGAGTCGCCGGTTGGATCCCGCCGCCGCCGCCGGCGTGGCGGCAGCAGGCGACCAAGCCACAGCTGCTCGCCGAGCTGGCGCAGATGCCGCCGGTGGAGTACCTGTACAACTCTTCCGAGCTGAACCGCGACGTCGCCGAAGTGCTGCAACGCCAGTGGCGTGACGGCCTCGGCGTCCACGTGCGTCTGCTCAACCAGGAACGCAAGACCTTCCTCGCCGCGCAGCGCGCGTTGGAATACCAGGCTTCGCGCTCGTCCTGGATCGCCGACTATCTCGATCCGCTCAGCTTTCTCGAGATCTTCGAGTCGGGCAGCGGCAACAACCGCACCGGCTGGAGCGACGCCCACTATGACCAATTGCTGAACCAGGCGCGCCACGCCACCGACCCATTGCATCGCAACCAACTCCTGGCGGCGGCCGAAGCGCGCCTGCTCGACCAGGCGCCGATGGTGCCGGTGTTCCACGAGGCGACCTTCGAGCTGGTCGCGGCGCGGGTCGCTGGCTTCACCCGCAACCTGCGTGGTTACATCGACTGGGGGCGCCTTTCCTTGCAGGAAGTGGTGCCATGAACGCGCTGCTGCGAAGGCTGGCGGCGCTGCTGCTGACGCTGCTCGCGGTGCACGCGCTGGCCTTTCTGCTGGTGCGCGCGGCGCGCGGCGGCCCCTTCGACGGCGACCGCACTTTTGCCCCGGCGGTGGAGGCGGCCTTGCGCGCCGAATACCACCTTGACGAGCCGCTGTGGCGCCAATATCAACGCGCTCTCGGCGGCGCACTGATCGGCGATTTCGGCCCTTCGATGAGTTATCGCGACACCGAGGTCGGCACGATCCTGCGCCAGGCGCTGCCGGTTTCGCTGGGCCTCGGCCTCGGCGGACTCACCACCGCGCTGCTGCTGGGTCTGCCGCTGGGCTTGCTCGCCGCGCGCCGCCGCGGACGGTTCGCCGACCGCGGCGTTCTCGCGGCGAGCACGCTGGCGCTGTCGCTGCCGAATTTCGTTCTCGCCGGCGCCGCCATTGCGCTGTTCACCTTCCGCCTCGGCTGGCTGCCGCCGGCCGGCAGCGGTGGCTGGCGCCATCTGCTGATGCCATGCATATGTCTGGGACTGCCCTTTGCCGCGCAGCTGGCGCGCCTCACCCGCACCGCCGCGCTCGAGGTGATGGACAGCGATGCGGTGCGCGTCGCCCGTGCCAAGGGCGTGGCGGAAGCGCGCCTGATGCGCTGCCACGTGCTGCCCCAGGCACTGGTGCCGGTGATGGCCTTCCTCGGCCCCGCCGCAGCCGGCCTGCTCACCGGCAGCCTGGTGATCGAGCAGGTCTTCGCCCTCCCCGGCCTCGGCGCGCACTTTGTGCAGGCGGCGTTGAACCGCGACTACACCCTCGCCTTGGGCATCACCGTCAGCTACACGGCGCTGCTCGGCCTGATGACCTTCGCCACCGACCTGCTGCTGCGGCGCCTCGACCCACGCATCCAAAGCCTGTCATGAAGCCGCCGCCGCGCCGCCGCTGGGGCCTGCGTCTGGCCGTCCTCTTCCTGGTGCTGCTGGGCGCGGCGGCCCTGGCGGCGCCGTGGCTGCCTTTGGCCGACCCGGGCGAGATGGACTTCGGCCAGCGCCTGGTGGCGCCGCAATGGACCCAGGCCCCGGTGCTGGGCACCGATTCCAAGGGTCGCGACCTGCTCGCGCGCACCTTATGGGGAGCGCGCATCTCGCTGCTGGTCGGTCTGCTGGGCAGCGCGGTGGCCCTCGCCGTGGGCCTGCCCTATGGCGCCTGGGCGGGGCTCAAGGGCGGCCGCGTCGACCGCTTGCTGATGCGCCTTGCCGACCTGCTCGAAGGCCTGCCGTTGGTGGTGGTGGTCCTATTCCTGCTCTCGATCCTGCAGGAGTACCGCGGCGAGTTGGAAGCGGTCGGCATCGGCCGCATTCAGGTCTTTTTCGTCGCCGTAGGTTGCCTGTTCTGGCTGCCCACCGCGCGCGTCGCCCGCGCCGAGGCGTTGAAACTGCGCGCCGCGGCCTTTGTCGAAGCCGCGCGCACCAGCGGCGCCGGCAACCCTCGCCTGCTGCGCCGCCACTTCCTGCCCAATCTGGTGCCCGCCGCGCTGGTGATGCTGACCCTGACGGTGCCACGCGTGGTGTTAATGGAGGCCTTCCTCAGCTTCCTCGGCCTCGGCGTCGACCCGCCGGCGGTGAGCTGGGGACTGCTCGCCAGCGAGGGCCTGGCGGCGCTCAATCCGCTGGTCGACAGCGCCTGGCTGCTCGGCGTGCCGGCCACCGCCCTGGCGCTGACCCTGCTCAGCCTCAACGTGATCGGCGACCACCTGCGCGACGCCGCCTAGCCGTCGGCGCGACAGCCTGACCGCCTGCGCGACGCCGCCTAAGGCACCCGCGCGATCAGGTCGATTTCGATGGCGGCGCCTTTGGGCAGCCCAGCGGCCTGTACGGTGGATCGCGCCGGCCGATGCGCGCCGAAGAACTCGGCGTAGACCTCGTTGACGCGCGGGAAGTCGGCCATGTCGGCGAGATAGACGGTGGCCTTGACCACCGTGTCGCGGCGGCAACCAGAGGCCAGCAGCACCGCGTCGAGGTTGGCGAAGACCTGCTGCGCCTGGGCAATGACGTCGCCGGCGATAAAGCTGCCGTCAGGGGACAGCGCGATCTGGCCGCTGGTGAACAGCAGCCCGTCACTGATCACGGCCTGGCTGTAAGGGCCGATTGCGGCCGGGGCATCGTCGGTGTGGACTTGGTGCATGGGTTCGGATTCAGGTACGGGCCAGGCGCGCGACCAGAGCATCGTGCACCGCCTGCGGCAGGAAGCGCCGCAGTTCACCGCCGGCCGCGTAGACCTCTTTGATCAGGCGGCTGGAAAGGTAGGAGAAGGCCTCCGACGGCATCACGAAAGCGGTTTCGATGGTGGCTTCGAGCACCCGGTTGGTCATCGCCATCTGGTATTCGTATTCGAAATCAGACACCGTACGCACGCCGCGCAGAATAATGCTGAGGCCGCGGTCGCGCGCGTGTTCGACCACCAGGCCGCGGAAGTACTCGATCTCGACCGGCAGGTCGGCGACCTCGCCACGCAACATGTCCATGCGCTCCTCGGCGCTGAACAGCGGCTGCTTGGTGTTGTTATTGGCCACCGCCACCACCAGGCCGCCGAACAATTCGACGCCACGCCGGATCAGGTCGACGTGGCCCAGGGTCGGAGGATCAAAGGTGCCCGGGTAAAGGGCGCGCGCGGGTTCGGCCATGAGCCGGATTCTAGGGTCACCTGAGCGCGGCGCAGGCGTCCTTTCTATGTGGGAAAACTGGCCACCCACGGTGCCGTGGCAGGGGCTGCGGTCTATCTGGCTGCGGCCTTGGCCCGTTTCCTCGCCAACGCCGGAACTGCCGAGGCCGCTGCGGCTGACGAGGCCGCTGCGGCTGACGAGGGCGCTGCGGCTGACGAAGGCGCTGCGGCTGACGAAGGCGCTGCGGCTGCCGAAGCCGCTGCGGGCACCGAAGGGGTATGGCAGGGCACGGCCTGGCTGGGAGCGCTCCTCGCCCTGGCTGCGTTGTTTAGCGGTCAGGGCCAGGAGCACGCCGGCCGCCGCCGCTGGCCGCGGGTGGCCGCCCTCCTGGTCTGCGCCGCCTTGCTCGGCTGGGCGCGCGGCCAGCCGACGCCCCCACCGACGCCGCTCGACGATCCACGTCCGGTCCGCGTACAGGGGCGGTTGCTGTCGTGGCAGCCCCACCCCAACGGAGGTGGCTGGGGCCTGCTGGACCAGTTGCAGGACCTGGCCGGGCAGCCGATTGCGCCGGCGTCCTTCGTCCTCGGCCTCAGCAGCCACCAGCCCGGCCCGCCCCCACGGCCCGGACAATGGTTGCAATGCTGCGGCATCCTCGCCGGCAGCCAAGAGCGCCCGCGCCTGCAACGCGGCGCCTGGATCGATCTGCACAGGTCGTCCTCGCTGGCGCCGCTGGATGAGCTGCGCCACAGGTTGCGCCAGCGACTGAGCCTGCGCCTGTCGCCGGGCGAGAGCGGGCACGCCCAGGCCATCCTATTGGGCGAGCGCCACGCTTTTGTCCCCGCACGCCGCCAGCTCTACCGGCGCCTCGGACTGCTCCATCTGCTGGCGGTCTCGGGACTGCACTTCTGGCTGTGGGATGCCCTGCTGCGCCGCAGCCTGCCCGCGCCTTTGCGTCGGCTGCGCTGGCCCGCGCTGCTGCTCGGCGGACTGCTCGCCGGGGCCGGGCCGGCGGTGGTGCGCGCCGGCACCGCGCTCGCGCTGCGCGATCTGTGCGCCCAGCGCGGTGGGCGCGTGCCGGGCTGGCGTCTGTGGGCTGCGGCGTTATGGACTGAAGCCGCGCTGCTGCCGGCGCGTCCGGCGGGCCTCGGCTTCCTCTTGTCCTATGGCGCCACTGCCGGGCTGATGCTGTGGCGGGCACCTGCGTCCTCCTCGCGTACCCGCCGTTTGCTGCAACCCGGATGCGCCGCCTTCCTCGCCACCGCTCCAGTGCTGCACGCTTTTCAAGGCACGCTCGAACCCTGGAGCATCCTCCTGACGCCGCTGATGGTGCCGCTCCTGGCGCTGCGTCTGGTGCTCGGCCTGATCGCCCTGCTGCCGTGGCTGGGCGCGCTCGCGGCCGGGAGCCTGGGTCTGCTCGGCGGCGCGGAAGACCGCTTGCTCGGCGCGGTCTGCACGTTGCCGGCGACTCCCATGCTGTTGCCCCAGTGGCCTGACGCGGCGGTTGCCGTCGCCGCCTGGGGCGTGCTGCTCGCCGCAGCCAGCGCCAGCCGGCGTCGGCTCTGGCGCGGCGCCTGGGTCGCGGCGTGCGCCGGCGTGGTCCTGCTGTGGCCGGTCGCCCGTATCCCCGGGGTGGCCTGCCTGCCGGTGGACCACGGCCTGCTGGTGGTCGTCGCCGGCCACCGCCGCAGCCTGGTCTTCGACATCGGATCGCGCGAACGGCCGCCCGACGCCCTGATCGAGCGCATCCTGCTGCCCTTCCTCAACCGCCGCAACTGGTGGCCCCCGGACCGTCTGGTCCTCAGCCACATGGATTGGGACCACCGCAGCGGAGTAGACACCTGGAAGGCGTGGCAAGAAGTCGAGACCTTGGATTGTCCGCCCGGTGACGAGGCCACGATCCACGGGCTGGCGCCGTGGCGGGTGCGCCTGCTCCATGGGGTGGCTCCGCTGCCTGGAGAGGCCAACGCCGGCGGCCAGGCCCTGGAAGTCAATGGCCTCGGCGGCCGCCTGCTGCTGCTCGGCGATCCCTATGGCAAGGCCCTCGAGGAGTTGGGCGAGCGCCTGCACCCAGAGCCGCTCGAGGTGTTGTTGCTGCCTCACCACGGCCTGACCACCGACGGCGTGCCGGCGCTGCTGGAGCGCCTGCAGCCGCGCCTGTGCTGGATCTCGTGCGCGCGCCGCGACCGGCCCTTACCGGTGCGCCCGCTGCTCGAGCGCCGCGGCCTGCGCTGGCAGACCACGCTCCGCGGGGCGCTGGTGTGGCCGCGGTAACCCGAAGCGGCTGGGCGCGTCTAGCAAGAGTGGATCAGGCAGTCTTCGGGGCAACGCTCTTCGGCGGCAGCGCACGACTGGTGGGGGTCGAAACCCTGCTCGGCCGCGGGTTGCAGCGCACCATTCTGGTCGGCATGGCCGACGCCGTGGCGCGCGAAGCCCGCGAGCGCCTGCCCGCCGCTCTGGCCAGTCATGGCTATGAGTACCCCCACGGCAAGACCCTGTTCAACCTGATCCCGGCGCAGTTGCCAAAGTCCGGCCTGCCCCTGGATCTGGCCCTGGCGGTGTCACTCCTGCAAGCGCAAGGGCATCTGCGCGCGTGGTCGGGCCGCACCCTCTTCCTCGCCGAGCTCGATCTGGCCGGGCGCCTGCGCCCACCCGCCCGCGGCACCCTTTTGGCGACGATGTGCGCGCTGCGTAAGGGCATCCGCCAGGTGATCACCGCCCCCGAAGCAGTCGAAGAGGCCGCCATGGCTCCAGGCATCGCCGCCTTCGCCCTGCGCGACCTCGGCGCGGTGATTGATTTCCTGCAAGGCCACCAGGAATGCAACGCCCAACCTCGGCCGCAGCCGCCCCCGGCGGCAGCACACGGAGTCGAACTGCGCCTCGACGACGTGCGCGGCCAGACACAGGCGCGCAAGGCCGCGGTGCTGTGCGCCACCGGCCGTCACCCTTTGCTGCTGCAGGGTCCTCCCGGCACCGGCAAAAGCCTGCTGGCGCGGCGCATTCCCGCTTTGCTGCCGCCGCTCGACGAAACCACCACGCTCGAACTCGCGCAGATCGAAGCGCAGCTCGGCCCGGTGCATCCGCACGGCCTGCGTCCGCCACTGCGCGCCCCGCACCCGACGGTTTCCGCGCAGGGCATGCTCGGCGGCGGAGCGCCGCTGCGCCCGGGCGAGATCGCGCGCGCCCACGGTGGGGTGCTGTTCCTCGACGAACTGCCCGAATTCGCGCGGCCGGTGCTCGAGGGCTTGCGCCAACCCCTGGAAGAGGGCGAGGTGCGTTTACAGCGCGCGCGCGAATGGGCGCGCTTTCCCGCACGGGTCCTGCTGGTGGCCACGCGCAATCCATGCCCGTGTGGCTTCGCCACTCATCCGACGGTGCCGTGCCAGTGCACCCCGGCGCGGCTGTCGGCCTATCAGCTGCGCACCAGCGGACCGTTGCTCGACCGCTTCGATCTGCTGGTCGAAATGGGACCAGTGGCCGCCGAGCAATTGCAAGGCGAGCCCACCCCCCCCCACGACGAAGAGGTGCGCGCGCAAATGGAGGTGGCGCGCGCGCGCCAGCGCCGGCGTATCGCGCAGGCATCCTGCGGCCCGGCCGGCGACGCCAGCCTCGAACAGCTGCGCCAGCTCGGGGTCAATCCCAATGCTGCAGCCGCGCTGCATCTCGCCGCCGAACGCCTCAGCCTCAGCGGCCGCGGCACCCTGCGCGCCTTGCGCGTCGCACGCACTCTCGCCGACCTCGATGACAGTGATTCTATTCAGCGCACGCACCTGTTGCAGGCGCTCAGTATCCGTCTGAGTCTGGCCGGGGCGGGTCCAGCGCCGGGAGCAGCCACAAGCTGAAGCCGTTCGCCGTGGCGCGTGGTTCGCCCTGTGCGCGCAACAATTTGAGCGCCTGCGGCAGCGTCTGCGGCGGAGCCAGCACCAGCAAGGGCCGGGTGCGGTGGCGCTCGCGAATCGACTGCAAGGCACCCCCCGATCGTTCCATTCCGCCGGGCGTGGTCCCGGCCGCAGGGGCTTCGCCGCCACCCCACAGGGTGCCGACCCAGAACAGCGCGGCCTGGTCCAGACGGGTGCGCAGATCGGGCAGCCGGTCGTTATGGATCTGCGGGTGGTCGTAGTCCAGCGGGTGGTGGAACACCGGCGCCAGGGCATTGCCCTGGACGACGCCCCCGTCGGCGCGGGTTCCGGGTTGAAAGGGGTGCAGCAACAGCACCGCATCCGCTGGGGCCGTTGCCTCGGCGGCCGCAATGGCGGCGGGCAGGACCTCGGCAGAGCTGGAGGCGCGCACCTGCAGGCGTCCGCCAACATGGGTGATCAGCGGCGCGGTGTTGCCCCCCCCCCAACGTACGTAGGCGGTCGCACACAACACTGTGGTCGGCAGGCTCACCGCCAGCAACGCCAACGGCAGCAGCGCCGGCATGCGGCGGCCTTGTTGATGTGCCACGGCGATGCACTGGGCAGCCCACACCCCGACCGGCAGCGCCCACAGCACCCCAGCCAGCCGCGCCAGTTTGTACTCGTTGCCCCACGGCAGACGCGCCACCAGCAAGGCGGCGGCGGTGAGTACGAAGGCGAACATCCACATCGGGCGCCCGCTCCTGGGAAGACGCAGCAGGCCGAGCATGCCGGGCAGCAGCAGCAGCAGCAGCGGTCCCAATAGGTTGCCGAAACCGGTGTGCTGGAAGCGCACCTGGCCGGTGAGGCTGGGGCCATCCGGGCCCCCCCCCAGGGCGGGGAGCAGGAACGGCAGCGCCATGGCCACGGCCAGGGCTCCGGCCGCCGGCCAGGCCAGTTTTTGGCGCCACTTGCCCAGCAGCATGCGCGGCATGGTCCAGACCAGCAGCACCAGGCCGGTCCAGGCGCCAACCAGTGGGTTGATTGCCAGGGCGGCGGCGGCAGGCAGCACGCAGCGCCGCGCGCGCGCGCCCTCGTCGGCGCCGGCGGCCAGCGCCCACAGGGCAAAGGGCAGGGCCAGACCGAAGGAGGACACATTGAGGAACTTGGGCAGGAACGCCTGCAGGCGGGCGTCCCAGCCCCAGCTGGCTTCGGCCCAGGTCATCGCCTCGAAGGTGAACACCGGCACCTCGCCGGCGGGCGGCAGATCCGCCATCAGCCAGCCGACCCAGCCGATGGCGTTGTAGCCGAAGACCGCGGCCAGCAGCGTGGCGCGGCGCGCCAGGAAACCCAGTCGGAAGGCGCGGCCGAGGGCGTCGAGGGCCGGCGCGAAGAGCACCCCGGCGATCACGTTGAACGCGGCGAACACCGCCAGCGGGCCGCAGCCGAGCCGGCCGAGAGCGCTGCCGAGCAGCGGGTACAGGGTGTAGTAGCGCAGTGGCGATCCGGCGTGATAGGGGTTCTCCGGGCGCAATCCGTCGCGCAGCACCGCCTCGCCGATCGAGGTGTGCAGCAGGCCGTGATAGGACATGCGCACCACCTCGCCGCCGAGAAGCAGAACCAATAAGACCCCGCCCCCTAGGCACAGGCCTTCGAGCCATGGCGCCCAGCGACCGGCGCGCGAGTCTGCCGAGATCAAGGCTTCCAGTCCTGTGCACGCCACGGCGGACACACCTCGTCGGGAACCTCGTCGAGATAACCCAGGTTGGCCAGGATCTGTTGACGCGCCTGCGGATCCTGGCCAAGGAAGCGCGGCTCAGGGCGTTCGAGATCCTGGTACCAGGACCGCATCAGGCCGAGCAGCCGGCGTACTTCCTGGGGATGCGCCGCGGCCACGTCGTTGCTCTCGTTGGCGTCGACGCTGCGATCGTAGAGCGCGACCTCGGCGTAGGGATAGGCGGCGTCGACGGGGGGTTCGAGCGGGCCCAGGGGATTGGCGCAGGGATTGTGCAGCAAGGTCCAACGCGCGTCGCGCACGCCGTAGAACTGCGTCTGCCAGCTACTATAGAAGGGGCCGCCAGCGGGTGGTCGTTGGTCCAGGACCCAGGGAAGCACCTCCTCGAGCGCGATCGGCTGGGTGCGGCGGCCGGCAGAGTGGCCGGGGCCGGCGATCACCAGCGGCACGCGCAGCACACCGCGGTAAAGGCTCTTGGCGTGCATGAAATAGCCGGCGCGTTCGCCCAGCTCTTCGCCGTGGTCACTGAAGAAAACCACGACCGCGTTGTCAAGCAGGCCGCCGCGGCCGGCGTCGGCGTAGGCCTGGTCGAGAGAGCTGAGCAGCTGGCGCACCCAGGCGGCTGCGGCCACGATCTCGGCGTCGTAGAGATTGACCATGTGCTGGTGCAGGTCGGGCGTCAGCGAATCGGGATCATGGTGGAAGGCCGACAGCACCTCGTTGCTGCCGAGCGGATCGAGCGCTTCGTCGTCGCGCATGAAACGACGCTGGTACGCCGGCGGCGGCGCGTAGGGCTGGTGCGGGGCCATGAAGTGCGCCCACAACATCAGCGGCTCGCCGGCGGCGATGGCCGGGGCGGCCGCTGCCATCATGTAGACCGGAATGCTGCCCTCCTGCGCGCCGGGGGCGAGCGCGTAATCCTCGAAGCCGTCGGCCAGTCCCATTTCCGCACCGAGGGCGCGATTGGCGACCCGCGCCACGGTGTGATAGCCCCGCCGTTGAAAACGGCGCGCGCGCGAAGACGCCTGCAGCGGGGTGGAATTGGCCACCGCGCCGTGTTCGAGCGGATGCTCGCCGGTCCAGAAGCTGCCGAGCGCCGGCAGCGTCTTGCCCACCGGCGACCAGCACTGCTCCCACACCTCGCCCTGCTCGGCCAGCCAGGCGAGGCTGAACCGCTCGCTGGCGGTACCGCTGGTGGTGCGCCCATAGCCATAAAAGGGCAGGTGGTCGGCGCGCAGCGTGTCGATCGATATGAAAATAAAATCGTGCTCCGGCAGCGGCTTCGAGCGTTCGCAGAAGAGCAGCGCGATGCCGGTGAGGAGGGCGGCCAGACGCATCATGCCGCGACCGACGCGGGATTTCGTGCCGAACACACCGATTGCCACTGCAGCGCCACGATCCGGTCCCCCTCGCATGGTCGAAGTATAGACCCGAATCCGGTCTAGCAGATCGGCCTTCTCATCCCATCTGCTAGGGTTCCGCCGGCTTGGCCCAGTCCGGAAAAACCGACAGGTCGAAACCCCACAGTGCGGCGGTCCAGTTGAGGATGAAGAAGGTCACCAGGAGGGCGGTGGCCAGATTCAGGATCACTCCGGCGCGCGCCATCTGCGCCACGCGGATGCGTCCGCTGGAGAAGAGGATGGCATTGGGCGGGGTGGCCACCGGCAGCATGAAGGCGCAGCTCACCGCGAAGGTGCACGGCAGCGCCAGCAGCAGCGGGTGAATGCCCGCTTCGACACTGGCGCCGAACAACAGCGGCAGCATGACGTTGACGGTGGCGGTGTTGGAGGTGATCTCGGTGAGGAAGGTCACCACCAGGACCAGGATCAAAACAGTCCACACCGGCGGCAGCTGGCCGAGCGAGCCGGACAGCGCGCGTCCGACCTCGGCCGACAGGCCGCTGCTTTCGAAGGACCGCGCCAAGGCAAAGCCGCCACCGAGCAGCAGCAAGATTCCCCACGGCACACGGCGCGCGTCTTCCCAGTCGAGCAGCGCGCCGCTGCGGCTGCCGCGCCCGGGCAGCAGGAAGAGGAACACCACGCCGAGCAAGGCTACGGTGGCATCGCTGATCGCCGCGCCGATGCGTTCGGGCAAGAGCATCTTCCAGCCTGGCAGTGCGAATTTGCCGAAATCGGCGCCGCTGCGCGTCATCCACAGCAAGGCCACCGCGGCGAAGACCACCAGCACCAGGTTCTGTTCGCGATTGCGCGGTCCGGCCAGGCGACGCTCGTCGCGGAAGCGGCTGGGATCGCCTTCGGAGCGCCCCGGGACGCGGTGGACCACGCGGGTCAGGACCACCCAGGCGACGAATAGGAAGGACGCCACCAGCGGCAGCGCGCCGAGGAACCAGGTGCCGAATCCGATTTCCGGCGCATCCGGAAAACGGTCATGCAACTGGCCGAGAAAGACGCTGTTAGGAGCCGTGCCGATCGGCGTGGCGACGCCGCCGATGGAGCAGGAATACGCCAGTCCGAGCAACAACGGGGCGGTCAGGCATTCGCGATCGGTTTCGCTGCAGCGGTCCAGCACCGCCACCGCCACCGGCAGCATCAGCAGCGCGGTGCTGGTGTTGCTGATGAACATGCTGAGGCCGGCAGCGACGACCATGAAGCCGAGTACCAGGCGCCGCGGCGAGGAACCAAAGAGGGTCAGAGCGCGCAGTGCGAAGCGCCGGTGCAGGGCGTGTTTCTCCAGCGCCACCGCGAGCAGGAAGCCGCCGAGGAAGAGCAGCAGGATGTCGTGGTAGTACCAGGGAGCGACGACGCTGGCCGGCACGACGCCGGTGGCCGGCAACAGCAGCGCCGGCAACAGTGAGGCCACCGGCAGCGGCAGCGCCGCGGTCAGCCAGCACCACGCGGTCAGCGTGGCCACGCCGGCGACCGCGCGTGCGTCTCCTGGCATCGCCGCGATCCCCGGCAGGAAGGGGACCACCACCGCCAACGCCAGGCCGGAGACGAAGCGCAGCAAAGGCGGACGGGGGGAATCTGCAACAGGCCCCATGACAGGTCTGGCAGGAACATGCCTGCGACGCCATCCTATGGGCATCCTGGGCGACCGGGACCCTTCGATGAGCTTCTTCGACCGAATTGTCGCCGCCTCGCTGCCCCTCGTACCCCGGCCGTTGGTGCGGCGTCTGTCACGCCGTTATATCGCCGGCGAAAGCGCCGACGCAGCGCTCAAGGTCGGGCGCAAACTGGCGGCTGGCGGCTACCGCATCACCTTTGACATCCTCGGTGAAGCGGTCGAGGACCGCGCCGGTGTCGACGCCGCGGCGACCGAGTACGTAGAGCTGCTCGAGGCGCTGATCGCCCAGGGAATGGAGCGCAACATCTCGCTCAAGCCGACGCAGCTCGGCCTGGCCATCGACGTCGACTTCTGCCACCAGTCGGTGCGCGGCATTCTCGAAAAGGCGCGTGATGCCGATGCCTTCCTGCGCTTCGAAATGGAGGATTCGCCGACCACCGACGACACCCTGCAGGTCTTCGGCCGCCTGCGCGACGAGTTCGGCGCGCACGTCGGCTGCGTTCTGCAGTCGATGCTGCGCCGCACCGAGGACGACGCCGCCCAGCTGCTGCAATCCTCGCAGCCGCTTGACGTGCGCCTGGTCAAGGGCATCTACGTCGAGCCCGCCCGCATCGCCTTCCAGGACGGAGGCGAAGTCAACGACGCCTATCTGCGCACCCTGCGCCTATTGCTGGCCGGCGGCGCGCGCGTCGGCGTGGCCACTCACGACGACGTCCTGGTGCGAGGGCTCAAGGAAATCCTCGCCGACATGCCCGAGGCGCGCGCGCGTTGCGAAGTGCAGATGCTGCTCGGGGTGCGCGAAGACCTGCGCGCGCGCTGCCGTCAAGAAGGCCTGCCGGTGCGCACCTACGTGCCCTACGGCACGCAGTGGTATCCCTACGTCATGCGCCGCCTGAGCAAGAATCCGAAGCTGGCGCGCTACGCGCTGATGGGGATGTTCCGCCGGCGCGAGAAAATGCAGACCGACGCCGGGATCTGATGCTGCTAAGCGCGCGGGGCGTCCTGGAAGGCTTCGCGCAGCAATTGCTTGACCCGCTCGCGCGCCTGCTGCAGATCGACCTCGGGCGGGAAGGTGGCGCCGGCGGCGCGGGCGTGGCCGCCGCCGCCGCAGGCCTTGGCCAGAGCATTGACGTCGAGCCATTCCTTGCTGCGCCAGGACACTTTGACCGCGCCCTGGCGTTCGCTCAAAAAAGCCACTGCCTCGACCCGACCCACCGAACGCAGGATGTCCATGAGGTCATCGCTCTCGACCAGGATGCCTCCGGCTGCGGCCAGTTCGGCGTCGCTGACGCCGGCCACCACGGCGCGTTGTTCACACAGGTATTCGGCGCTGCCCAGCGCTGCCGCCAGACCCGCCGGAGTGGCCGGATCGTTGCGTTGATAGAGGTTCTGGAACAGCTGCGCCGGGCGCACCCCCCCCTCGACCAAGGCCGCCGCCACGGCAAAGGCCTCGGGGCTGGCGTTGGAATACTTGAGCCAACCGGTGTCGGTCATCAGCGCAACGAATGCCGCTTCGCAGGCGGCACGATCAAGCTGCAGATCCAGCGCGCGCGCGAGGCGTACCGCCAGCAAGCCCGACGCCGCCGCAGCGACGTCGTGAACGCGGTAATCCCACTGCCCTGCCGGATCGCCCAGCGGATGGTGGTCGACCAGCAAGCGCGGGGCGGAGGCGAACTCGACCAAGGGCCCCATCGCGCCGAGGCGGCGGAAGTCGTTGCAGTCGGTCACGATCGCCAGGTCGTAAGGCGGCAGTTCGCTGTCCGGCGCGTAGATGGACCAAGGGGTTTTCTCGAAAAGGAAGCCGTAGCGCGGGTCGGGCGGATCGGGCATGACGATCTCGACCTGCTTGCCGGCGTCGCGCAAACAGCGCGCAAGGACAATCGCAGTACCCAGGCAGTCGCCATCGGCGCGCAGATGACCGGTGACCAACACGCGCTCAGACTGGCGAAGCCGTTCGATGACGTCGGGGGTGATCGCAGGGAGAGTGGTGGAGGTCATCGGTGGGTCGCTTTCACAGCCAGCGCACCGGACCCAGCGGAGCGGGCCCGTCGGCGGCGGTCAGATGGTCGCAGACCGAGGCCGCGTCATGCAAGCCGGGGTCGGTAAAGGCCAGCACCGCGCAACCTCCGGCGAGGCCGAGCGGCGCCTGGAAGTGCGCTGCGCGGCCCGGCGCTGTGCCGCCCGGTGCTGCGCGGCCAGGCGGACGCGGGGCCGGTCCAACCGCGCCACCCAGGGCGGCGGCGCCAGTCACGGTCATCGCCTGCCACCATTGCTGGGCGTCGTAGGCCGGCAGCAGCCGGCGCGCCAGGCGCACTTCCCGCAGCGGGTCCAACGCCGCGTTGGAGGCGCGCGAGTCACACCCCAGCGCGGGGGCCGGCAGACCGGCGGCGGCGAAGGCCGGCAGCGGCCGCTGAAAGTACTCGTGCGTACCTGGGCACCACACGATGTGCACCTGCTTGACCGCCAGGCGGCGCAGTTCCTCGACCTTGAGGTCGCCACAGTGCACGGTCAGCAATTGCGGTTGCGCGCCGGGGGCGACCTGCTCCAGCCAGTCCACCGGGGACGGCCAGTGCGCATCGCCGTGCTGCCTCCCGCGGCGGGCAAAGAGATCCGCCAGGGCGCCCGTGCCCGCGGCGAGCAAGCCACGCTCCTCAGGGTGTTCGCCCAGATGAATCGAACGCCGCGCATGGTGCACGGGCGTCTGGCGGAACAGGGCGGTGGCCAGTTCGGCCGAAACCGAATACGGCGCGTGCAAGGCCCAGCCGCCGGCGCTGTTCGAGCTCATGGCCGCCAGAACCTTGCTGGCGTCGGCGGGATCGGGGGCAAAAACCTCCTTCAGGCAGGTCCACCGCAAGGCCCCTTCCGCCTCAGTCGCGCGCGGCCAGGTGCTGCCGTCGGCGCCCGCCTCCGCCTGGTGGCCGAGCGCCGCGCCGCACCCTGCCAGGTACAGTTCCTCCAGAGATGCGGCCGCACTCAGCGCCGGGTCCTGGCGATCGCTGTGGTCGCGCCAGCGCAGCAAGGCATCGGCCCACGCGGCAAAACTATCCCGTGGCCACTCTGCACTGGGCGCGTCATGACTCTCCAGGTGGACGTGCGCCAGCGCCGGCGCCGCGGTCCACAGCTGTTGCGGGTATTCTTCGACCGCCGACGGCGGCGTTTCTTCGCCACTGAGCAATCGTGCCCGGCCGCGCGAGTCGACCTCGAGCAGCGGCCGCCGCAACAGGCGCTGCGAATCCACCAACAAGGCCGCAGGACGGTAGTGTCGCAACAGGTTGCGGGCGGCGCCTATTCCTCCCACAGGAGGTGGACCTCGAGCACGCGGAAATAGGCCTTCGGGTGGTTGCCGATGAGGGCGGCGACCAGATCTTGGTCAAAGACCAGATGCCATCGCGCGCGGTCGGTGGCCTGGGTCGCCAGCTCCTCGACGCCGCCGACCAGCGTGTTGAAACCGGGCACCAGCCAAGGGCGCGCGTTACCGCCGGGAACGGCGGTCTGCAGGGCCATCCACAGCGGCGTCAGTCCGGGCGTCGGCGGCTGATCCTGGTCGAAATCCAGGATCTGAGCACCGCTGCTGCCGTCGCTCCATTCGCAGCGGATCAGATAGCCAGTCAAGGTGGCCTCGAGCACGGTGGTCGGAACCTGGTACCACCCCGAGGCCACACCACTGGCGTTGCCGTTGAAGAAAACGCTGCCAGCCCCCACCGCACGGGCGACGCTGAAGTCGCCGAATCCACCGGGCCACGCGACTCCATAGTCACTCCAATTGGCACCACTGAGGCCAAACTCAGGGCGTTGGCCGAGGTCGGCAGCTTCCAGCGGCAGCACGATTCCATCGAGGTCGCCGAGGTCGAAGGCGGCGGCAGATTCCAGCCGCAGGACCCCGGCACCACCGGAACCGCCGTGGTTGCCGACCGCGCCGACGCCGCCGGCGCCGCCGTTCAGGTCGATCGATTTGGCTGCCGCCTGCAGATTGCCACCGACCTGCAACAGCAGCGCTCCGCCCGATCCGCCGCCGCCGCCGGCGTCTCCGGGCATGGTCTTGAAGAAAGCGACCGGATCGATGGCGTAAGGGCCGGCGATCTGAGCGGCGCTGCTGCCGCCGTCTCCGCCGGCCAGATCAACCAGGCCGGAAAGCAGGAAGTCGCCGCCACAGTGGAACTGGACCGCCCCCCCCCCAGCGCCACCGCCGGCACCGTCGGAGGTGCGATAGCTGTCGATCGCCTCGAAGGTGTTGGCGCCGCTGAAGACTTCGCGGTTGTAGGAGCCGTGTTGTCCCATGCCGGCCCCGCCGCCACCCGAACCGCCGCGCAGAAATCCGCTTTCCGGATCCAAAGTGAAGAATGCAACCGGCAGCCCGCCGCTCTCTTCACTGAGCTGGCCGCCGGCGCCGTCTTCCATGCTGCCACCCGAGACTCCATCCCAGGCCAGGTAGGAGGGCCAGTCACGCCACTGCTCATCGCCGCTGCCGAGGAAGCTGCGGACTCCATTGAAATCGAAATTGGATTGATTGGGCAGATCATCCAGGTCGGGTACGACCAGCGGACTTCCGCGTGGGTCCATGAACGCCGGATCGGGGTCGTGCACCCAGCCGCGCTCCCCGGTCAGCCAATAACCACCACCACCGCCACCGCGGGCGCGGGCGCGTGAGAACCACTCGAAGAACGCCGAGCCGGTGTAGTAATAGGCGCCGATGTCGTCGCCATTGGTGGTGCTCCACCAGGTGTTGGCGCTTACCTCGGAGTCCAGCGGCAGACGATTGCTCTTCGGCGGCCAGGCGAAGGTGCCCATGCCGGAGCCTTGATCCAGGTCCAGCGCGTGGTCGGCGTTGGTGGCGCCGAAGGGCGTGCCGCTGGCGAAACCGCCGCCGACGCGGCCACCATTGCTGCCGTGCACGGTGGTGGTCGCGGGACCGGTGGCACCGTTGAAATAACGCGCCGGATCGGGCGGGTTGCCTCCGGGAGGTTTCTCCCACTCGTACCAGCCGTCGAGATCGTCGTCGTAATAGAAGGCCAGGGTGTACCAGCTGGCCCCACCCTGTCCCCCCGATCCGGCGCTGAGCTCACCGCTGCCGCCGAGGCCGCCGGTGGCTTCTTGCAGGTCCGACAGCAGGGACTGCATTTCGGCGCTGGGCTCCTCGCCGGGCAGGAACCAGACGCGCTCGTCCACCGGCCGATAGAGCGGGAAGTTCAGATCCCCCGCCGCTCCCGACAGGTTCAGCGTTCCGGTCACGCTGACCGCACCACGCGTGATCAGACGCAAGGGGGCGGAACCGCTGGCGCTGGCGGTGGTGCCGAGTTCCAGCTTGGTGAAGAAATAGGCGCCCTGGTTGGCACCGTCCAGATCCAGGTCAAGACCGAGCAGGGGCGAAGAGAAAGTGGTCGCCTCGGTGCTCAGGGTCAGACCGTCGAGCGAGCCATCGCCAAGCAGGCCATGACCGCCGCCGCGGTGCCGCCCAGTGTCGGCGGCAAGTCCGGAATCCAGAAAGCCGCTGCCGGTCCACAATCCGGCAGCGCTGCGCTCGGCGTCGAGTTGGACGATGCCGGTGAAGTCTTCCAGCAGCTCGCCGTCCTGCAGACCGCCCGCCGGCAGTTCGACCCGGAACCCTCCGGGATTGCTCAAGGCGTTGCCAGCCAGATCGGTGATGGCGGCGTCGACCGTCACCTCGAGGTGGCGCGTGCCGTTGGCATCGTAGGGAAAGTCCTGGTCTGGATGGAAGGTCAGCACCGACTGCCCGGCATCCACGTCGGCGAGGAAAAAGAAGGTGCCGGACACCGGCAGTCCAGGACCGGTGGCGGTCACCAGTTCGACCGCGACGGTCGGACTCCCGCCGGCGCCGTCGAGCACCTGCACCTGCGACAATACGTCGGCGAAAACCAGCACGATGTCGAAGGCGCCATCGGCGGGTTTGCCGCCACTGGGGCTGACCGCCACGACCGGAGGGCCTGGCACGTAATCCTGGATGCCCTCGGTGCGCACCAGGCACGACAACTGACCCTCAAGCGCGCCGCTGCTGCTGCGCAGCTTCTGGGTCGCGGACCCGGTGCCGATTTCGACCCGATACAGGCCGGCGTGGTCAAACCCAAAGGTCGGACCGGCCGGGCCGTCGACAAAGGTCGGCACGAAACGCACCTCCTTGCCAGCGACCTGGAACTGCCCCACTGCGGGCGCCCCCGTCGCAGCAAGGGTAATCGAGATGCTGTCTGGCCCAACGCTGGATTCCTGGATCGCCTGATTGAAGTTGAACACCAGGGTGGCGTTTTCTTCGATCTGTCCAACGCTGCAATTGCCGCCAGCGCACCCCAGGGTGCAGCCGATCAGGCTGAGTCTGGCGGCAGCGCCGCCACCGCTTCCAGATCCGCTGCCGCCACACGCGGTGGCCAGCACCAGCATGGGAAACCAGAGGATCGGGGCGGTTCTCCTGGTCATGGGGAGGATGGCAGGGGTGGGAGTGGCAGCTCCAGGTGGACTATTCCCGCCACAGGAAACGCACCTCGCTCACTTCGAAAGTGGCGCCGGCGCTGCTGCCGATCAGAGCAGCGATCTGTTCGTGGTCGAAGACCAACTGGAAGCGAATGGCCCGCGTCGGGCCGGGGGCGGTTTCCAGGGCATTGCCGCCGCCGCCGGTGGTGTTGTATCCGGGCAGGATCCAGGGGCTTTCGGAGCCTTCGCTGACTTCGATGGTGCCATTGTTGTCGACGGCGAAGCTGGTCTGCATGGCCAACCACAGCGGAGTGATTCCAGGAGTGGTCGGATTGATGTCGGAGTAGCGCACCACGCCGGATCCGCCTTGACCGTCGCTCCACGAGACCACCACCTCGTAGTCGTAGAACTGGGCGAAGAGCACCGCTTCAGGGGCGAGGTACCAGTCCGAACCGACGCCGCTGGAATTGCCTTCGAAGGTGACCGTACCCCCACCGACGGCGCGGGGCACGGTCAGGTCGCCGACGGTGCCAGGCAGCCGCCCGGGGAAGGAGGACCAGTTGGCCCCACTAAGCCCGTACTCAGGCCGGTCAGCCAGATCGAAGGATTCAATCGGCAGAACCACACTTTGCAGGTCTGGGAGGGTCACGGTCTGCGGCGTTTCGAGGCGCAGAAGGCCATAACCACCGTCGCCGCCGTGATTGCCGACCGAGCCGGTGCCACCGCTGCCGCCTTGCAGATTGAGCGCACCATTGTCCAGGGTCAGGTCGCCGCCGACCTGCAGCAGCATCGATCCGGCCGCGCCACCGCCGCCGCCGGCATCGCCGGGCAGGGTGCGCACGAAGGCTTTCTTGTCGACGCCGAAGGAGCTTGGCACCTTGAAGGCCGAGGAACCGCCGTCGCCGCCGGCGACCGAGATCTGGCCGCTGATGGTCAGGTCGTTGCCGACGTGCAATTGCATCCCGGCGCCGCCGGCGCCGCCGCCGGCGCCGTCACCACTGCGGTAGGTCTCGATCTGGCGTGGTACGGTTCCGGACTGACCACTGAGGTGGATGTTGTGCGACCCGTGCTGGCTCATGCCGGCGCCGCCGCCGCCGCCGCCGCCACGCAGGAAGCCGGCCTCGGGGTCAAGTGTGTAGAAGGGCTCCGGATTGCCACCGACCTTGGGACGGTAAGCCCCGCCGGCGCCATCTTCGATTAACTTGCCAGCGCGGTCATCCCACATCAGCAGCGACGGCCACACCTCGAATTCGTCTGCCGCGCCACCGCCGTTGTGGGTGCGGTCGCCGTTGAAGTCCCAGTTGGTGGGAGCGTCCCAGCGGTCCAGGTCGGGACCGACCAGCTTGTTGTTCTCAGGGTCACGGGCCGCACCAGCCTTGTCATGGACCCAGCCACGCTGGCCGTCGCCCCAGAAACCGCCGCCGCCGCCACCGCGCGCGCGCGCGCGCGAATAGAAGGCGTTGGTGTTGCTGGAGGCGCGGTAGGCCTCGACCTTGAGACCGTTCAGGGTGCCGAACCAGTCGCCGCCGCTGACTTCCGACTCAAGCGGGAACATGTTGGTCTTGGGCGGCCACGCCCAGGTACCCATGCCGGAGCCCCCGATCAAGTCGCCGACCAGGTTGGCGGCTTCTGCACCAAGCGGCAGACCACTGGCAGCGGTGCCGCCGACTCCGTCGCCATTGGTGCCATGAGCGGCCACCACCTGGACACCGCCGAAACCATCGAGGTAGCGCGTGGTGTCGGCGCTGCCAGAGCCGGAACTCTCTACGAACCAACCGACCTTGTCGTCGTCGTAGTAACCCGGGAAGGTGTACCAGGAAGCCCCCCCCTGACCGCCGCCGCCGCCGCCGAGCTTGCCGCTGCCGCCGAGTCCGCCGAGGGCTTCGTTGTCATCGGTCATCAGCGCGCGCATCGCAGCGCTCGGTTCCTGCTGCGCGGTGAAGGAAAGCCGTTCGTCGAAAGGACGGTGCAAGGCGAAATTGACCTCGCCGTCTTCTCCGGAGAGATCGAACAGAGTCTGGATCTCGGCGCTGCCGCGCACGAAAATACGCACCGGCTGCGCTCCGATCGCGCTGACCAGGCCGATGGTGGTGGCCTCGATACCGCTGAAGAAGAAGACTCCGGCCTGGGCGCCCTGGAGGGTGACCGGAACACCGAGCAGTTCGGAATCCAGGGTCATGCTGTCGGTGTCGAAAACCATTCCGGCGAGATCGGCGAAGCCGAGGATGCCGTGGCCGCCCCCGTGGTGGTTGCCAGTCACCGGATCGAGGCCGCTGTCGAGAAAACCCGAGCCCGTCCACAGGCCGAAGGTGCTGGTGGCATCGTCGCGCGCCGTCGACGTATTGAAGGATTCGACCAATTCCCCCAGGTCGCCGCTGCCTTCCATCAGCGGGATCTTGTAGGAGCCGGGGTTGCCGAGGCCGTTGCCGACCAGGTCGGAGATCTGGTTGGAGACGTCGACGCGCAGCCAGCGCAGACCGCTGCCACCGAGCGGGAAGTCGGTGGTCGAGTTGAACACCAGGGTGGATTGACGCTGATCGAGGTCGGATTGGAAAGCGAAGCTGCCGGGTAGCGCGAACTCGGACAGGTTGCCCTGACCGTCGTCGGTGACCAACGTAACCTGCACCGTGGCACTCTGTCCTTGTGCATCGATCAGCTGCGAACTGAGGATGATGTCGTTGAACTGAATGGTGACCGGGAAGGAGCGGCTGGTCGGCGGTTCGTCTTCGTTCGGGGACACGCTGACAATCGGCGGCCCGGGCACGAAATCCTGGATGCCGGAAGCAAGAACCGTGCAGCTGAGCGGCGAACTATTCGGACGGCCGATCCTGGAACGCACCACCGCGCTGTGCTGCGGCGCCGCGAACAGGGTGATGGTGTACTCCATCGAATCGTTGAATCCGAAGGATACGTTGACGCCATCGTCGACAAAGGCCGGACGGAAAATGACCTGGTTGCCGGAAACCATGAACTGCCCGGGAGGCGTGCTGCCGGTGTCCCGCTCAACAATCGAGAACTCGGTGAAGGTGACCGTGTCCGGGTTGACCTGATCATTGAAGGTCAGGACGATGTCGGTGTTGACCTGAATCGTGCGGATGGCGCAGTTGCCTCCGGAACAGCCGAGCGAACAAAGGTCGAGCTTCAGCGTTGCCGCCGCGCCACCGGAAGCACCACCGGAGCCGCCGGAACCGCAGGCGGCCAGGGAGAAGGGAAGCAGGAGCAGGGAAAGCCGTAGAATCCGGATCATCGTGCTGGGACGGGTGCCTTGACCGTCTCTCTCAGGGCTGCGGCCGGGAGTTTCAGGAAGGGGGATTCCGTCACCGACCGCCACTTTGATTCTAGCACCCGAGAAGCGGCAGTAACTCCTTTCCATTCCTGGCGAAACACCGCATGAACCCTGCCTTTGCAAGCCTCCGTGCCCTATTTCCGGCCGCCATCGCCGTCGCCGCCGCGGTGGCCGGCGGCACGGTCCAGAGCAACCCCGCCAGTCTTCCTTTCAGTGCCTGTGGCGAGCGCGCACGTCTGCGTGCCGGACTCGACCCCGCCATCCCCCCCGCAGCAGCCCTGCTCGCTGCCGCACAATCCCTGGGCCGCGTGCGCATGAGTGCCGACACCGCCGAACATCTGCACACCGCGCGCAAGCTGCAGTTCGCCTGCCTCGACGCCCTCGCCGACCTGCCCGGCACCGCCGAGCTGCCGTGGCTGGCCTGGCTGCAACAGGGTATGCGCCGCGACGCCGACGAAGGACTCGCCCTTTTTCGCGCCGCCCACCGCGCCGATCCAGGTGGCAGTATGCAACGCGCGATGACGGTCGAGCAGCGCACCACTCCAGTGGAACTGAGGCTGTGGTGCCACCGGGTCTTCTGGCTGAACGATCCCGACATCGCGCTGCAGCGCGGTGGCCGCCTGCTGCGCGAATCCGAGCGCGGCACCGAAAACCTGCACCTGCGTTTCATCCGCGACGTCGCCGCGGCCCAGGTCGGACCTCAGGCCAAAGAACTGCTGCTCGCCGCAGTGCACCGCAATGCTCTCGACGGCGCTGCCCGCCGCGCCGCCGTCGATGCCCTGGTCGAACGCGGTGCCACCGATCTCGCCGCCGACATGGCCAGCCTTTTTCTCGCCTCGACTGGCGACCTGATCGTGCGCAAGGCCGGGCTGCTGGCAACCTTGGAACTGGCCCCCGCAATGGGCGAAAAGCTGCTCATGGACAGCGTCCCGCCACGCGACGTACAGCCGGGCCTCTATGCTCTGGTACGGGAACTGCGCGCCGAACGCGGTCTGCCGCCGCTGCCCTGAAGCCACCCACGATGCGCCTGTACGACAGCCACTGCCACCTCACCTGGGAGATCGAGGGCGACCCTGCCGCGGCGCGCATTGAACGTGCTGGCAAGCAGGGCGTCGAGGCCATGCTGACGGTGGCGATCGACCTCGCCAGCGCACGCCACGGGCGCGCCCTGCAAGATCTGCACCCGTGCCTGCTGGCCAGCGTCGGCATTCACCCCAACGACGTTGGCCCGCTGGGTGCCCTGGAACAGAGCCTGGCAGAACTCGGCAGCCTCGCGGCGCAAGGCGGCTGGGCGGCAATCGGCGAGACCGGTCTCGACTTCTATCGTGACCGCACCGAGGCCGCGGTGCAGGAGAGCGCGCTCATATTTCATCTCGAACTCGCCACGCGCCTTGACCTGCCGCTGATCCTGCACTGCCGCGAGGCGGCGGCACGTCTGCTGCAGGTCCTGGAAGCGGCGCCCGGCCCGCTGCGTGGTGTCATGCACTGTTTCTCACAGGGCCCCGAATGGGTCGCCCCCTTCGTCGAACTCGGGCTGCACGTCTCCTTCGCCGGCAACCTCACCTACCCGAAATCTGGCGCTCTGCGCGAGGCTGCGGCGCTGGTGCCGAGCGACCGCCTGCTGGTCGAAACCGACGCGCCCTTCCTGGCGCCGCAAGCGCACCGCGGGCGCCGTAATGAACCCGCCTTCGTACTCCATACCGCCGAATGCCTGGCCGAGCTGCGCGGGGTGTCGCTGGAAGAACTGGCCGAGCAGACCTGGAACAACGCGGTGGACCTTTTCGGTGCCCCGGCCTCGTTTGCAGCGGCGCCTGATTCGCGCCCGATCCAAGGCAACCCAGATCAGTAAAGGGACTGCGGATCCAGGTCAGTAAAGCGGCGGCGGACCCGGATCCTCGATCTCGACCAGGCTGCCTTGGGCGTATTCGAGCAGGAACACTCGACGACCGCTGTAGCCCATTTGGGAAGGGCGTGCCAACACCCCTCCGGGGTGGCCCAGGTCATTGCGCCGCTCGCTGAATTCATAGCCGCCATAAAGCGCGCGGCCGTGCGAACCCGCTTTGAGAAAGGGCAGCAGAGCCTCGCGTTGGTTGACCCGGGGCAGATCTGCGTCGGGGGCGTTGGCGAGCATGCCCAGTGCGGCGTAGCGGCCACGCTCGGCGAGCCAGCAGGCCTGAGCCGACTGGATCATGCGCAGGACCTCTTCGGCGCCGTGTTCATTGGCCGCGAGCCGGTGTTCGTAGCGCCCGGGCAGCCACAACGCGGACACTGCGCCCAGGATCAGCAGCAGGGCGACCAGTTCCAGTAGGGTGAACGCAGATCGCCCACCCCTGTGCGAAGGCCGGACCAGGCGCAGAACGCGTGCCACTCCGGCTTCAGTCTTGCGCCAGCGCCTGGAGTCCGGCAACCACCTGCTCCTGCACGTGGGAGGGAACTTGGTCGTAGCGATCGAATTCCATCGCAAAGCTGCCTTCACCGTGACTCATCGACCGCAGAATGGTGCCGTAGGTCAGCAATTCGGCCAGCGGCACTTCGGCCAGGATGGTCTGGAAGTCGCCTTCGGCCTCCATGCCCAAGATTTGTCCGCGCCGTGTGTTTAGGTCGCCGCTGACGTCGCCGAAGTAACGGCTGGGAACAGTGATCTCGACCTTCATGATCGGCTCCAGCAGGATCGGGCTGGCCTTCATGAAGGCTTCGCGCAAGGCCACGCGTGCCGCGGTCTTGAAGGAGAGTTCGTCCGAGTCGACCGCGTGGTGCTTGCCGTCGTAGACCTCGACCTCGATGTCGACGATTTCGGAACCGGCAAGAATGCCGACCACCATCTGTTCATTGCAGCCCTTTTCAATCGCCGGAATGAATTGGCGCGGAATCGAGCCACCGACGACCTTGTTGGTGAACAAGAATCCGTCGCCGCGGACGGTCGGCGCGATGCGGATGTAACACTCGCCGAACTGACCCGAGCCGCCGGTCTGTTTCTTGTGGCGGTGATGGCCGTCTGCCTTACCGGTGATGGTTTCCTTGTAGGCGATGCGCGGCAGTTTGGTCTCGACGCCGACTCCACGGCTATCGACGCGCTTGAGCACGGTCTCAAGGTGCAGTTCGGAAAGGCCGTCCAGCAGCGACTCGTGGGTGGCTTCGTCGCGGCGCACGCGGATGCACGGATCCTCTTTGGCTGCCTTGTTCAGTTCGCCAGAGAACTTCTGCTCGTCGGCGCGGCTCTTGGGGCTCACCGCCAGGGTGAAGTAGGGTTTGGGCAGCGGGAATTCGTGGCGCGTGGCTTCTCCGTTGCTGACCAGGACGTCGCCGACCTCGAGATCGTCGACCCGGGTGATCGCCACGATGTCGCCAGGGCCGGCGCTGGCGGCCGGTTGCAGATCCTTGCCGACGACCATGGCCAGGCCATTGGCCTTGACCGTGCGCCCGGAATGGGGGTCGAGCAACTGGGTCTCCGAGGTGACGGTTCCCTGCAGGATGCGCAGGTAGGTCACCTGCCCCAGGTGCTTGTCGGTCAGCACCTTCCAGACGCGGGCAACGACGCGCGAGTCGGGACTGCCGTCCTCGATGTTCTCGCTGTGCATGACTTCGAGCTGGCGCCGCGCGCTGGGGAAATCGCGCACCAGGAATTCGGCGAACTCGGCCAGGCCGATGCCGCGGATCGGGTCGACACAAAACAACGGCGCGAAGGTTCCCTTGGCCATCGCGTCGGGAATCGCGCGCTCCAATTCTTCCGCCGATATCTCACCGCTTTCGAGATACTTCTCCATCAGGTCGTCGTCGGCTTCGACGATGGCGTCGACCAGGTCGGAATGGTGTGGGTTGTCGTCGCCGGTAACCAGTTCGATCGCGGTGAATTCCTTGCCGGTGCCGTTGGCCATTGTGAAAGGCACCACGCGTTGCCCCAGGGTGGAGCGCACCTCGTCGATGATCTGTTCGAGTTCGAGATTGTCGCCGTCGAGCTTGGTCATGACCACGGCACGTGCCAGGCCGGTTTCTTCGGCCATCTTCCACAAGCGCAGGGTGTGGAAAGGCACTCCCGTTTCGCGCGCGGCGACCGCGAAGACCGCGGTCCCGGCGGCCCCCATCGAGGTGATCGCATCGGCGACGAAGTCAGGGTAGCCGGGGGTGTCGATCAGATTCAGCTTGCCATGCGGGGCCTCGAGGTGGACCATGCCCGCCGCCAGACTATGGTGTTTGTCCCGTTCTTCCGGCAGGAAATCGGTCAGGGTATTGCCTTCGTTGACGCTTCCCAACCTCTTGGTGGCACCAAAATGATGCGCCACCGCTTCGACCAGAGATGTCTTCCCGCCATCGGTGTAGCCGAGGAAGGTGATGTTATGGATGTCCGCAGCAGCCATGAGCAGAGGATGAACAACCGGTCCGTCCGGACCTGGGAAAAGGGAACGGGCCGCGCCTGAAGCAGGCCCGGCCCGACATGCTACCGCGGCGTTCTCAGTCCAGGATCAGGATCTCGACGCGACGGTTGAGCTCCTTGTTCTTGACGTTGGAATTGGGCACTTTCGGGTCCCATTCGCCGTGCGCGGCGGTGCGCACCGAGGACTGCTTGATGCCCATTTCCCCGACCAGATAGTCGGCCACCGCCATCGCCCGCTCGGAGGACAGGCGCAGATTGGTCTTCCACTTGTCCTTGGTCTTGTTGAGCGGGTCATTGTCGGTATGCCCTTCGATCCAGAAGGTCTTGGCCGCGTACTCGCCCTTGATGGCGGCGGCAACAGCCTTGAGGCTGCTGCGCCCCTTGTCATTGAGGGTCGCAGACCCCGAGGGGAAGGTCAGGCTCGACGGCAGGTCGAGGACCAGCACGTCGCCGCGGCGCTCGACACCGACGCCGGTGCCGGCGAGCTGGCCGCGCAGTTTCTCGACCTCGGCGTCGGCTTGCTGCGCCGAGGCCTCCATGGCGCTGACGCGGTTCTCCAATTCACTCCCGCGGCTGCGGGAGAACTGAAGTTCCTCCTGCAGCTGCTGGCTCTCAGCGAGGGCGATGTCGCGGTCGCTGCGCAGCTGGTTGTTCTGGTTGCGGTAGGCTTCGATCTGGCGGTCCGCATCGGCCAGTTTTTCCTGTTGGAAGCCGGTCTGGCAGGCCGGCAGGGTGACGGCGGCGAGGGCAAGGAGGGTGATGAGCTTGTTCATGGAATTGCTGGGTCGAGAGCGGGTCTGCGGCGGGCGGCAGGGAGGTCAGGGAAGCGGTCCCCGTAGTGAGTTGGGCCAGGTCACGAGGAAGAACTCACGAACCTGATCGGGAAGGAGCAGTACCAGGGCCGTTCCCAGTACCAGGGGCGGGCCGAAGGGAAAGAGCCGGCCGAGCCACCATCCCATGTACACGGAGCTTTTCAGAACCCTGGTCCGCCCGCGGCGGCGGCGGCGCTGTCGCACCACCAGGGTCATCCGCACAATGTTCAGCAGCCCGAGAACGGCGCCGGAAGCGACGCCGATCAGAAGGGTCCAGACGGCCCCTTCCAAGCCGAGCAGGGCACCCACAGCCGCGAGGAGTTTGACGTCCCCAAGCCCGAGGGCTTCCTGACGAAGAAGATACGAAAACAGAGCACGGATTCCAATCAGTGCGAGAAAAGAAATCGAAGATCCTAATGCAGCAGAGGCGAAAGCGACCTTGGCGGGCGCATCCTCGAGGCTCAGACCGACCCAATCCACCCCCCAGGGCAGGTGGGTCAGATCACCACCGAGATGCAGTTCCGGCACCAGCAGGGAGGCCGCCATGGCGAAGGGGATTCCACCTAAAGTGATGCCGTCAGGGAGGATCAGCCAGTTCCAGTCGACCGCCGCGGCGATCCATAGAGCGGCCAGGACCACCAGCACCACGAGCATGGCCCACGGCCCGGCCTGCAGCGCCCAGCTCGAGCCGGCGGCCACGAACAAAGCGGACATGACCACCTCGTGGATCATGTAGCCCGGACCATAGGCAATCTTGCAGCTACGGCAGCGGCCGCGCAGGAGCAGATAACTGAGGATCGGCAGATTGTCGTACCAGGCGATGGTCGCCCTGCAGATCGGACAGTGCGAGCGCACCGGATTGAGCAGCGAAGTTCCCTCGCGCGGAATCCGGTAAATCGCCGCGCTGGCAAAGGAGCCCACCACCGCGCCCAGAACGGCGAGGAAAATGGTGCGCAGGACGTCTGCCTGCTGCAGTTGCTGCCACCAGTCCATCGCCCCATGGTGCGCTCGCCCAGGGCCCAGATTCAATCACCACCCCTAGAAAATGGAAGCGCCTGCACCCGCGAACGGGTACAGGCGCCTGATCCAGGATGCGGGCGCGCCTACCAGGCGAAGGGAATCTTCAGGTAGCGCAACTGCGGCCGCGGGTTGGAGATCGAGAAGGAACCCGATTCAGCCATCTCCAGGGTGATCCGGTAACGGAAGAAGCGGCGGTCGGCCAGATCCGCCAGGTCGGTCGTCCACGAACCCGGGTTGGTGATCGTGTTGTTGCCGTCGGTCGACCCATCGGCACCTTGGAACTCGGCGCGGAAGAAGCCACCGGTGGTGATGGAATCCTTCACCGCGGCGGTGTCCAGACGCACGAACTTGGGCCGGATGTACCAGGTCGCCCCGGGCGCGGGAGACATGGCGCCGTCGGAAGCCGCAGTCGTCAGGGTCATCAGACCATTGCCGTCATAGCTCGCGTCGACGATCTCGAAGGATTCGGTCGGACGGCCGAGGGCCGAGGGCAGCAGGTCGTAGCCGACCAACAGCTTGGGATTGGTGAGGAACTGCGGATTGGCAGCGAAGTGCAGGCTGGCCGAAGACATCAGAGCCGAGAAGCTGCCCACCGACAAGTGGGTGGTGCCCGAGGCCACCGGCGGCAACACGTCGACCGTGTCCCCAGTGATGTTCAGGCGGCCATTGAGTTCGAGATCCGCGTTGCCGGTGATGAAGCCGTCCATCGCCAGCTGTGCGTCGACGAAGGAAAGGAACTTGCCGTCGACGTCGCCTAGCGGGTTGCGGTTGAGTGCGGTGCCGGTGTCATGCCAGCGGCTCTGCAGCATCGACCCGGTGGCGAAGACCGGGATCAAAACCATCGGCTGCGGCACACAGAAGGCGCGCATGATTTCTTCCAGGTTGTCGTTGTTGGCATAGCGGAATACCCCGCTATCCAGTCCTTCGCGAATTCCACCAGGGGCGTCTGAATCGATCGCCGGAACGAGGTTGGGGTGGAAGGCGATGTCGGTCAGCGGATTGGGCACGTGGATCTGGATCAGGCCATTGCCCCCGGCGCCGCCGCGGCCGACCATGTAGTCGGAGTTGCCGTCGGTGCGGTTGTCGTTCTCGACGATACCGCCATTGGTGGTCAGACCGGTCATGCTCCAGCCACGCCGCCCGCCCAGCGCCAACGCAACCTCGTGGCGGTTGTTGGGAGCCTTGATCTGGCCGATGGTCGCACCCGGGCCGAGCCCGAGGTCGATCGCGGTCAGGTCGAGGCCGGTGGCGGTATGCAGGACCATGTGACCGCCGGAGCCGCCGCCGGAACCAGAAACCTGATTGTCATCGCGGAACACCGCCTCACCGCCGGCGCCATTGCCGCCGTTGACCTTGAGCTGGGCGTCGTTGCCGATGGTGATCGTGCCGACGGCAAAGATCATCATCTGGCCACCGCCGCCGCCGCCGGGTGCGCCCTTGTAGTAGGCAAGGGTGGTGCCGTTGGGGAACTCGGGGTCCGGGTAGTTGTCGGTCAACGGGCCGTAGAGCGGTGCCCCCGTCATTGGATCGAAGCCGATGATCGGTCGCTCGATGATCGACATGTCGCCGCTGGCGCCGCCACCGCTGCCCGCCATCGGGCCGGTGAGTTCGCCCTGGGTGACGCTGCCATCAGGATTGATGCGCGCTCCCCAGAAATCGTTGTCGGTGAACTCGTCTGAGAACAGCGTCGAGCCACCCCGCCCCTGGTCGGGACCATTGGTCGGCTGCCCCTTCTTGTAGCGCCGGTTGCCGCTGGTCCAGATCGGATCGTAGAGACGGCTCTGGCCACCGAAGGGACCATCGATCGGACCGGTATCGCGGGTGCCATCTTCCATGCCGTAGGCGGCCGAGGGCGGCGGCGCGAGCTGCCCTTCGTGCAAGGCCGTATTGCCCGAATTCCACGAAGTGCCGCGCAGACCGGTTTCAGCGCCCGCGAAATCGTTATCGGTGAAGATGTCGAGCGCGGTATGACGGGTCTGATAACGGGTATCCGGTCCGCTGTTGTCGAACTGGGTCATCTGCCCGTTGATGAAGAAGAACAAGTTTTCCGCACCCGACCATTTGGCCCACTGCACAGACTCATTCACTCCCGGAGCAAAACCGCCGCCGCCAGCGCCGGCTGCCACCAGGAATTCCGCCGAGGCGGTCTCGTTGGCGTTGAGCACCCCGAGGTCCTGTTGGAATCCGCCTTCGCCACCGCCCCCGCCCCCTGCGGGAACCCCGAATGGACCGAAGCCGTCTTCGCCGCGCAAGGTCTCGGCGTTGGTGACCCAGGAAGCGGTGCCACCGCTGCCGCCACCACACTGGCCGAAAGCGCCGGGGACCACCTGGCCCGGATCGTTGTCGCGCTGCGGAGATTTTGCGTGGTCGCCGCTGGCATCCAGAGTGCCCTGGACGTCGACCGCCCCGGCGGCGTAGATGACCAGCGGATTCACTCCTTCAGCCTTCAGGGTGCCACCTGCCTCGACGGTCAGATCACGCACCTCGAGCACCCCGTCGACCACGGTGAACTGGCGTCCGTTGCTGTCGGTGACGGTGGTCGTTCCGGTGGTGTCGACCATCAGGAAGATGCCACTGCGGACGACGAAGTTGTCCTGCGGATCGATCGAGGTCAGCGGGAAGTCGAAACTGGCTTCGACGTGGCCGCGGGAAACCTTCATCGGCGGCAGGAACAATTCGGCGGCAAGGTCAAGGCCGAGATCGGTCTCGAAATCCTCGCTGAATTCGTCGTAGGTGACACTGGCGGTCCAGTCGGAACCGTCGCCGTAGAATTCACCCAAGGTCGGCAGCTGGTAATCCAGCGGCGCGCCGAAATTATCCAGATAGGTCAGGGTGGTGGTATTGGTCTCGCCGCTCAGGTCGGCAAAATCGGGGGTCAACTGCATGCGCAATTTGCGCCCGGGTGGCAGGATTCCCGAGACCTCGAAGCGCAGCGTGGCTCCGGTCAGATTGCAGTTGTCGATCAGCAGCCACTCTCCGGGAAGCTTGTTGGTGCCGGTAAAGGTCACGCCATCGGCTTCTGAGTAGAGAATGAAGATGTTGTCGTTGTTGAGGTTGCTGTCGGAACTCTCCACCGGCTGATTGACCCGTACCACGAAGGAGGGGTCAGGCCGGGTGAACAGGTTCAGACCGCTGGGCCAGTCGTCGGCCAGGCGCGCCACCAGCTGGGGCGGGCCGAGCACCGTATCGATGAACAGCGGCTCGCCGATAAAGGGCGTGGTGAAGTTGCGCGTGAGGCCGACCGAAAGGGTCCGGCCCTGGTCGTCCTGAAGCAGCGACAGGCCACCCTGGTTGGCATTCGACGGCAGGGTCAGCGTGTAGTCGAAACCGCCCGGAATAAAACCACCATTGGAGAAGGTGATGTTGGTCGGGCAGGCCGGGGTGAAGCGGATGACCTTGCCGCCGGTCCCGCTGACTACCGAGAAGGACCCGGTCACCGGCTGCGACAGGATCTCTTGCGAGACCGGCTTGATGATGATCGAGTTGAAACCAATGGTGGAAGTGTCCACCGGATGGTTGAAGACGAAATCGATCGGCCGGTTCAATGCCCAGACGTCATTGTCGGACATGGTGGTCGAGAGTACCTCGAAGGCCCCGGCGGAACGGGTGCCCGGAGAAACCGAAGAGCCACCACAGGACGGCAGCACAGTGACCGCCAGCAGGGCGCCGGCGGTCAGGAAGCGAACAGAGGATCGGAGGGGGGTCATTGGACGGTCCAGGCGAATCCGTATGCGTCAAGTACAGGCTCTAGATCCTTGTCGATGTTGGCGACGAAGGTGAGCCGGAGTTGGAAGAACTGCCACTTTTGTTCGGCGGCAAGCGCGTCCACGTCCGTGGTCCAATCGGACGGGGATGCAAGAGTAGCACAGAAGCTGCTGGGGGGATCAAACAGGCGGTCCTGGTGGATCGTATCCCCGATGTAGTTGCCGTAGAAGTCGATCTGGGCAGAGTCGTTGAGGGGGTTGGACTGATCGATGCAATCGCCCGGCAAGGTGATCGCCTCGGTACCACGCCATTCGACCGTCAGACTGGCACCCTCGGGCTGTTGCACCGGCTCGTTGACCTGGGTGGACACCCCGTCAAGCACACCGCCGAGCGCGAACCAGTGGGTGTAGACCCGCGAAACCCGCACCACGAAATCGACCTGGCCCCAGTAGAGTTCCGGGCCGAAGGCGCGTTGGTTGCCGCCGCCAGTGGCCACCCCACCCGAGGGCTTGGTGCCGGTGGTGCCGACGTCGGGCAGGACCAGATCGCCACCATTGCCGCCGAAGGAGAACACGCGGAAGGAGGGCAGCGAACTGCTGGGCATCATGATCTGCACCTGGAAGCCGTTGCCACCCGCGAAATCCCCGCGTGGGTAGCAGCGGAAACGCATCAGCAGCGGAGCGGCCACGGTCGGCCATTCGGCGAACAGGTAGTAGGGGTCATTGGTCCGGGCGACCTGCTGGACCGGAATCCCGTATTCCTTCTGCGAACCATTTGCTCCGCCGGTCAGGTCTTCGGGCATGCCGGTATCGCGCCAGGTGTAGAAATCGGTGAAGTCGGGCCACGGCGCGTAGATCGCTCCGGACTCAGCGACGAAGGAATTGGCGCCGGCGATCGAGTAGGGCTGGTCAAAGACGATCTGTTCGTCGAAGTTGTAGCCCTGCTGCTTGAAGCCAAGGATGTTGTTGTCGAACTTGGTCGAGGAACGCAGTCCTGAATCGCCCCACGCCGGGTAGCCGGACAAGGGGTCGATGTAGTCGTCGGGGTAACGGTTGGAGTGCGCCAGCGCGATCGAGTAGCGGTCGAACACGTCGTCGAGGATGTTGCCGTCGAAGGGAGCCCAGCTGAGGCCTTCGATGTCGAGGTTGAACTCCGAAGGCGAGGTCAGTCCGAGGCCCAGGTGGTGGTAGCCGTAGACCGTCTGCAGCACCGCGCCCCCCGGGGTCAGCGGCGTCATCAGGCCCGATTGCTTCCACGCCGCGCGCTGGCCGACGTAGGTGTTGGACGGGTCGGCCTGGCGCGAGAAGCGCATGATGTCGCGGCCCTTGAGTTTGCCCGGCAGCCCTTGGCTGTCAAAAACGAACTGGCCGGTGTACTCGGAAAGGCCGTCCTGGTTTTCGTCCAGGCTGTTGGCGCGCAGAGCGAAGTAGCGGTCGTCGGGGTAGGTGCCCCCCGCCGCGCTCATGGTGATCGTTTCCGCCTGGCCGATGTTGCCGGCGACAAAGCCCTGGAAGCCGAGCGGGTTGCCGGCGAGGTCGAAGATGTTGCGGTCGCACAAAGCGAGCGCCACGTTGAGGCCGGCAACGCCTTCGTCGTGGGCGTCGGAGATCCCTGCCGACGGCGCCATGGTGAAGGTGCGCGAGTCGGCGCTGACCGAGATCGGACCGAGGTAGATGCGCCCCGAGCCGGTGCCGGTGGTGGTGTAGCCCAGCAGACCCTTGGTGAAATCACACACCGACTCCGAACCGGCCCGATAGCCGCCGTGCGGATTGTCTTCGTCGGCGGTATCGACGAAACTGTGCAGCATGAAGGTCTCGAGCGCCAGCACCGTGGCCGGGTCGATCGCTTCGTTGAAGCGCACCGAAACCGTGGAGAAGGGATCCACGCCGGAACCGGGCAGATCCACAGGCTCGGGGTCGAAGCGCAGCCAGCACAGCTGGTATTCCTGGTCCAGGGGCTGGTACAGAGTGGTCAGGCCCCCATCCAGCGGCGAACTGGTGTAGTCGCCATCGACCAGGAAACCGTCGATGATGCCGCCACTGACGACGATGGCGTCGTGGTCGCTGTCATCGTCGATCGAAGTGACCAGCAAGGCGCCGGTCTGCAGCGCCACCACGTCGCCCACCTTGGGAGTGATCGGGCGGCAGCGCGCGGCGCGCACCCGGTAGGTCATCGAAGTTGTGGTCGCACCGGTGCTGATCATCAGCACGTCGGTCTCGAGGTCGGCCTGCAGCGTCGGCCGCTGGTTGTCGATCATGAAGCCGTTGGCCGGGTCCGACGAGTTGCCGCTGCGCATGACGCGCAGCACCACCGGGTTCAGGCCCTGCGAGGATTCGGTCGGATCGCTCTTGGTCGGAGCGAGGTTGCGGGTGCCATTTTTGTTGGTGAGCACCTGGGTCTGGCCGAACAGTTTTTCGACCACGGTCGGAATCCGCAGCACCGCGTTCCCTTCGGTGCTGTTGACCGAAGGCCGCAAGCCGACTCCGTTTTCAGGAATGTTGTACTTGGCGGCATCGCGCGCCGAAATGGTGCTGTCCATGACGATCACGCCCTTGGGCTCGCCATCCTTGCCGACCGATTCCTTGACGATGTAGCGCACGTCGGCAACCCGGTCATCCAGCATCAATTGCACGGTGAGGCGGTTGACAGTCGCCGGAGCGAGGATCTCGGAGAACACCAGCTTGATGGCACCATTGCGCGCCACCCGCGTGTAGGTGCCGTTGGCGATGCGCCCTTTGGGGGTGACCGCGGCTAGACCGCTGGTGGCCGAATTGAACAGCGATTCGAACTGCTGGTTGGCGCTGCCGTCCAGGTTCTTCATCGGCGCCGCGATGGTCAGCGTTTCAGCCTGGGTGATCGGGTTGAGAACCAGGTTGTACGAAGTGGCGTTGTTGGCGATGGACTCACGCACAACCACATCGCGTTCGAACAGGTTGCCGTCTTCGTCGAAGACGTCGACCAACCTGCCCCAGTAGGCCTGCTCCAGTTCGAGGTTGGCGAATCCGGTGCCCGGACCGGCGGGCGTGGCGGAACCGCCGCCGCAAGAGGGCAGGACCAGCAGACCGGCGGCGGCGGCCAGGCCGAGCCACGGAGCGATCAAGGATGAAAGAGATTTAGCCATGGTGCATCAAGGCGCTACGGATCAAGGAGTCAGGTCCCATGCCACTCCGAGGCCGTCCAAGGACGCACCGATGCCAGCATCTGCATTGGAAATGAAGCTGATGCGGGCTTGGAAGTAGCGGAAGGAATCTGTTGCAGTGGCCTCGAGGTCGCGGAAATCGCGCGTCCAGGGACCAGGAGTAGAAACGCTGCCGATGGTGGTCAGCTCGGAACGGAAATCGCCGTAGACGTCAAAGGCCTTTTCGGCGTCGGTCAGCGGCGAGGGCGCGGTCAGCGGGTTGGACGGGTGCGAGACCGAGAACGCGCCGCGGTATTCGACAATCAGTTCGGTGCCGGTCTCCTGGAAGGCCAGGGACGGCTCGGTCACGGTGCCCAGCAGTCCGTCGACGGGCAGAACGCCGCCCATGTCGAACCAGTGGGTGTGCAGCCGCGAGACCCGCACGACGAAGTCGGCGGTCGCCCAGTAGGCGAGGCTATCGGCTGGGTTGGTCTGCTGGCCGTTGGCGTAACCGCCGACCGGGCGGGTGCCGCCGAAGTCGGAGTTATCCGGAATCACCGGGTGCTCGTTGCCGCCGGAATCGATGCCACCGGCCGAGAACACGCGCCACGCCGGCAGCGCCGAAGTGGCGACCATCTGGCTGACGGTGAAACGGTTGCGCGGCGTGATGTTGCCGACGAAGTAGCAACGGAAGCGGCACAGCAGCGCGAGCCCGATCGAGGGCACTTCTTCGGGCAGCCAGGCGGGCGCGCCCAGGTGCGCCGGCGGCGAACCCTGCGAATCGATCGCACCCCCGGTGATGCTCTGATCGATGGCGGTGTCGCGCCAGGTGTAGTTGCTGGTGAAGTCTGGCCACGGCAGGTACTGCTGGCCAGATTCGGAGCGGAACAGGTCGAGGGCCGACAGGCGGTAGCTGCTGTCGAAGACGACCTCTTCGGTGATGCCTTCGTCGGTGCCGAGCACGTTCTGTACGAAGTCGACCGCCGAGGACAGACCGGAGCCCGGGAACACCGGGCGGCCGGAGATGTCGAGCACCTCGTCAGGAATGACGTTGGCGTGCGACAGCGCCAGCGAAACGCGCGGGAAGTTCTCGTCGAGGATGTTGCCGCCGAACGGCGCCCAGGCGAAGGAACCGACGTCCATGTTGTATTCATTGCGGTTGAAGAAGCTCGACCCCAGGGCCGGGCTGCCGAAACCGAAATCCTCGGGGCGGTACACGGTCATCACCACCGCGCCGAAGGGCGTCAGCGGCTCGGCCGGCGAGGCCAGCGGATCGGTGATCGCGTTGCCGGCGCCGATGAACTCGTTGCCGCTGTCGGCGCTGCGTTCGATGATCGCCGGGGTGCGGCCGCTGAGCTTGCCGGGCTGCACAGTGAACTGGCCGTCGAACTCGGGTAGGCCGTCGTTGTCTTCGTCGGAGCTGCCACCGCGCAGACTGAAGTACTTGACGTCGTTGGCGCCCGGGTCCTTGGAACTGATCTCCATCGCACCGCTGCCGGCGGAACCGGCGACGAAGGAAGTGAAATCTACCGGGTTGCCGGCAAGGTCGCGAATGCCGTCGACGCTGTCACGCAGCGAGAAGGCGTAGGTGGTCGAACCGCCGTCGTTCTCGGGATCGATGAAACCGGCGAGCGGGGCCAGAGTGAATTGACGGTTGCCGTCGGCGACCTCGACCGCGCCGAACAGGACACGCCCGCCGAACTCGGCGTTGGCCGGAATGTTCTGCGAGTTGGTCACCGGCAGGTGGTAACCGCGCTGGCGGTCGATGTATTGCGCCACCGACTCGTTGGCGAAGGCGCCGCCGCCGCCAGCGTTGCGATAGCTGGCCTCAGGATCGGGCGCGGTGGCACTTTCGTCGACCGCCGACAGCACCATCGAGTGCATCGACAGCACGGTGGTGGCGTTGATCGGCTCGTCGAAACGCACCGAGATGGTGGCGTTGCGATCGAGCCCGGTCGCCGGGAAAGTGTCGGCCGACGGCGAGAAGCTCAGGAAGCAGGTCTGCAGCGCCGCGTCGGTGGCCGCATAACGCGTGGTCAGGCGCGCGTTGGGGTTGGCCGGCACCACGTCGAGGGTGCCTTCAAGCAGGCTGGCCTGGACCCGGTACGGCGAACTGAGTGCCGCCACAGGGGCGGTGACCAGCAGGATGACGCCGCCTTCGGCCTCGATCACGTCGCCAGTCTTGGCGCGCACGCCGTCACAGACGGCCTGGGTCATGTTGTAGATCAGCTCGCGGCGCGAGCCGCCGAGGTCGGTCACCCCGGTGAGCACGATGTCGAATTCACCGACCAGATTGGGACGCGTGTTGTCTTCGAGGAAACCCGAGTAGGCATCGTTGACGTTGCCGGTACGCATGCTGCGCACGATGTTGCGCGAGCCGTCGAGGTTGGTCGTCGAAGGTTCGGTCTCGCTGCCGTCGTTCGGCGCGATGGCGCGCCCGCCGGCGGATTTCAGAACCTCGGGGCGACTGTCAAAGACGTTGACTTCAGTCGGGATGCGCAGCAGCAGGTTGTCGTTGAAGCTGTCCAGCGAAGCCGGGAAGCCGGAAGCGTTTTGCGGCAGCCCGAGCTGCGTCGACTGGCGCGCGGAAATGGTCGGATCGAAGATCACCACGCCCTTGCCGGATTTTTCGTCGTTGAAGGCGATCAGACGTCCGCCTTGGGGGGTGGTCGCCGGGTCACCGATCCAGAACTGCAGAGTGTCGGCGTTGACCGTGTCCAGATCGAGCGCATCGGAGAAGGTCAGGCGCAGAGCACCATTGCGCGCGATCAGGCTGTAGACCGGCGGGCTGGCCGGACCCTTGCGCGCCACCGACTTGAGGCCGGCGCGAGCCTGGTCGACCAGGGCATCGAAACCGGCCGAGCCGACGGCGAACTGCAGGATGGTCAGGGTTTCGGCCTCGGTCACCGGGTTGGTCGAGATCTCGTAGTCGACCCCGGTGATGAGATTGGGCCGGATCACCAGATCGCTTTCGACCGGAGTGCCGTTCATGTCGACCACGTCGACCAGACGTCCCCACTCGATGGAACTCAGGAACAGCGCGCTCTGGTTGCCGCCGCCAGTGTTACTGCCACCAATGACTTTGTTCTGGGAGAAGCAGCCAGGCAGCGCCCCGATCAGCAGACCGAGGGAAGCGAGGCAGAGGAACCGGGAGGTGCGGTTGGTCAACACGATGCGCGTTCTTGTTCGAAGGGGTAGACCGGGCTCGGGACCCGGCCGCGGACCCTAGCTGTCGGAAGCAAAGGTCCACTAGAAGGAAGGCAAATACCGTACCACGGCCGGAAGAAGCCACACAGCAAGCTTTTCGGGCGCTTTCACGCGAAAACGTTCGCTTCCGCACGGAGTTCCCGCCGGACCCGGTCCGGAACCGCCTCGACGGCCCTAAGCCCCTCCCCACAAGTAACCTTGGTCGAGAGCGTAGTCTCGGCTGGGAAACGGCCGTAGATTCTCGGGGAGGATCTTCGGGACTTGGGGGGAATGGGCCGGATGGACCCGCCGCGAAGAGCGGCATCCTACATAGTGCACCTCCAGGACGGTGTCACAGTAGGCGCACAAAAAAGTCCGCCTGATGCGGCCCTCGACCCGCCACGGGGCCCGCACCTGCTCCGCGTGGCTGATGCAGTTGCGGTTCGGGCAGGCTCCCAGGGCATGGTCGGCCGAACCTGCCGGCAGGGGCTGCAGCGGCGGCAATGGGTGCAGATCCGAGCGGATCATGGCCAGGAAGACCGCCTGGCGCACCAGCGGCCCAAGGCGCGCCTGCTCGAAATAGAGCGCCCGCGGGTCGCGATCGACCTCTTCCGGCAGCTCCTGGCGCCGTGGCAGCGGATGCAGGAAAACCGCCTTGGCCAGCAGCGGATCGCGCAATTGCGCCACCAGAAGCCCCGGAAAAACCCCCTGGCTGCGCTCACCGGCCCCGCGCTCGGCCTGCAGGCGGGTCAGGTAGAGCGCATCGAGGTGGTCCAGGCTTTGCGCATCGCCGGCGAACAGTCGCCCCTGGGTCAGGCCCTCCGGGGCCAGCAAGCGCGCCTCGGCGGCGCCGGTCCAGGCGCGGAACAGCGGGTGGCGCACACGCTGCAGCCGGTAGGAGAAACGGTCGAGGATACGGCGCTCGAAACCGGTCTCCCAGTCCAGGCCGGGACCGGGCAGCACCACCACGCGCGCGCCCATCACCGCCAGCCCCCAGGCCAGGGAGCGCGCGGTGCGCCCGTGCAGCAGATCGCCGAGGATGCCGATGGTGCGCCCTTGCAGGCTGCCCCACTGCTGGTGCAGGGTGTACAGATCGAGCAGCGTCTGGGTGGGATGGCCGAGGCGGCCGTCGCCGCCGTTCACCACCGGCACCCCGGCGCACTGCGCCACCAGCCGCGAGGCGCCGTCGCGCGGATGGCGCCACACCAGCAGATCGGCGTAGCCGCCGATGACGCGCGCGCTGTCGCGCAAGGTCTCGCCCTTGCTCGCGCTGCTTGAACCCGGATCGGCCACGGTGATGACGCCGGCGCCGAGGCGGTGCGCGGCGGCCTCGAAGGACAGGCGGGTGCGCGTGGAGGGCTCTTCGAAGACCGTGGCGATGACGCGGCCGCGCAGCGCGTCGGCGAATCCTTCCGGCTGCTGCTCCACCCGCTTGACCAGCTCGAGGAAGGACTCGAGGAAGGGCCGGTTGAAAGCCTCGGCCGAATGCAGGCCTTCGAGGACGGGCAGGAGACGCATCGGCTGGGAATTTTAGCCCCGCCCCGCGAGCAGGCCGAATGCCCTGCGCTCCTCTTCGTGCAGCGGCAGCCATAAATCGGTCGGCGGCGGCGGTCCGAGGCCCTCGAGCAGCTCCTTTTCCAGCGCCGCGGCGGTGTGCGGCTGCTGCAGCAGGCTGCAGGGGCGCCAGCTGCCGCCCAATTCTTCTTCCGGCGACCACGCCTGGCCCAGATCGGTGCGGTTGAGGAGACGCAGATCGTGGTCGCCTGCGGCGGCCAGCGCGGTGCGCGCCACCGGGTCCGGCGGCTGCGCCGCGTCGAACACCCACACCACCCGCCAGGCCTGTTGCCGCTGCAACTCCACGGTGGCCATTGCTGCCCGGTCGAGGGCTTCGCCGCTGGCCCACAGACCGGCACTGTCGACCAGCACCGCGTCGAGCGCCCAATCGCCCCGGCCCAGCCGCACCGGGGCCTCGACGCTGTCGCGGGTGGTGCCGGGATCGGCTGACACGGTCACCCGCTGCTGCTGCAGCCAGGCGTTGAATAGCGTCGACTTGCCCGCGTTGGGCGGTCCGGCGATGAGGATGCGCGGGCGCCGCCCAAGGATTTCCAGCCAGCCCCGGCTGGCTCGCAGGCGGGCGTGGTCGGGATCGGGATCGGAGTAAGCCCCCGCATAGCGCAGGCGCTGCGCTGCGGCGCGGGCCTGCGCGGGAGAACGCGCGTCGAGCAGAGCCTGCTCATCGGCGGCCAAGGTCGGCGCCTGTTCGCTCCAGCCCTTGCCGGTGAGCGTTTTGCGCAAGGCCGCAGCCACCCCGTGGCCGCCGTGCAGGTGCAGTTCGGCGACCTCGCCACCGCGGTCGGCAAACATGCCCACCAGCCCCTGATCAAAGCGAACTCCGGCGCCGTCGTGGAGCCATTGCAAGCGCATGCAGTCGCAAGCCGGCAGCTGGGCCAGGCCGAGCGCGGCCTGCACCTGTTGCGGGGTGGCGTGCAGGCGCCAGATGGACAACGCCGCCTGGCCGGGAGCCGACCACAGCTGGAATAACTTCATCGCACCGCGGGCTGTCCAGCGGCCACCCAGCTCAGTCCTTCGAGCACCAGATTGGGATGCTGCTGCCACGCCGCCGGCAACCAGCGCGCCAGCGCCGCCGCGTCGCCGCCTGTGAACAGGCGTGCGGCGGGCGCACCCGCTTCTTCCTGCCAAAGCCTGGCCAGCGCGTCGACCGCCATGGCCAGCGCCCAGGCGGTGCCCGCCGCCACCGCGGCGGCGGTGTCGGTCGGCAGTCCAGGGGCAGGATCCGGGTCGGGCGGATCCAGGTGCGGGCAGGCGGCTGCCAGGGCCTGGACCTGCACCCCCAGACCAGGGCCGATCGCGCCGCCGCGAAAGGTGCCACCGGCATCGACCAGGTCCAGGGTCCAGGCGGTGCCGAAGTCGGCCACCAACGCCGCCCCCCCACGGAGCCGGTGCGCGGCCAGAGCGGCGAGCAGGCGGTCGCTGCCGGTGCCGCGCGAGGCGCGCTCCATGGGCACCGCGTCGGCGTCGACCGGACGCAGCCAGGGCGCCAGATCGGGCTGGTCGAGCAGCTCCTGCAAGGCCGCCGGCCGGGTGCACGAAACCCACGCACCGCGGTGCTCTGGCAGCACCTCAGCGAGGTCTTGCAGGGTGATCTCGAGTGCCGTCCACACTCCGCCGGCCGAGCTGGTCGCCGCCTTCAAGCGCTGGTTGCCCAGGTCCAGCAGCAGCGCCGGGGTGGCCATCCGCTCAGCGCGGAACGCGGTAGCTCATGGTGCGCGGTGAGCCGTAGCGCTCGACCTGGACCTCGATCACATTGCGCGGTTCCGAGTTGCGCAGCTTGCGCAGCAGCTCGGCGCGGTCGGTGGCCGCCAGGCCGTTGACCGAGAGCACGATGTCGCCCTTCTTCAGGCCGACGCGCTCGAACAGCGAACCGGCCTCGATCGAAGTGATGCGCAGACCACGCACCTCGTTGAGGCCGTCACGCGCCTGCTGCAGGCCGACCGCCGCGTAGATGCGATCGTCGGGCATGGCCTGCCATTCCTTGATGTCCTCGTCGCCAACTTCCCACTGGCCATCCCCGACCATGCGCGTTTCGCGCGGGGCGATGTAACGCGGGTCGTCCGGGCGCAGACCTCCCTCGGTCATGATCGAACCAGCGTCGACCTCGTTCTCACCGATGCCGACGGTGAAGGGGAACTCGCCCTCGGGGGTGGCGAAGTCGACCTCGTCGGCGCGCACCTCGACCACGCGCAGCTTGGCCGACTGTTTGGCCGGCACGACAAAGTCTTCGCCGACGCCGACCAGGTCGCCGGCGGGAACGCCCTCGCTGTCCTCGGAACCGGAAGCGAGCAGGAACACCTGTGACCTTTCCGGGTTGCCCTTGAGGAAGAGGATGCTGCGCACGGCGACGTCGTCGGGACCGAAACGCGGCGGCGGCGGCGGTGGCGGCGGCGCGTCCGGATTATCTGGTGGCGGCACCTTGCCGGTGACGTTGAGCATGTGCAGGTTGTCGAAGTGCGGCTGGTAGGACTTCAGGTGGGCGTTCCCACCCCGCGCCGGACCGCGGACCGAAGCGTCGAGTTTGTCGACCTGCGAGCGCGTCAGCGGATGGCTGTAGGCGTCGCGGTGGGTCAGGAACTCATAGAAGGACCAGCCGAAGCCGCCGAGAGACCCGAGGCCGATCAGGGACAACAGCAGGCGGACAAGCTTGTAGCTCACGAGGTAAGACTAACGGTGGAAATCAGGCGGGGTGACCGCCTAAGGAGTGAAATGTTTGTAACAGCACGCGGCGTAATACGTCGAGCCCCTGGCCGGTGACCGAGGAGATCATGATTGGAGGGGCTTCCATCGCCGCCGGACCGCACGCGGCATAGAGCACGCGGGCGCGCTCCTCGGCCTCGGGGTCTTCAACCTTGGTCGCCACCAGCAGGCGCGGGCGGTCGCCCAGGTCTTCCTCGTATTCCTCCAACTCCGCCGCCACCGCGTCGCACGAGGCCTGCGGATCTTCGGCCAGGGCCGAACAATCGACCAGATGCAGCAGCAGCCGGGTGCGCTCGACGTGGCGCAAGAACTGCAGGCCGAGACCGCGACCACTGGAAGCCCCCTCGATCAGGCCGGGAATGTCGGCGAGCACCAGGGTCTCGGGTTCGCCGCCGGTGAGCATGATGCCCAGATTGGGATCGAGGGTGGTGAACGGATAAGAAGCCACCTTCGGCCGCGCCGCGGTCAAGCGCGAGATCAGGGTGCTCTTGCCGGCGTTGGGCAGGCCGATCAGGCCGATGTCGGCGACCAGCTTCAATTCCAGCCGCAATTCGCGCAGCTCGCCGTCTTCGCCGCGCGTGAAGCGCCGCGGGGTCTGGTCGGTGGGGCCCGCAAAGCGCGCGTTGCCCTTGCCGCCACGGCCTCCGGCGGCGGCAACCACCGACTGGTCGGGCAAAGCCAGATCGGCAAGCAGGTTGCCGTGCTCGGCGTCGCGCACCTGGGTACCGACCGGCACCAACACCACGTTGTCCTCGCCGCTGCGGCCGCTGCGATTGTTGCCGCCGCCGGGCATGCCGTTGTCGGCCGCGACCTGGCGCTGGCGGGCGACGCGGAACAAGGAATTCTCGTGCACCACCGAACGCAGGATCACCGCCCCGCCCTTGCCGCCGTCGCCGCCGTCGGGGCCGCCCTGGGTGACGTATTTCTCGCGGTGGAAGGAACTGCACCCATCGCCGCCCTTGCCCCCTTGAACCCGGAGCAGGGCTTCGTCGCGAAACATCCCTTCTTGTGCCATGATCAGCAGTACCCCAAAATGCCATCGGGAGGCGCAAGGGCCTCCCGGTTAACGACGCAAGGGCCTCCCGGTTGACTACGCTTGGGCCTCCCGGTCACCAAGGATCGACGCTGGGTATCAGCCGTCGACCGGAGTCACGGCAACACGTCGCCGTGACTGGAAAGTGACCACCCCGTCGGCGAGCGCGAAGAGGGTGAAGTCTTTGCCCATGCCGACCCCACGGCCGGCGTGGAACTTGGTGCCGCACTGACGCACGATGATGTTGCCGGCCTTGACCGACTGGCCACCATAGAGCTTGACCCCGCGCATCTGCGGGTTGGAATCGCGGCCGTTCTTGGACGAGCCTCCGCCTTTCTTATGTGCCATGGATCGAGGTGGGTATGCGAGGAAAGTGGGCGCGAATCAGCCGCGGATCTCTTTGACGCGGATGGCGGTGTAGGACTGGCGGTGGCCGATGTGGCGATGGCTGTCCTGGCGGCGCTTGAAGGTGCGCACGTGGATCTTCTTGTCCTGGACCTGGCCGACGATTTCAGCGACCACCGAGGCGCCGTCGACGGTCGGGGTGCCGACACGGACGTTGCCGTCTTCGCCCTTGAGCAGTTGGACCTGATCAAAAACGTGCTCGCTGCCGGCTTCGGCATCGGCGATCTGGTCGATCCACAGCTCGTCACCCTCGGCGAGGGTCAGGCAGCGGGAGCGGTCACGGACAATGGCGTACATCAGAACCCAGTAGGTTGGGCGCGGTCCCCAGAAGGTAGGACCGGCGCGAAGGGCCGAGCATTCTAGCCCTCGAGCGTAGGGGCGGCAAGCACCTCGAGCACCGATTCCCCCGCCGGGACCTGGGAATCTTCGATCCAGGTGAGGCGGTGGCCGAGCGCTTCGAGGGTGGCGGCGTGGAATTCCTGCAGCACCGCGATGACCCCGGCCTGGGCACGCACCTGTAACGAGATCGACGGTTCGGCCGCGCGCATGCGTCGCAACAGCCTCAGCGCGCCGCTGTGGTGGTGCTGCACGCTGCCGGAACCACCGCAACCGCGGCACAGGTGATCGGCGGCGGTGGCCAGGCCGGCGCCCTGGCGGCGCCGGGTCAAGGGCAGCAGGCCGAAACTCGCCATGCGCCCGACTTTCAGCCGCGCGCGGTCGTGCTGCAGAGCGGTGTGCAGAACCTCTTCGACCTCAAGCCGGTGGGCCGCGTCGAGCATGTCGATGAAGTCGACCACCAGAATGCCACCGAGATCGCGCAGGCGGATCTGGCGCGCGATCTCGACCGCCGCCAACTTGTTGGTTTCGAAGGCGGTCTGCTCCAGCGAACCGCGGTCGAGGCGGCCGCTGTTGACGTCGATGGCGGTGAGCGCCTCGGTATCGGAAACCACGATCGAAGCGCCTTGCCCGATCGGCACGCGCGGCCGGAACAGCTGCTGCCAGTCGCGTTCCAGACCGAGTTCCTCGAACAACGGACGGCCGCCGCGATAACGCCGCACCTCGAGTCCGTGACCAGGAACGTAACGGTCGAGCTCGGCTTCGACCTCGGCGGCGCGTTCTTCATCGTCGACCACGATCGCCTCGACCGCATCGCTGAACAATTCGCGCACCGCGCGCGCCGCGGCGCTGGCCTCGGCGGCGAGCAGGCCGGGCTGTTCGGCGCCAGCCAGTTGCTCGCCGATCTCGCGCCACTGCTGCAGCAGCGGCGCCAGGTCGCGACCCAGCGCCTCGGCACTGGCGCCGACCGCGGCGGTGCGCACGATGACGCCAAGGCGGGCACCCTCGAGCTGCTCCTCGACCGCCTCGCGCAAACGGTTGCGCTCATCGAGGTCCATGATGCGCCGCGACACGCCGATGCGGTCGAGGCTGGGCACCAGCACCACCAGGCGCCCGGCCAGCGACGGGTAGGTGGTCAAGGTGGCCCCTTTGCCGCGCACCGGATCGCGCTGAATCTGCACCAGCACCCGTTGCCCTGGGCGCAGCAGTTGGTCGATCGGCGGCAACCGGAACGCCTCCGGCGGCTCCCCTGCAGGCTCGGCGTCGGCGCCCTCGTCGGCGTCTTCCAGGTCCGCCGCGGTGCGGCTCGGACTGGCGGCGATGACGAAGGGATCCTGGACCTCGCCGCCATAGCCCGGGTGGATGTTGCCATGGTGCAGGAAGCCGGAGCGCCGGCCACCGAAATCGACGAAGGCTGCGTCGAGGCCGGACTCGACCTGGCGCACCTCACCGAGGTAGACGTTGCCGACCAGCGAAGCCTGTTCGCCGTGGCTCCAGCGCAAGTCCTGGATCAGGGCGCCATGGTGCAGGACCACCCGGATCTCCTCCGGGTCGCGTCCGTTGACGGCCAATTGCAGGGGACTGGTGCTCATCGGACCAAAGGCGCGAGGCGCAGCACCTCGACGTGGGCGGGCAGGTCCTGGCCGAGCAGAGACTCGAGCAGTTCCTTGAAGGAAGGCAGCGGCGGGGTCTGCGCCCGCAGCAGGAAATCCAAGGCCAGGGGATCGGAGCGCACCAGACGCACTTCGCTGGCCGGCCGGTTGACCGGGATCCAGCCGTGCGGTAGCTGTGGCGCCCGCTCCAGCAGGGGCTCCAAGGGCAGGCCGATGACGCGGAAGTGGCGCTCCTGGTGGTGGCGCGCCGGACCGCGCCAAGGGTAGGCGCGCAGCGGGCGGATTCCGGCTGGCGCGGTGCCCTGCAGACGACTCAGCAGCACCTGGCTCGGGTAGGCGTGGACGCAGTCGAGCCACAGACGTTCGCGCTCGGACGGCCACGCCGGCGGCAGACCGTCTTCGAGGACCAGCTTGGGCTTGCCACTACGGCGCAGCACCAGCGGCAGGCACGCGGCGACGGCCATGCGGGTGAGCTGGTCGCGCAGCCATCCCGACCGCCCCTGGCAGGCGCCCTGGTCCTTGGCGTATTCGACGCAGTAACGGTGGTTCACTTACCGATCTCCTGAAAGCCTTGCTCAAACAGCTCGGCCAGTTCCTCGACCGCCGCCGCGGCATCGACGCCCTGGGCGGTAATCTCGACTTCGTCGCCGTGGGCGGCGCCCAGCGTCATCACCGCCAGGATCGAGCGCGCGTCGGCCTGACGCTCGCCACGCCGCAAAGTGATCCGGGCCTCGAAACGAGTGGCGAGAGAGACCACGGCGTGGCTGGGGCGCGCGTGCAGCCCGTGGGCGTTCCGCACCGTCACGCTGCGGCTGGCGGTCTCCAGCATCGGATAGCAGGCGCGAGGCGGGTCAGCCCGCCGGCGACAGCTCCGACAACAGCTCCAGCACTTGTTCCGAACTGGAAGCCTGGCAGGCGAAGGAAACGAAATCCTGGTGCTGGGCGAGACCGGCGATCCAGCGCAACAGGTCGAGGTGTTCGTCGGCGCCAACCTCGGGGCGCACCACCGAGAACAGCACGTAAACGTTTTCACCGTCAAGGGCATTGAAATCGAGGCCGTTGTGATGCACGCCGATCACCACCGAGACCTTGTCCAGGCCGGCGAGTTTGACGTGTGGAATGCCGACACCCTGCGAACCGGTGGAACCGCGCGCTTCGCGTGCTTGCAGCGCGAGGTGGAGTTCGTCACGGCGCTCGACGAGCGCCGGATCCTGCAGCACCAGCGCGTCGGCAAGCGCGCCGAGCGCCGCGTCGGCGTCGCCGTGATCCATGTCCAGCAACACGGAATCAGTGGTAAAAAGATGACTGTAGGTCATGATCGGGGAGTGGAATCAGGATTGGTCGTTGGCTTGACGGCGCCTCGCCTGGGGCGAGTGTTTGTCCTTGGCCTTGAGAATCTGCCGCTCCAGTTTTGAAGCTGCGCCGTCGACCGCGGCACGACCGTCTTCGCATTCCTGGTGGGCGACAAAGGCGGGGCCGCGGCGCGGATGGAGGACCACTTCGCAGCGGGTCAGATGGCGTTGCTGATCGAGAATGATTTCGGCCTTTTCGAACTCCTGGCCGAAATGCTCAATCTCCTCGATCCGGTTCACGGCGTAGGTCCGCAGCAGGTCGTGGATCTCGTCGTTTTTGGTGATGACGTGGATCTTCATTTGGATCAATCAAGCGGTGACCTGGGCCGCCGCCATCGGTCAGTCTAGGCCAGCGGAGTGTCCGCGAACAGGGGTGAAAAGCGGCTTCGGGTAGAGCACCCGCCATAGCACCAGACCCTCGGGCGGAGCGGTGGCGGCGGCGCGGCTGCGCTCCCTCGACTGCAACACCGAAGCGATCCAGGGCGGGCCCCAGCGGCCGCGTCCGACCTCGATCAGACTGCCGACCAGATTGCGCACCATTTTGTAGAGGAAGCCGTCGCCCTGAAAGGCGAACACCAGGCCGCCGCGCCGACGCTGGATGTGCACGGCCTGCAGGGTACGCACGTCATTGGTGGTGGTCCGCCCGGCCGCGGCGAAGGCGGAGAAGTCGTGGCGCCCGAGCAGATGGCGCGCCCCTGAGCGCATCGCCGCGAGGTCGAGGTCGGCGCGACGCTCCCACGCCATCAGACCGCGGTGCAGCACCGGCCGCGTTTCGGCCACCGCCAGGCGATAGCCATAACGCTTGCCGACCGCGCTGCCGTTGGCGTGAAAGGAAGCGTCGCTGTCGACCGCCTGGCGCACCACGATCGGATCGGGCAGATAGGCGTTGAGCGCGTGGCCGAGGCGCGCCGCCGGCAGCCGCGACCAGGTGTCGAGGTGCGCCACCTGCCCCCACGCGTGCACCCCGGCGTCGGTGCGGCCGCTGCCGATCACGGTCACGCTTTCTCCGGTCACCGCGCAGAAGGCGTCTTCCACTTCGCCCTGCACGGTGGCGAAACCGGGCTGACGCTGGAAACCATGAAAACCGCCGCCGTGATAGGCCAGCAGCAGGGCGATACGGCGCGGCTGCATCAGGGCTTTTCCTTGGCCGGCAGGCTGCACCGGCCGCGGAAGGCCTCGGCCAGGATCTCGCCGTGCAGGTATTCCAGGCGCGAGCCCACCGGCACCCCGCGCGCCAGCCGGGTCAGACGCACCGGCAAGCCATGCAGGTGCTCAGCCACCAGCAGCGCGGCGCCCTCGCCCTCGCGGTCGGGTGCGGTGGCCAGAACCACTTCCTCGACGCCGTCGGCGCTCACCCGTGCGTGCAGCGCGGCCAGCGCGTCGGCCTCGGGACTGGCCCCTTCGCGCGGCGCGAAGCCCTCGAGCAGCACGTGATACAGACCGTGGAAGGCGCCTGAACTCTCCATCTTTTCGACCTCGCGCGGCCCTTCGACCACGCATACCAGACGCGCATCTCGTTCTGGATCGGCGCAGATCGGGCACAGCTCCTGCAGGCTGACGTTGCGACAGCGGCTGCAACGCACCGTTTCCAGGCGCGCATCGCGCAGCGAAATGGCCAGATCGGCGACCTCTTCCCGCGGCGAGCGCAAGATGTGCAAGGCCATGCGTTCGGCGCTGCGCGCACCCACGCCGGGGAAGCGCTCCAGGGCCCGGATCAGGCGTTCGAGGGGTTCGGGAAATGCCACGCTGCGACCGGAACCGGCGCCTGCTTACATCATGCCGGGCATGCCCATGCCGCCGGTGATTCCGCCCATCGCCTCGGAGGCAGCCTTGTCGGCTTTCTGCAAGGCGTCGCGGAAGGCGCTGGCGACCAGGTCCTCGAGCATTTCGACCTCTTGCGGATCGACCACCTGCGGATCGATGGTCAGGCTTTTGAGCTCACGCTTGCCGTTGACCACCACCTGGACCATGCCGCCGCCGGCGCTGCCAGGGTAGTTCTGCTTGCCGAGTTCGTCCTGCAGATCAGACATCTGACGCTGCATCTTCTGGGCCTGCTTGAGCAGCCCACCGAGGTCACCGAGGCTTCCTGCCATCCATCTATGGTACCTCGCGGGTGCCGCCAAAACCCTCTTGCAGCGAATCACCGATCGGGTCATCCACCTGCGGCGCCTGGAATAGGCGGAAGGTCCAGGCACCCGGGCTGCCGTCGAGTTCGCACAGCCAGCGTTGTTCGACCGGATCTTCGACCATCGCCTGGTCGGCTGCGGTGAGCGGATGGTGCACCACCTGAACGCCATCGTTGCCCATAGAACCCTCGACCAGATTCTGTTCGATGACCTTGCCCAGACTCGGGCGGCCCTCGAGCACGCGCTGCAGCAGGGCGTTGAAATCGGGGATCCCGGAGCTTCCTTCCTCGCTGGGTGCCGGGCCCGCCGCAGCGGGCACCGCCGGAGCGGTCGGCGCAACTGGCGCAACGGGCGCGGCCGCAGCCGGCGCGGTCGGCGCAGCCGCAGCCGGGGCGGCCGACACGGTCGGCGCGGTGGCCGCACTCGGCGCGGTCTGCCCAGCGGGAGTCCGCGCGGCACCCCCCCCCACGGGGCCGGCGGGTGCCAGGTTCAGCACCTGCGCGGTGCGCACCAACTCTCCCAGCCGCGCGGCGCGCAGCAAGGTCCATTCCAGCAGGGCGCGCGCCGCCAACGGCGCCCGCGCCATGCGCGCATCCAGGGCGAAAAGCATGCCGAGCAGGCTTTCGAGGCGATCGCGGCCGAGCGTCCTGGCCAGCGCAATCATGCGCTGCCGACGTTCGGGCGCCGGCTCCACCCCAAGCGCATCTTCGCCCAGCAAAGCGACGTGGAGCAGGTCGCGCACCGCGTCCACCGCTTGCTCGACCAGGTCGCGTTCGGTGCCGCCGCGCTGCAGGAAGGCCTCGACCGCACCCAGGATGGCCGCCGCGTCGTCGCGGCTGAGCGCCTCGAGCAGATCCAGCCAGCGTTCGGGACGCGCCAGTCCGGCGATCATTTCAAGGTCGTCGAGGGTCGGCGCGCCGTCGGCAACCGCCAGCACCTGGTCGAGCATCGACTCGGCGTCGCGCAGGCCGCCGCGGCAGCCCCGCGCCAGCGCGGCGAGGATCTCGTCCTCGACTTCGACCTCTTCCCAGCCGCAGATCTTGGTCAGCTTGTCCTGGATGTCGACCTCGCGCAGACGGCGGAACTCGAACACCTGACAGCGCGACACGATGGTGTCGGGGATCTTGTGCGGATCGGTGGTCGCGAACAGGAACAGCGCGTGATCGGGTGGTTCCTCGAGGGTCTTCAACAAGGCGTCGAAGGCCGGGCCTGACAGGCGCTGCACCTCGTCGATGATGTAAACCTTGCGGCGGTCGCGCAGCGGCCGGTAGTGCACCCGGTCGCGCAGTGCGCGCACGTCGTCGACGCCGTTGTTGGAGGCGCCATCGATCTCGACGACGTCGGCGTTGGTTCCGACCTCGATCTCGTGGCACGCATCGCACTGCAGGCACGGCGCCACGGTCTCGCCCTGTTCACAGTTGAGCGCCTTGGCGAGGATGCGCGCGGTGCTGGTCTTGCCGGTGCCGCGCGGGCCGACCAGCATGTAGGCCTGGCCGACGCGCTGCTTTTCGATCGCGCGGCTCAGCGCGCGCACGATGTGATCCTGCCCGATGACCTCGGCAAAGGTGCGCGGGCGATACTTACGGGCCAGGACGCGGTAGTTCATGAAATCAGCAGGAGGATCCTAGCAATCCGCAGAAAACGACCCAGCCTCGTTCGACCGCTGGCGGGAAGAACGACCCAGCCTCGTTCGACCGCTGGCGGGAAGAACGACCCAGCCTCGTTCGACCGCTGGCGGGAAGAACGACCCAGCAGCTGGAGGCCCGGACAGCCACGGCACCCGATCTACCGTGCTTAGGGCTGCTCCGTTCCCGGTCTGACCCGGTTCACGCGGAGTTCGCTGCGCGGCGCCGAGCCCCCAGTTGCTGGATCGGTCCGGATGGCGGAGAGGGAGGGATTCGAACCCTCGGTGAGTTGCCCCACACACGCTTTCCAAGCGTGCGCCTTCGGCCACTCGGCCACCTCTCCTGGGGAGCCTCTGGGGGCTCCAGCTCCGGACAAAGAACACTCACCAGACCACCCGCGGCAAGACAAAGGTGGCGGAGAGGGAGGGATTCGAACCCTCGGAGGCCTCTCGACCTCACTGGTTTTCGAAACCAGCCCGTTCGGCCAGCTCCGGCACCTCTCCACGGGACGGGGAATCATAGCGGCACCCATTGCCCGCGTGAAGCACCCCTTTGCTTACGGCAAGTGGCCTGCGGAGCGTCGGCGCGCCTGAAAGAAGGTGCGCAGCAGCTCGGCGGACTCCTCGGCGAGCACCCCCCCGCGGACCTCGATGCGGTGGTTCAAACCGGGCAGCTCGAAACAGCGGACGAGCGATTCGACGCCGCCGAACTTGGGGTCGGCGGCGCCGTAGACCACCCGCTGGACGCGCGCGTGCAGCAGCGCTCCGGCGCACATCAGGCACGGCTCCAGCGTGCAATAGACTTCGGCGCCCTCAAGCCGCTTTTTCCCTATCGCGGCAAAGGCCTGGGTCAGCGCCAGGATCTCGGCGTGGGCGGTGGCATCGACCAGCTGTTCGACCTGGTTGCCGGAGCGGCCGATGAGACGCTCCTGGTACACCACGATCGCGCCGACCGGGACTTCGTCACGTGCTGCGGCAGCGCGGGCCGCGGCCAGGGCGACTTCCATCAGGCGCCGATCGCGCTCCTGCGGGTCGGAGGGAGGCCCCAGCGGGAAAAGCAGGGTCATGGCTGACTGAATGGCGCGCCCGGGAGAACTCGAATCCCCAACCTCCTGATCCGTAGTCAGGTGCTCTATCCAATTGAGCTACAGGCGCACGCGTTCAGGGCGGAAAATTACACGGGATCCGGGCGGTGGCGTCAAGGCAATTCCACAGAACCCCGTGTAGACTGGATAAGTGTCTCGCCACCTGCTTCGACGGCTGACGCCGCCCCGCTCCAGCACTCTTCTTTTTCCTGCCGCCCTGCTCTGTGCCTGGACCGCATGGAGTTGTGACCGCGGCAGCGATGCCGGCGGCGTGATCGAGGGCCAAGCGGCGGTCGGCGGCGATGCTGGTTCCGTCGCCCATGCAGGCAGCGACGCGGGGGCCGTGGCGCCGGTCATCGACAGCGGTGGCAACAGACTCGCCCTGCTCGTCGGCATCGACCAATACGCCCAGGGCGAGGGCACTGACTGGCCCACCCTGCGCGGCTGTGTCGGCGATATCGAACGCGTTTCCGATCTGCTGCAGCAACGCTTCGGCTTCCGCGCCGAGGACATCCTGGTGCTGACCAACGAGGAAGCCACCCACGAGGCCCTGGTGCGCGCCATCGACCAGCACCTGATCCAACAGGCCGGGCCCGACACCGAGGTGCTCTACTGGCACTCCGGTCACGGCTCCCGCGTTCCCGACCTCAGCGATCACCCCGAGGCCGAGTTTCAGGAACAGGATTCCACCCTGGTGCCCTACGACGCGCGCTCCGGCGGCCACGACTTCACCGACGATGAAATGCAGTCGCTGCTGCGCGCCTTGTGCGCCAAGACTGATCGCGTCACCGTCATCACCGACAGCTGCCATTCCGGCGGCGTAACGCGCGGGCCCGGCGAACGCGTGGTGCGCGGTGCCCCCGCCGGCAGCGACGGCACCGACCGCGGCGGCCTGCCGGCGAGCTGGCCGGCAGGGGTGCCCTTCCTCGAAGACGGCGATCCGCTGCGCGGTACGCCGCTGCCCTACATCCATATTGCTGCCTGCGCTTCCTACGAACAGGCTGAAGAAATTCGCGTGCGTGACGCGCGTGGCCGGGTGCGGCACTTCGGTGCGCTCAGTTTTTTCCTCTGCCAGGCGCTGCGCGAGGCACCGCCGGCTGTGTCCTTCCGCTGGCTCGCGCGCGAGGCCGCGGTGCGCGTCGCGCGCCACGCACCGATGCAGTCGGTGCAATTCGAAGGGCCGCTCGACCGCCTGCTTTTTGCCGGCGACTTCAGCGCCCCCCCCGCCGGCTTTGCCGCGGTGATCGATCCCGAAGCCCGGCTGCCCATCGAGGTCCAGGCCGGACAGTTGCACCTGTTACGGGTGGGCTCGCGGCTGCAGGTGCTGGGCGAGGACGGCACCCCCCTGGGCGAGGCCGAACTGGTGCGCGTCGGCGACGGCACCAGCCTGGCGAACTGGAGCGGGGAAGCTCCCGATCTGACCGCTTCGGTCGCCGCCCGGGTGATCGAATTGTCGCGCCCCAGCAACGACCCACCGCTGCGTATCTACCTGCCGCCGGGCGACTTCGAGGACCAGCTGGCCGCGGCGCTGGCCGAGGCCGAGGACTGCCCGCTGGAAATCCTGCGCGAACCGCTGGCGGCGGAATACCAACTCCAGGCGAGCAAGCATGATGGCGCCTACGTCTTGCGCACCGACAGCGGGCTCGGGCTGTGGAACGAGGTCGATCCACCCACGGCCGAAGACACACGCCTGCTGCGCATTACCGATCAACTCACCGCGCGCCTGCGCCTGGAACACCGCCACCGAGCGCTGCTGGCACTGGCAGAATCGCCCTCCTCGGTAGCCGTGGAACTGGAATTCAGCGCCCCCAGCGAAGCGGACTGGCAAGAATGGGCACCTGTCTACGGTCTCGGTCCCTATCAGGAGCCGACTGGCCCCGAAGGCGGCGCCCTGCGCGGCGACGCCCCCGCCATGCGCATCGTCGACCGCCCCGGAGATGCCCAGCTCGACCTGGTCAAACTCTCGGTCCACATGCCCACCGGACCGGCACAGAAGGCGATGTACCTGTCGGTTTTGTGCGTCAGCCAGGACCGCTCGACCGAGCCGATCTTCCCCAAGGATACGCGCCAGGACAATCTGCTCGAACCCGGCGAAACTCTGGTCCTGCCGCCGATCAACGTCTTCGTCGGTCCGCAGTGGCCCGACAGCCAGCCCTTGCGCGACCGCTACCTGGCGATCCTCACTCCCCAATACCAAGACTTCGCCCCGCTGGTGAGCCCGGCCTTCCTCGCCCACGGCCCTTCCGCCAAACGTGGCAGTTCCGGCTCCTTGCCCCCAGGCGCCGACGATCTCCCTCCGGTTCTGAAGCAAGCCCTGATCGGGAGCACCAAGCGTGGCGGCAGCCTGATGCCTAAAAAGCCTGGCTTTGGCGTGGCGAGTGCGGATTTGGTTGTTTATCGGCCTTTGCGGTGATGGGTTTGGGTGATTGGGTAGCCCGGGTCGGCCCGCGTTGCCGCTAAGGCGCGCCAAGGCGCTAAAAGTCGCGGCAACGCGGGCCGACCCGGGCAGAGCACTCATGCCATAGCCATACCTCAAGGGTCATGCAGGTGTCCGCACGCGCCGACCTTGCTGCACCTGGGATACGTCATTCATTTCGATTCAGATCCTGCGCGGGTGGGAAAGCAAGGACATGAGGCCCCTATCCCGCATGATCATTGAGGGAGCGTCCTCTTGCCTCTGCCCGCGCCGTTGAATTCCGCGGGCTCGCTCAGGACCAAGATGAATCCATTTGCCAGACGAAGCAAGCCTGGGACACCTTCCGCCGCCCCGCCTGAACCCGAATGGAACTCCGCAACAAAAGCCCCCTTGTCGCAGAGGGCGTGGGGCGAGGCGCGTGGGTGGGGCGTTTGACGCGACTTCGGCGGCGCGGCGCCGCCGCTTTAGCGGCAAAGGCGCCACCCACGCGCCGTCCCCCAAACCCGCAAGCAGAAAAACAGAGCTCGTGACCGGATTAATCCCAGTAGAGCGCCTCCAGCGGCCAGGGAATACCTGGGACGCGGGATTGGCTTGCTACTAATGTCCATCGCTCGGTTCCGGCTTGTTGCTTGCCCCATTCGAGTACGGCTCGGAGCTGGTCTTCAGGTGGTGTGTCGGCGCTGGTCAAGGTCTGTTCAAGCACCAAGGGTGGGCCTTCCTGACTTCCGGGAATGTGCGGTTTGTTCATCCCTGGAGCCGGCACCAGACCGCCTCCAATCGGTTCGCAGATGGCGACCAGGTGCGGGTCGGTGGCACGATGGTGGAGGGGGAGCAGGGATTGGTTCCAGGTGGGGAGCAGTTTGGGGCGCTGGGCTGGGTTTTGGCCGGCCTCGATGAGGGCGGCGGCGGCCCAGTGGCGGTCGTGGGTGTCGCCTTGGCGCAGGCGCTCGAGCATGGCTTGGATCCAGGCGTCGGTGGCGGTGGCGTCGGCTTGGGACAGGCTCAGCGCCTGGGCCAGCATCGCGGTGCCGCGGTCGAGGGGGTCGGGGGATGCCTGCAGGGTGGGCAGCAGGACATCGCGCGCGCGCACCGATTCGGGGTCGGTCAGCCTGGCCAGGCCGAGAGCGGCGGCGCGGCGCAGCAGCGGATCGAGGCCGGGCTGGCCGATCCAGGCGGCCAGGGCCTGCCCGTCCTCGGGCGAGCGCGCCTGGCTGGCGAGAACGGCGCGCACCGGGACCGAAACGCCGTTGTGGTCACGCAGCGCCAGCAATTGGGATTGCCAGGTGTTCTCGGCGCTGGCCGGTGCGGCCGACAGCAGGGCGAGAACCGCCGCGACCTGGAGCTCAGGCGTGCCTTGCGAATCGGCTTGGAGCAAGGCAAGTAGCAGATCCACCGATTCGGAGGTTGGCTCGGCTGGGGCCAGGGCGGCGTCGGCGGAGGCGCCGATGGAAGCCCACCAGTAGGCGGCCTCGGGGTCGCCACCAGCGTCGGCGGCGCCGCGGCGGGCGCCGGGGCGCTCGGGGTTGCCGGGCAGCTTCACGGCGAGGAAGTCCTGCGCCGAGGGGTACAGCAGCAAGCCCTGGGACCAGGCGGTGGCGAGGCCGGGCTGGTAAGCACCGGGTTGGTGTTCGACGACCTGCAGGAAGACGTTGCCGTTGCCGCCGAGGTCGCCTTCGAGTTCGACCACGCCCTTGGCCATCGGCACGACGCCGTCCTGGAACTGGGCTTCGGGCGCGATCAGGCGAGAACCCTCGCCGGCGAAGGTTTCGTCAGGGGCGCCTGAAATCAGCAGGGTGTAGTCGCGGTCGCGGCGCGGCCGCATGACGCGGAATTCGTGCGTGCCTTGAGCCGTAGTGTGGCGCCGCACCACCAGGTGGTCGGCGGGCCCCGGGTCACGCGGCGCGTAGACGTGGGTGCCACGCCCGGGCCCGTACAGTCGCAGGGCAAAATCGGCATCGGCCTTGGACACCGACAGCGCCGCACCCTGCGGCGAGACCGCGGTCGGGTGTTTGCCGGGGGCGCCGCTGGCCAGCAGTGGGCCGGTCTTGTCGCTGTCGAAACTCAGGCCGAAGCCGAGCCCGCTGCCATCGTCGTAGATCGGCAGATCGCAGAAACCGGCGCTGGCCAGGTCGAGGCGGATCTTCCAGCAACGCACTTCGCCATCGGGGCCGCCCAGCGGCAGACCGGTCAACTGGTACTCGGCGAGGATGTCGCCGCGCGGGGCACGACCGCCAACCATCTCGTCGTAGATGCGCAAGGTTGCATTGCCTTGATTGCGGCTCGGATCGGGCTGTTCCGAACAATAGGCGAATTCGATGCCGTTGAGCTGGTGCAGCGCCAGTCCACCGTCATCTTCGAGCTGGAATTCATCGATCCATTCTTCCAGCGCGTCGCCGACCAGGTAGTAGCCGGAGGTCTTGACATTGCTGTAGAGGACTTCAGGCCCCCCCCCAGGCGGATGGAAGTGCGGTGCGCGCGTGCCATCGGCGAGAAAGACCCCTGCAGTCTGCGGCTGCAGCGCCCCACCCGGGCGCCTCTGCTGGCCGCGGCCGTCGCCGCCACCGACCACTTCCTCTTCGTTGCCGGCCCCTAACCCTGCGGCCGGGTCTCCGCCGCCGCCGTCGTCGGTGACGTCACCGCCTGCCCAAGGCCGCCAGATCAGCAGCGCCAAGACGGCCGCAAGGAGCACGAGCAAGGAAAGGAAGGCGTTTCGATTCATGGAGCAAAGCTGAGTTGGAGTCCTTCGGGACGCCCGGCAGACTGGTAATGGACGCTGCCCGCGGCCAGGTCCCACTGCAGTTGGAAGTCGGCTGGGAAGGTGGTGCCATCGACGGCGGCGATCCCGAAGTGGGTGGTGGAGGCGCTGCGCCGGATAATCAGCACCGGAGCAAAGCTGCCCGCTTCGAACCACGGCGCCTCGGCGAGGATCAGGCGCGTGCCAGGAGCCCCGGAAACGCGTACGGTGTGCGCACCGCTGCTGTCGGAAAAGGTCAGGTCGACGTCGTCGCTGGTGTCCAGGATCTTGACCTTGCGCAACGAATCGTAAGCGGAATCACCGGGGTAACCGGCGTCGGCGGAGTCGACGAAGGGCGCAGCGGTACTGACCTGGTTGCCGTAGTGATGCAACACATAGTCGAGCGACTGGCCGCCCCCCCCCTGTACGCGGAACAAATCGATCAGGTATCCATCGGGAGTCAGGTGGCACAGGCGCCCGAGCTGGGCACCTGGGATCGCCTGGCTGGAGGCGCTTTCGAGGGTGCCGGAAGCCGCTTCGAAGAGCTTCAGGCTGCCGCTGGCCGGGCTCTGGTCGCTGCCATTTTGCACCACGGTGGAGTGGGCCAGGCTGCGCTTGTAGTAGTCGCGGTACAACGCAGTGCCGTAGAGGTTGGTACTGGCCTCGCCGATCGCCGGACGCCCGCCCAGCCAGACATGAATGCCGAGCTTGTCCGGGTGCCCGTGGTCGCCGCCGTGCGGCCCGTAATCAACCGCTACCGAAGACTGGTAGGCGGTCGGACCGACGCGCAGCATGGCCACGCCGAGGTCGGCCAGATTGACCGCTGGCGGCGGATCGGCGGGTGGATTCTGGGCGAAGATCGGTCCGCCGTAGACCGCGGTCAGATAATCGCGGCCGCGTCCCCAGCGCCGCAGCGGCCGGCTGACGTCTTCGCTGTCGAACATCACCGCGACCTGTTCATAGAAGCTGGTCTGCGACATCGCCGTACCGCCGAGGCCGATCTGCACGCCATCGTTGATCATCGGCAGAGTGCCGTCCGGGCCGCTCAGGGCATACGGCGCCTCCGTCATCCGTTGCACGCTGGCCTCGTCGAAGGGGAGGTTGAGCGCCTGCAGGCCACGCACCATCGGCACCACCGCTTCGGCGGCAAAAAAGTGGTACATGAAGGAGGCCTCGAGCCACGTGCCGTCGGCGCCGACGCCCTGGCTGAGCAGCTCATCAAGCCCGTACTTGCCTGAAATGCATGCGCTCGCGGCAACCGGATCCCGGGCCTGGACGAAGGCCAGGAAAGCCGCAGAATCGAGCCAGCACTGGATGTTGTGGATGCCCTTTTCGTGCCCGCGCAGCAATTGCGCCGAGGGCCGCAGGAAACTCTCGGTGATGCGCTCGTCCTGCTGCGCGTCGACCACTCCGGAGCCCCGGATCAAGTCGTAGGCACGCGCGTGATCGAGCAGACAGCGCGCTTCGTCGAGGGTCTGCGCCATCATGCGCGCGGCATCAGGCAGCAGCCGCCCCTCCACCGCACCGGTGCGGTCGTGCAACGGGTAGGTCGGATAGAGGCTGGCGTATTGCAGCAGGATGTCGCGCACCCCTTCCGCATATTCGGGTTTGTTGGTCAGCACGAAGGCCAGCCCGAGTTTGAAGTTCATGTCAGCCAGCGCCGAGTGCTCTTGCGAGGCGCGCAGGCCGTCTGCATCGTTGCTGGCACCGCTCCAGGCGCCGCCGATTTCAGGCACGGCCAGAGGGGCCTGGAGGAAATCCCTTGCAGGACCCAGAACCTGGTGGCGCAACACGTAGTTGACCCGGCCATCGCCCTGGTAGCGCGCGCGCAATTCATCGGCGGCGCTGGGGGTGAGTGCCAGCAGCGGCGCGTTGCCCAGGTCCACCGGCTCGCGCACGCGGATCTTGAGACGGTCGGCAACGCTGCCGTCGGCCGCGCGCAGGATCACTTCGGCGGCGACCTCGGCGAGCGGCTGGGAACCAGCGAGGACGTCGAGCAGGACGGTGGATTCGACCCCGGCGGACGCCTGTCCGCGGGTGGTGCCGCCGGGAGCAACCAGGCTGACTTCGAGTGCGCCGCTGCCGCGGTTGTCGACCTCGACCTCCAACCAGGAACCCACTTGACGGGTCTGACGCAGAGTGCTGCCCGCGCTGGAGCCGCCGGCCTGACCACCGTCGGGGATGCCGCCGTCGCCAGTCGTGGTGCCGTTGCTGCCGTTGCTGCCGCCCGATCCACGACTGCCGCCACCGCCCTCGATGCTGCCACCGGTGTCGCCGGCCGAGGATTCGGCGCCGAGACCGCCGTCTGCCGGGAGCTGCCACGGCCGCCATACAACCATCCCCGCCAGGACCAGGACCAGGAACAGGAGGTTGCGCGGCCTCATGGGCTGATCTCCAATTCCAGGCCCTCGAGGCGTCCGGCGGACTGGTACTGGACCGCCGCCTTGGCCAGATCCCATTGCAGCAGGAAATCGCTGGGGAAACTGGGGCCATCGACCGCGGCGACGCCGATCAGGGCGCGGGCACCGCTGCGCCGCACGATCAGCATCGGGGCGTAGGTGCCGACCTGGAACCACGGACCCTCGGCCAGAATCAGGTGGGTTCCCGGCAGGCCGGCGATGCGCACCGTATGGCTGCCGAAAGCGTCGCTGAAACGGATGTCGACGTCGTCGGCAGTGTCGAGAACCTTGACCTTGCGCAGAGCTCGGTAGGCCGGATTGGCTTGATAACCGGCGTCTGCAGCATCGAGGAACGGGGCCGAGGTCGAGATCTGTTGGCCATAGCCGTGAAGAACATAATCGACGCTGGCGCTGCCGGCGCCCTCGACCAGGAATAGATCGATCAGGTGACCATCAGGGGTCAGGTGGCTGAGCCGCGTCAAGGTGGCGCCGAGATAGGCCTGATCGGAGCGCACTTCGATGATCTGATCGGTGCTGTCAAAGCGCAGCAAAGTGCCGCGGGCGGGCCTCTGGTCCTGGCCGTTGAGGAGCACGGTCGAATGCGCCAGGCTGCGTTTGAAATAATCCTGGTACAGACGCTCGCCGTAGAGGTTGGTGCTCGCTTCGCCGAAGGCGGGTCGCCCGCCCAGCCAGGCGTGCAGGCTGAGTTTGTCCGGATGCCCGTGGTCGCCGCCGTGCGGCCCGTAATCAATCGCCAGGGTGGACTCAAAGGCAGCCGGCCCGGTGCGCACCATCGCCATGCCGAGGTCGGGCAGCACGATGCTGGGGGGCGGGTCGGCGGGCGGATCCGGCGGCAACACGGCACCGCCGTAAATCAGGGACAGATAATCCTGGCCACGGGTCCAGCGACGCAAGGGCCAGGCCAGACGGTCGCCGGAATAGATACGGACGCCTTGTTCGTAGAGCTTGGCCTGGGAGATGGCGGATTGTCCCAACCCGATCTGCACCCCGTCATTGACCATCGGCAGAGTGCCGTCGTGGGCGGCGAGGGCGAAGGGCGCCTCGAGCATCTTTTCCAGCGCAGAGGTGTCGCACGGAACCGCACAGGCCTGCAGTGCCCGCACCAGCGGCACCAGCGCCTCGCCGGCGAAATAGTGGTACATGAAGGAGCCCTCGACCCAGGTGCCATCGCTGGCCACTCCTTCGGCGAGGATCTGTTCCAGGCCGTTCTTGCCGCTTACGCAGGCGCGGGCGGCGGCCAGGTCATCGGCCTGGAGGAAGGCAAGAAAAGCCGCCAGGTTGAGCCAGCACTGAATGTTGTGGATGCCCTTTTCATGTCCGCGCAGAAGTTGCGCCGACGGCCGCAGGAAATCGTTGGCGATGGCTTCCTGTTGCGCTGCGTCGACCACCCCAGAGCCGCGGATCAGGTCGAGGGCGCGGGCGAATTCCATCAGGCAGCGCGCCTCGTCCAGGGTCTGCGCCATCATGCGCGCAGCATCGGGGAGCAGGCGCTGTCCTTCTTCGGCACCGGAGCGGTCGTGCAGTTTGTAGGTCGGGTAAAGACGCGCGTACTCCAGCAGCATGTCGCGCACACCCTCGGCGTAGGCGACGTCTTGCTTGAGCACGTAGGCGATGCCGAGCTTGAAGCAGACTTCGGCGAGTTCCTTGTGGGTGCGCGTGATCAGCAGGCCGTCGGCATCGCCGGATCCGGCCCAGGCGCCGCCGCGCTCGGGTACCGCGGTCGGCTGGGCCAGATAGTTGTCGGCGGGCAGCAGCACCTGCTGGCCGAGGGCGTAGGCGGTGCGGTTGTCGTTCTGATAGCGCTGGATCAGGTCATCACGCGCGGTCGGCGAGAGAGCCAGCAGCGGTGCGCTGCCTAGTGCGACCGGTTCCAGCACGGTGAGGCTGCGGCGGTCCAGAACGCCACCATCAGGCGCTTTAAGGAGCAGGTCGGCAGCCACGTCCTGCAAGGGGTCATCGCCGGCCGGAACATCGAGGAACAGCGTGGTGCGCACCCCGGCCGGGGCGCGGCTGCGGGTGGTGCCGCCCGGAGCTTCGAGGCTCAGGTTGAGGCTTACCTCGCCGCTGTTGTCGACCTCGACTTCGAGCCACGAACCGCTTTGCCGGAACTGCAGCACGCTGCCGGCGGCGTTGCCATTTTCTTCTTCTCCGTCGCCATTCTCCTCATCGCCGTTGCCTTCGTCTTCGCCGTCGTCGCCCTGGCCGTTGCCCTGGTCCCCCCCTTGCTCATTGCGATTGCCGTCGTTGGAGGATCCACCGGCAGGCGCCGAAGAATCACCCCCACCACCACCTCCGCAACCGACCAGGGCCAGGGCGAGCAGCAGGAGAAATGACAGAAAAAACGTGCGCACGGTGGGGCAAAACATGGGGAAAGCGCGCCGAGGCTGGTGATCCAGGCTACCACAGAACGCAGAACCAGATTGCCCTCCCGATGCCCCGCTTCGAAGCGCTAGATTAAGGCGTCCATGGAACCCTTCGTCCATCTTCACGTCCATACCGAGTACTCGCTGCTGGACGGAGCGAACCGGATTCCTGATCTGGTGCAGGCGGCGGTCGAGGACCGCCACGATGCCATCGCCATCACCGATCACGGCAATCTGTTCGGAGCGATGGAGTTCTACAAGGCCTGCACCAAGGCAGGCGTCAAGCCGATCCTTGGCTGTGAGATGTACGTGGCGCTGAAGTCGATGCACCAGCGCCACCACCGTCAGGAGAATCCCTATTCCCACCTCACCCTGCTGGCCCGCGACGAACAGGGCTGGAAGAACCTGCACAAGCTGTCCTCCTACGCCTATCTCGACGGGCATCATTTCCGCCCCCGCGTCGACATGGAACTGCTGGCACAGCACAGCGCCGGCCTGACGTGCTTGTCAGGCTGTCTTTCAGGGCCGGTCAACCGCCTGCTGAGACAGGAGCAATATGACCAGGCCCTGCGCGAGGCCGGCAGGTTGCAAGACATGTTCGGCCGCGAGCATTTCTTTCTCGAGATCATGCGCAACGGTATGGATATTCAAGAACGGGTCACTCAGGAAATGGTTCGAATGAGAGACCAGGTTGGCGCTCCCCTGGTCGCCACCAATGACATCCATTATCTGCGTCACGAGGACTGTAACGCCCAGGACGCGCTGATCTGCATCCATACCGGCGCCAAGATCGACGACGAAAAACGCTGGCGCATGGACACCGACACCTTGTTCTTCCGCACCCGCGAGCAGATGAACCAGGTCTTCGCTGACATCCCCGAAGCGTTGCGCAACACCCAGCTGGTGGCCGATCAGATCGACGTCAAGATCGAGTTCGGCAAGTATCGTCTGCCGCATTTCGAGGCCCCCGGGGGCGAACAGGCCGAGGTGTATTTCCGCCGCTTGTGCGAAGAGGGCTTCGCCCGCCTTTACCCCGGTCGCGAAATGGAAGCCCACGACCGGCTTGAGTATGAAATGCGGGTGATCGCGGAAATGGGCTTTGTCACCTATTTCCTGATTGTCTGGGATCTGATCCACCACGCGCGTTCGGTCGGCATTCCGGTTGGTCCCGGGCGCGGCTCCGCCGCCGGTTCCATCGTCGCCTACGTGCTCGGAATCACGCGGCTCGACCCGCTTAAATACGACCTCATTTTCGAGCGTTTCCTCAACCCGGGCCGGCTCTCAATGCCTGATATCGATATCGATTTTTGCAAGGACCGTCGTGAAGAAATGATCGCCTACACGCGCTCCAAATACGGCGACGACCGGGTGTGCCAGATCATCACCTTTGGCAAAATGAAAGCACGTGCGGCGCTGCGCGACGTCGCCCGGGTCATGGACGTCCCCCTGGCCGAGGTCGATCAGTTGGCCAAAAAGGTGCCTGAGGGGCCTGGAGTAAAGCTGGCCGAGGCCTTCGACGCCGACGTGGAACTGCAGCAACTGCGCGATTCGAGCGAGCGCAATCAGCAATGGGTCAAGCTGGCAACCAAGTTGGAGGGCCTGTCGCGGCATTCCTCGGTACACGCCGCGGGGGTGATCATCTCCGACGAGCCACTCATCGACGTGGTGCCACTGGCCAAGCAGGACGGCAACGTCACTACCCAGTGGGACATGAAGATCAGCGAGGAGTTCGGCCTGCTGAAGATGGATTTCCTCGGCCTGCGCACCCTCAGCATCCTGCACGAGGCGGTGCGCCTGGTTGCCCAAGGAGGCGGCGAGCAGATTGATCTGGATGAACTGCCGCTGGACGATGCCGCCACCTATCAGTTGCTGCAGGCCGGCGACACCGAAGGCGTTTTCCAACTTGAGTCAGGGGGCATGCGCCGCCTGCTCGCCAATCTCAAGCCCAGTTGTTTCGAGGACATGATCGCGGTCCTTGCCTTGTACCGGCCGGGCCCGCTCCGCTCGGGCCTGCACGACATCTTCACCCGGCGCAAGCACGGCGAAGAAAAGGTCAGCTTTCCCCACCCCTTGCTCGAAGAGATCCTGCAAGAAACCTACGGCGTGCTGATCTACCAGGAGCAGATCATGCGCGTGGCGCAGCGCATGGGCGGATTCAGCCTCGGCGACGCCGATGCCCTACGCAAAGCGATGGGCAAGAAAGACGCCGAATACATGGGCCGTTACGAGCCGCAGTTCCTGCAGGGTGCGGTGGAACGCACCGTCCCGGACGCGGTCGCCCAGGACATCTGGGACATGATGGCCAAGTTCGCGGAATACGGCTTCAACAAGTCCCATTCGGCGGCTTACGCGCTGGTCACCTATCAGGCAGCGTGGATGAAAACTCACCATCCGGCCGAGTTCTTCGCCGCCAGCTTCACCTACGAAGCCGCCGATACCGCCAAACTCGCCACTCTGATCGAGGACGGCCGCCACCACGACCTCGAGATCCTGCCGCCGTGCCTCAATCAATCGGAAATCCGATTCACGGTTTCCGCTGACCGGCGCCAGATCCGCTTCGGCCTCGCGGCGATCAAAGGGGTGGGAAGCGGCGCCGCCGAAGCGATCCTGGAGGGCCGCACCCAGCAAGAAGACGGGCGCTACAGCGAGTTGGGCGAGTTCCTGATCGCCTGCAACGGCGCCCTGGTCAACAAAGGCACGCTCGAGTGCCTGATCAAGGCCGGCGCGATGGACTGCTTCCAAATGGCCCGGGTCGATCTGTTCGAGAGCCTGGCCGAGGAGATGGGATTTGCCCAAGCAGTGTCCAAAGACCGCGAGCGCGGCCAGGGCCTGTTGTTCGAGGCCGCACCGCCTGCACCACCACAGCGAGCCTCAGCCGGGGACGCCACCACCGGTCAGGGTTCAAGCGACGGCGCATCCGCTGACGGAACTGGCCGCGAACTCAGTCCGGCAGAAATCAAACAGTCGCTGCAGTGGGAAAAGGAAGCCCTCGGCCTGTTCCTTACCCAGCACCCGCTCGACCCCTATCGCGGCATGCTGCGAGGTCTTTCTCCATGGGACTCCCGCAACGTGCACGAGGTCGGCGACAACGCGCTGGTGTGCCTGGCGGGCATTGCATCGCACGTCAACATCCGCCCGTTGCGCAAGGATCCGAACCGCAAGATGGCGCGCATGCGCATCGAGGACCTCTACGGGTCCACCGCCGCGCTGGTGTGGCCGAGCACCTTGGAAGAAAACCGCGAAGCTGTGGTCGAGGACTACATCGGCCTGTTCCACGGCACCCTCGACGTCAGCGGTGAAGAAGCGATCCTGCGCGTCGACCGCATCGAAGCGCTGCAAGGAAGAGAACGCATCAAGCTGAGCGGACACCTCGAGATTCTGCTCAGCGACGGCACCCCGCCGGTGGCCGAGATCCAGCGCATTTTGCGCGCCTTCCCAGGCGAGAGCCCGGTGCGTTTCCTCTACCGTGACCTCGACGGCAAGAGCGTGGCGATGCGCGCCGGCCCGGACTGGAAAGTCGACATGCAGGCGGGTCTTTTTGACCAGCTCAACGCGGTCCTCGGTCCGGCCGGCAGGGCGGTGGCCGCGGCCGCCCGCAAGGCGGTCGAGCGTGCGGTCCCGCCGCCTTGGAAAAACGCTCAGCCGGCCACTTGACCGGCTGAGCGCTGGGCCCGCCTGCTGGAGCTGCGGATCAGTCGTCGAGGCCCAGGTCGATTTCTTTCGGCGTCCGCTCGACGAACTCGAAGTAGGCGCGCGGCGCCTTGTCACCGAGCCGCGGCTGTTCCAGCTTGAGGATCCGGGTGTAGCCGCCAGGACGCTCCTTGAAGCGCGGACCAAGCACGTCGAACAACTTGGCCACGGCGGCCTTGTTGTTACCCAGCAGCGCCAGGGCGCGCCGGTAGTTGTGCAGGTTTTTGTCCTTGGCCAGGGTGACCAGCTTTTCAGCGAAGGGCCGCATCGCTTTGGCCTTGGTCAAGGTGGTTTCGATGCGCTCGTGCTCGATCAGGGCCGCCACCATGTTGCGCGCCAGGGCGCGGCGGTGGGCCGGAGTGCGAGAGAGCTTGCGGGTTTTGACGCGGTGCCGCATGTTTCAGCTTCCAGTTGGGAGATTTGCAGCGGAAAACCCGCTAGTTGTCGGAGGTGGCCATGCCGACGGTCAGGTCCAGTTCGGCGAGTTTCTTTTCGATCTCGGTGAGTACGGTCTGACCGAGGTTTTTGATCTGCAACAGGTCCTCACCGGACATCACCACCAGTTCACTGAGGGTGGCGATGCTGGCACCATCGAGACAATTGCGCGCACGCGTCGACAGGTCGAGGCGGTCGATCGGCTCGGCGAGCAGATTGTTGAGTCGGTCACGACGGCGTTCGGCTGCGGCGTCAATCGCCTTGACCTCTTCGGCAACCGGCACGCCTTGAACCGCCTGGCTGAACTGGACGAATGGGTTGAGGTGCTTGCGGAAGATCTTGGCCGCTTCGACCAAGGCCATTTCCGGACGCACCGTGCCATCGGTCCAGATTTCGACCACCAGGCGATCGTAGTTGGTGAACTTGCCGACCCGGGTGGCCTCTACGGTGTAGCGCATGCGCAGCACCGGGCTGTAGGCGGCGTCGAGCGGAATCAGACCGATCTGATCCATTGGTTCACCGGTCTCCTCGGCGGCGGTGTAACCGCGACCGCGGCGTACGGTGAGGTTGACCTCGAACTTGTGATCGCCGGTGACGGTGGCAATGTGGTGCTCGGGGTTGAGGATCGTGACCCCGGTCGGGCACTGGATATCGGCAGCGGTGACCTCGCACGGCCCCTGCTTGCTGATCTCCAGGCGCACCGCGTCATCGACCTCGGAACGCACGCGCAAGGTTTTGAAAGCAAGCACCAGGTCGACCACGTCTTCGACCACCCCGGGAGAGGTCTTAAATTCGTGTTCGACGCCGCCGATCTCGACTGCGGTGACCGAAGCCCCCTCAATCGATCCCAGCAGCACACGGCGCAAGCCGTTGCCGATGGTGTGACCAAAGCCCCTTTCGAAGGGCTCGATCACGAACTTGCCATAGGAATCGGTAGCACTCTCGCGGTCACGGATGACACCGGAGGGAAGCTCGAATTCGCGCCAACGGATTCTCATGATGGTTCCTGGACTAGCTGCTGGTGTGGATTACTTGGAGCAGAGTTCGATGATGAACTGCTCCTGGATGTCCTGGAAGCGGACGTCCTCGCGCTTGGGCAGCGCGTTGATGGTGATCGTATTGCTCTCGCGGTCGACGCTCATCCATTGCGGTGCGCCCTTGTCGCTATTCAGCTCAAGACACTCGGAGATCACCTTCTTGGAGTTCTCTTTGCCGCGCACGCCGACGACGTCGCCGGTGCGCACTGTGTAGCTGGCGATGTCGACCTTGCGCCCGTTGATGGTGATGTGGCCGTGGTTGATCAGCTGGCGCGCGTGCGGCCTGGAGGTCGCCATGCCGGCGGCGTCGACGACGTTGTCGAGGCGCCGCTCCAGGATCGACAACAGGTTCTCACCGGTGTTGCCTTTCATCTGTTCGGCGTTGTGGAAGTAACGCTTGAACTGGCGTTCCATCACGCCGTAGATGCGTTTGACCTTCTGCTTTTCGCGCAAGTGCACACCGTAGTCCGACAGGCGTCGCGGACGGCTGCGCAGGTCGGAACCCGGGGGCACGTTGCGTCGGTCGACCGCACACTTCTCGGTCTCGCAGCGGCGTCCTTTGAGGAAGAGCTTGTGGCCTTCGCGGCGGCACAAGCGGCAGACATTTCCGTGGTAACGGGCCATGGGATCAGACGCGACGCTTCTTCGGGGGACGGCAGCCGTTGTGCGGCAGCGGGGTGACATCTTCGATCATGGTGACGCGCAGGCCGGCCTGGTTGAGGCCGCGCACCGCGCTCTCACGCCCGGAGCCGGGACCCTTGACGCGCACCACGACTTCTCGCAGGCCCATCTTGTAGGCGCTTTCGGCGGCACGGATCGCAGCTTGTTGAGCGGCAAAAGGTGTGGACTTGCGCGAGCCCTTGTAACCCACCGCACCCGGGGAGCCCCAGGCGATGACGTTGCCTTGCGGGTCGGTCAGGGTGATGGTGGTGTTGTTGAAGGTGGAGCGCACGTTGGCGATTCCACGGGCTCCGACTTTGCGGCTCTTGCGCTTGGCTTTGGCTGCACTCATCTGTTACTTCATCGCCTTGACGGACTTCTTGCCGGCAACGGTCTTCTTCGGACCCTTGCGCGTGCGGGCGTTGGTTTTGGTGCGCTGACCACGGACCGGAAGGCCGCGGCGGTGGCGCAGGCCGCGGAAACAGGCGATGTCCCGCAGGCGGTTGATGTTCTGCATATTGCGCCGGCGCAGGTCACCCTCGACGTCGAGGTTGCGCTCGAGATAGCCGGCGATCGCGCCCAGGGCCTCGTCGCTGAGGTCCTTGGCTTTGAGATCAGGGTCCAGGTCGAGGGTCTTGCAGACCAGCGCAGCCTGGGCACTGCCCACACCATAGATATAGGTGAGAGCGACTTCGAGGCGCTTCTCGTTAGGAATGTCTACACCGATCAGACGCGGCATCTTGCTCTATTTTTCAGATCTCGGAGGTAAGGAGGGCGCGGGGATCTCAGCCCTGACGCTGCTTGTGACGGGGGTCGCGGGTACAGATCACGCGCACCGTTCCGTGGCGGCGGATGATTTTGCAGGAATCGCAGATTTTGCGGACGCTGGTTCGGACCTTCATGATGAATCTCGTTTGCGCGCAGAAGCCCTAGCGCCTCTTGCCTCCCTTGCCGCGACGCTTGGCTTTGCGCCGCACCGGACCCTTGCGCCCGGCTTCGCCGGGGCGCCGCGGCCGGCGCTCGCCCCGGAAGACGATGCGGCAGCGGGTCAGGTCGTAAGGAGACATTTCGACGGTGATGGTGTCGCCGGGGGTGATGCGGATGTAGTGCTTGCGCATCCGCCCCGACATGTGGGCATGGACCTGCTGGCCGTTTTCGAGTTCCACCCGGAAGGTGGCGCCAGGGAGTGCTTCTCTGACGACCGCGATCAGGGTGATGGGCTCTTCTTTTGCCATGCAGGCGTTGTGCTAACTAGAGCGAGCCAGGGCATCACCGACCACTTCGGCCATGCTGCCCTGGATCTCGGGGATGTCGCGATCGGCGTCGATCTCGACAAGAATGCCCTGCTCGCGGTAGTAACGCTCGAGCGGAGCAGTGGTCTCTCGGTAGACGGTGAGACGGTGGGCGATCACCTCTTCGGTGTCGTCGGCACGCCCCCGCCCCAGCAATCGATCGGTCAGGATCGAATCGGGAGCCGTGAAGTATAGCGCCAGGCCGATCGAGCCGCCAGGGGCCTTGTCGGCCAATGCTTGCGCCTGCGGCAGGGTGCGCGGGAATCCGTCGAGCAGCAGGACATCATCGGCGCCGAGGCTGGCCACGCGCGCAGCAACCATTTCGACCATGAGTTCATCCGGGACCAGATCGCCGCGGCTCATGAACTCGTCGGCCTGGCGCCCGAGGTCGCTGCCCCGCGCCACCTCTTCGCGCAGCAGCGCGCCGGTAGACAGATGCTGCCAACCCTGGTCCCTGCGGCTGGACGCGGCCAGGGAGGCCTGCGTGCCCTTGCCGACACCGGGAGGTCCGAGGAGGATGACGATCATCTTGGGTTCTGCCTTCAGGCTATTTGCGACGTTGGGCCCAACCGGAACCGCCGCCCTTCATGAAGCCTTCGTAATTCCGCATCAGCAGATGGGAATTAAGTTTGTCGACCATGTCCAGCGCCACTCCCACCACGATCAGGATCGAGGTGCCGCCGAGGAAGTAGGCGACGCTCTGGGTGACGTTCATGTTGGCGGTGATTATGGTCGGGATCACCGCGATCACCGCAAGGAAGGCCGAACCGGCCAGGGTTACGCGATTGAGGACGAAACCGAGGTAGTCGGCGGTGGCCTTGCCCGGACGAATGCCAGGCACAAATGAACCGTGCTCCTTCAGGTTGTTGGCAATCTCGGCGGGTTGGAACATCAGCCGCACCCAGAAGAAGGAGAAGAAGAAGATCAGACAGGTATAGAAGGCCAGGTAGAGGAAGCTGCTCGGCCGGAAAATATCGCTGATCCAGGACAGGCCCGGCATGCTGCCGAGCACGTTGGGCACGATGAACAGGGCGCCGGCGAAAATGATTGGCATGACGCCGGCCTGGTTGACGCGCAGCGGCAGATAGTGCTTCTGCCCGCCCATCACCTTGCGCCCGCGCATCAGCTTGGCCTGGTGGATCGGAATGCGGCGTTGTCCGCGGGTGATGTAAACCACCACCAGAACGGTCACGGTCCACATGGCGCCGAGGGTGACCACCAACTGGTGCGGGTTTTCCGCCACCGAAAGCGTTTGCTGCATCGCCGTCGGCATGGCC
>JAJFFB010000150.1 GCA_021776925.1 Planctomycetota bacterium | reverse complement strand
CTGGTCTATGAAGACCTGCGCCGGGTGGCGGGCAATTTCCTCGGCCGCGAGCGCGCCGGCCACACCTTGCAGCCCACTGCGCTGGTCCACGAGGCCTTTCTGCGCCTGACCGGAGGAGAGGACCCCGGTTTCCAGGGCCGGCGCCATTTCTTCGCCATCGCCGCGCAGGCCATGCGCCGCATCCTGGTCGACCACGCGCGCTCGCGCAAGGCCAAGAAACGCGGTTCCGGCAGGCCCAAGGTCTCTCTCGACCGCCTGCCGCAGGATCCGGCCGCCCGCGACGAGTGCCTGCTCGACCTCGACGACGCCCTCGGCGAGCTCGCCGCGCTGGATCCGCGCAAGGCGAAATTGGTCGAATTGCGCTTTTTCGGTGGATTGACCATCGAAGAAGCCGGCGAAAGTCTTGGCATTTCGCACGCAACTGTAGAGCGGGACTGGACTTTCGCACGTGCGTGGCTGGCCCGGGCGATGCAGCCGCCCGACCAGATGAGTGAGGGAACCACCCCCAATTAGCCGCTATAGAGGGGTGGCACCATGGTTTTGCTCTCCACCCTCCTCCTCGCCGCCAGCGCGCAACTTCCGGTCTTCCAGGACCCGGCGCCCAATCGCGACCCCTGGCACCCGAACGACCCTGGCATCCTTGAGCCCGTCTGGGCCGAGCTGGCTGGTATCCCGGTGCGCACTCCCAACAGCCACCAGGTCGACGGCCACTCCGATCTGCTCAACCTGGTCGGCAAGGTGCGCAAGCGCAAGGCCAAGGGCCAGAAGGGCCTGACCGGCAACACCATTACACGCGCACAGGAGCCGCACCGAGATCTGGCCCAAGCCCTCGAGGATCTCGAAGACGGCGCCGACCGCGGCAACCAGGCCCAGGCCAACGCCGCCGCCCTGCGCGTGCAGTCGATCCTGCTCGGCACCACCAATGGCGAGATCTACGACGGTTTTTCGCTGCTCAACAGCGCCCAGGGCGCCTACCTGCCCGATCACGAAGCCGGGCTCGAGCGCACCAAGCGCCTGCGCGACAGCGGCTACACCGTCACCGGCGTCGACGGCGTCACGCGCAGGGTATGGGAAGCCAACGTCTCGGTGCTGTGGCACGACGACGACAACGTCAGCGACACCGCCTTCCTGCTGATCCCGCTCGACGCGCACCCGCTGGATCAGGTCATGATCCATTACACGGTCTACTCGCTCGAGCGCGAAGACTTCGCCCCCGCCACCTTCCTCAACGACGCCGGCAACGGCAGTGGCCCGGGCCTGCCCTTCAAGGGCTACGACGCCACCTGGGTCGCGATCGGCTCCAACATGAAGGTCGATCTGACCGTCGCCCACGGTGCGCTCTCCTCGCTCGAGGGCGTGCAATTGTGGGGCTGGCGCAGCAACCCTGAGCGCTCAACCTGGCTGCAGGTGGTGCGCGAAATCCACAACGTGTCCACCGGCCAGCTCAGCCTCGACGCCAAGGGCCAGGCGCTGATGGCGGCGGCCGCCGCCAATGACCTCAGCACCATTGGTGCCTCGGCACCCGAGCGCAAAGCCTACGACGTGGTCCAGGCCACGCTCGCCGGTGCGCCGCTCGATCTGATCGCCGACATGCTGTCGAAGAACGACGTGCTGCCGCGCGGCATCGCCAAGGACTGGATCGACCTGATGTCGGATCGCCGCGAACTGCCGCCCGAAGCGATGGCGCAGCTGCTCGGCGAGGGCGTGCAGCCCGGCGTCGATCCGCGCCACCCGCTCGGCCCCTACGACGCGGTCGCAGCGATCGTCAACCACGAGTACTACCTGATCACCGAAGACGATTTCCGCGGCGAAATGCCGCCGATGCGCCGCGACCTGCCGGAGAATTCGCAGGGCCAGGAATTGAAACTGCGCCTGTACAACCTCGACAACGCGCCGCACCGGGTGCGCCTCGAGGACTACGGCGCACCGCTGTGGGACGACATCAAGACCTGCCGCAGGGCCCCCGCCGGTGGTCACAGCCTCGAGGTGTTCAGCTGCAAACCGCTGTGGGGCGCGACCAAACAGGCCGAACTGCAGTGGCGCACCGCGTGGGGCTACCGCTCCGGGCTCGGCGTGCTGCAGCAGTACGACGTCTACCCGCGCGCGATGGACCAGGCCAAGCTGCTGCCCTACGCCGACGGCTACGGCCAGGCCACCCTCGGTTGGAGTTACCCTGCGCACCTGCGCGGCGGTGAATTCCGCTTCAACCCGCCGCTCGAAGCGCTCGGCCGCCCCGGCCGCCCGGCCACCGACCTGCTGCGCGACGCCGACGGCCAGCCCGGCCTGGTCCTGGGCAAGCAGACGGTCGGTTTCGGCCCCGCCAAGATGCCCGGCGGCGACCTCGCCGCTCTCCATCCCGGCGGCCTGCTCAATTTCGACAGCGACGGCGACGGCTTCGATGACCAGCTGGTGTTCCCCGACTGGCTGCGCAACCCCGATCCCGCCGGCGGCGACCTGATCCTGCCCGAGGAATTGTGGCAGCCCTTCCTATTCCTCAATCCGCAGGACGGCGGCCTGCTGCTCGACCCGGCGCAGCCCGAACTCGGTCTGTGGGCCGACGCCACCTACGCCTTCGGCGCACCGATGGACCAGCTGTCGGCGCAGACCGTCGAGTGGATCCGCCCGCGCGCCTCCGGCCAGGCCGTGTGGCTGGTCGACGGCGGCCAGCGCGTCAGCGCCGCCATCCCGATCCACCTCGAAGAACGCTACGAGATCGAGAACGACTAGGTCCAACTCGAGAACCAAGGCCGAAGGCGAATCGCAACCTCAACCCTGATCGTCTTCCTTTGGTGGGTTTCTGGCGGCGTCCAAGTTGTAGAGAATCGTCTCAACGAGGGGGTGGTCATTTGGGAGTCGCCGCTGGACCACGGTCAACGCGCGTGCGAATGCCGCTTCGGCTGCGGGGTAATTGCCGCGGTCGTATTCAACCGATCCGAGGTTACTGAGGCTTCCAGCCACATGCGGATGGTCCTCTCCAAGGAGCTCCAACCTCATTTCAAGGGCGATCGATAATTCGGCAAAGGCGGCGCTGTACTCCTCAGCGGCCTGCAGCCCCTTTCCCAGGTTGTTGTGCGCGGTGGCCAGGTCAGGGTGATCAGAACCCCGCTGTTCTTGAATCGACAAGGCATCTCGAAAGAGCTGAAGGGCCTCTTCGGTGTCTTCCCGCGCCAAGGCCAGGGAAGCAAGGTTGCTCAGCGTGGTTGCAATATCGTGATGGGAGGGCAGCAGCAGCTTGCGGCGCAATTCTAATGCGCGGTTGTAGTGCTCCTCCGCCATCTCAAACTCACCATTAAGGTGGTATACCAAGCCCAGCGTATTCCATGAGGAGGCCGCCTCCTTGCTTTCTTCCCCGAAGGCATCGCGTCGTGTTGCCAAAGCCCGCCTCTGCACATCAGATGCTCCAGTCAAATCGCCAATCTTGCGCATGGCAACCCCAAGATGATGCAGCGTATCTCCCAACAACTCCGGGTCCGGCCTGCGGCCTTCGCTCAATAGCTTTTCGGCCTCACCGAGAAGGGCCATGGCTTGGTTTTCGTCTCCGAGGTTGAGATAGACCTCGCCCAAGGTCCGTAACAACACCGAACGCTCAGCCGGTTCGTCCTGCAGGGTCAGCATGATTTCCTCGACACCTAAGTCAAGGATGCGACGAACGGGCACGTCCTCTCCACCTTGTTCCCAAGGATCGGCGTTATGGAATAGACGCACCAGGAACTGGGACACGCGCTGGGCGGTGCGGCCGCGTTCGGCAGCGATGCGCGCCTGGTTCAGGGTCGAGGTGACGCCGAGGGTGATCGCGATCAGGATCGCGGCGATGCCGGCGACCAGCGCGCGGTAGCGGCGCAGGTAGCGCGCGGTGAGGTAGGCGAAGTTGCCCTGGCGCGCGGCCACCGGCAGGCCGCGTTCGAGGCAGCGCAGGTCCTCGTCGAGTTCGGCCATGCCGGCGTAGCGCGCCTCGGGTTCGGGGCGCAGGCACTTGAGCAGGATGGCGTCGAGGTCGCGCGGGATGTCGGCGCGCAGGGACGACGGCGGCGCCACTTTGGCCGAGTCGAGCGCGCGCTCGATCTCGTGCTGCACGCGCGTCTGCATCTGGTACGGGCGGTCGCCGGCCAGCGCCTCGAAACACACCACGCCGATCGAGTAGACGTCGCTGGCGGTGGTCACCAGCTGCCCGCGCACCTGTTCTGGACTGGCGTATTCGGGGGTCAGCAGGCGCAACGGCGACAGCGTCGCGCCGGCGCCGCCGAGATCCGGATCGAGCACCTTGCTGATGCCGAAGTCGAGCAGCTTGGGTTCGCCCTTGGTGTTGACCAGGATGTTCTGCGGCTTGAGGTCGCGGTGCACGACCAGGTTGCGGTGCGCGTGCGCCACCGCCTGGCAGATCTTGCGGAACAGCGCCACCGCCTGGCGCCAGCTGAGCTGGTGTTCGCGGCAGTACTGGTCAAGCGGCACGCCGTCGACGTACTCCATCACCAGGTAGGGGCGCCCGTCCTCGGTGGCGCCGCCGTCGAGCAGCTTGGCGATATTGGGGTGGTCGAGCCCGGCCAGCGTCTGGCGTTCGGTCAGGAAGCGGTCGAGCAGGCCCTCGCCGCTCCACTCGGCGCGCACGATCTTGATCGCAACCTGCTGCTGATAGGCATCGTCGTCGCGGCTGGCCAGAAACACCGAACCCATGCCGCCGGAGGAAATCAGTCCGTCGATGCGATAGGCGCCGACGCGCTGCCCCTTCCATTCCTCTTCCGGCGACGGCGCGTCGGGACCGGAGAACAGCGTCGCCGCCGGCTTGTCGAGGAAACTGGCGGTGTCGCCGGCGCCACCGAGCAGGGAAAGCACCTCGGCGTGCAGCTTCGAGTCGCCCGGGGCCAGTTCCTCCAGCTTGGCTCGCCACTGCTCCGGCGGCAGCTCCGAAAGCTGATGGAACAATTGTTCCAAGCGCTCCCAATGGCTGGATTCCATGGCCTAAGACTAGCAGCCTTCAGGGTGGGATGCCGCTTGGCGGCGTACTCGCAGACTCAGCCCCCCCCCAGAGGTGGTAAGGCGCCAATGAGCGTTGATCGATGCGGAGCCTCGAGTCATTAAAGCGCCTTCGAGATCGAGCAGGCGCTGGGGACTGACCTTGATTTGGGCCTGACGCAACTGGGCGGCGATGGCGGCGCGGCGCAGGTAGGACGGCAGGCTGCGCCATTCCGCTTGTGGGTCGAGCAACTGTTCCTGGCACTCCTGCCAGGCGGCGGCATCGGACTGCAGGCGCAGGAGCGCCTGGACCGGATCGGCGCTGGCGACGCCAGTGAGCGCGGGCAGGATTTCGAGGCGCAGACGGTTGCGGCTGGCGCAGGCGGGGTCGGCGTTGCTGGGGTCCTCCAGCCAGGGCACGCCGGCGGCGGCAAGGTGGGCGCGGATCGCGTCACGGCGCACGGTGAGGAGTGGACGGCGGACTTCGAGACCTGGGCGCAGCTCGCGCCGCGCCGGGACCCCGGCAAGTCCGCGCAAACCGGTGCCTCGCAAGATGCGGAAGAGAACGGTCTCGGCCTGGTCATCGGCGTGGTGGCCGGTCAGCAGCACTTGGACATCCGCGGCGGTGGACTGTTCGCCAAGCAGGTGGTAACGGCGGCGACGCAGGTCGTCTTCGTTAGGCGAGGAGGCTGGGCTCCCGGCATCCGCCGACGGACCCTGCCCTGGAGCGACCTCTGACCCTCGCCGGTGCGTCAGAATCCGAGGCTCAAGATCCAGAGTCGTAGCGAGGTCGGCGGCCGCCGCTGCGCGCTCGGCCGAATCGGCGCAGTGTCCGTGATCCACGATCCACGCCTGCGGTCGTAGCTGGCCCGACCAGGCGCGCCAGGCCAGGGCCAGGAAGACCGAATCGGCGCCGCCAGAGAAGGCCAGCGCGACGCGCTCGGGCGCCGGCCACGGCGCCAGGTCCTCGAAGGCTAGTGCGGGCAAGAGGTCCATCGCTCAACCCTATTCTGCCACCCGGCGCGCGCTTAGAATCCGCCCTTTCCCAACCCTCTTTCCCCCCTCGGGAAACCCCAGAATCCAAGAGCCATGGCCACACGCATTGCCATCAACGGTTTCGGCCGCATCGGGCGCAACGTCTTTCGCATCATGAACGGCCGCGACGACTTCGAGGTCGTCGCCCTCAATGACCTGACCGACGCCAAAACCCTGGCGCACCTGCTGCGCTACGACTCGGTCGGCGGCCGCTTCGACGGCAAGGTCGAGGTCGGCGAGGGTGTGATCACCGTCGACGGCAAGGAAGTGCGCACCCTGTCCGAGAAGGACCCGGCGGCGCTGCCGTGGGGTGAGATGGGCGTCGATTTCGTCGTCGAGGCCACCGGCATCTTCGCCACCCGCGAAACTTGCTCCAAGCACCTCGAAGCCGGCGCTGGCAAGGTGCTGCTGACCGTGCCGCCGAAGGACGAGATCGACAACATGATCGTGCTCGGCGTCAACGACGAAGATCTGAAGGCCGAGGATCGCATCATCTCCAACGCCAGCTGCACCACCAACTGCCTGGCGCCGCTGGCCAAGGCGCTGCACCTCGCCTTCGGCATCGAGCACGGGCTGATGAACACGATTCACGCCTACACCAACGACCAGCGCATCCTCGACCTGCCGCACGGCGACCTGCGTCGCGCGCGCGCCGCCGCGCTCAACATCATTCCGACCTCGACCGGCGCCGCGCGCGCGGTCGGTAAGGTGATCCCGGAACTCGACGGCAAGCTCGACGGTCTGTCGATGCGCGTGCCGGTGCCGTGTGGTTCGGTGGTCGACCTGACCGCCACTCTTGGCAAGGCGGTGACCAAGGCCGACGTCAACGCCGCGATCGAAGCCGCCGCCAACGGCCCGATGAAGGGGATCATGGAGTTCTCGACCGATCCGCTGGTCTCCAGCGACATCCTCGGCAACCCGCACTCGAGCGTCTTCGATTCGCTGTCGACCATGGTCATGAACGGCAACATGGTCAAGGTGGTGTCGTGGTACGACAACGAGTGGGGCTACTCCAACCGCGTGGTTGATCTGATCGCGCGCTCGGCGGCGATGTAGTCCGGTCTGGTTCCGACCCTGTTCATGGGTTCGAGCGGGGCGCACGGCCGGCAGCAGGGTGGAATCAGGGAGTGATCTCGACGCTGACCATCACCGAAGAGGCTTCGACTCCGGTAACGGGGTCCCCGATCACGGCCGCGGCGTAAAGGGTGGCTCCGACCACGTTGGTCAGGGTGCCTGCGGGAAGGGTGACCGGGATCACCGCGTCGCCGGCGGCATCGAGTTGGCCGTAGGGTTGGTCGAAGAAGGGGAAGTGGTTGCCGGAGCGGGTGCGCTGCAGGAAGGAATCGGCCGTGAGCGGCACCTTGACCCCTTGGATGGTGGTCGGACCGTAGCCGGTCTTTGACAAAAGCAAGGCGTAGGACTTGAGGGCGAAGCGGTCGGGAAGATCAAGATCGAGATCGAAACTGGCGCCGGCGGCGGCGGAGACCGATTCCGTTGCAGTGGTCAGGAAGGGGTGGAAGCGCCAGTAGCGGACCCTGCCGTCGGGAAGCCCCAACAGGTTTCCACTCTCGAATGCGAGGATCATGTCGTCCGTATGCGGGCCGTAATCAATGCTCATGCCCATTCTGGCGACATCTGAATTCTCTTCTCCTCCGAGAATGCGCCCGATGAACTTGCCGTTCTTCCCAGAGATCAGGCGAATCTGCCCGGCATTGGGCCAGGTGCCGACCTGGGCATTCGGGGCGGACGCAGCCAGGTCCGGATAACCATCCGCATTCCGATCCGGAATCCTGACCATGTCCACTCCGAGGCTTTCGTTGGGCTTCTGGCCCAGAGCGGTCCAAAGCTCGGCGCCGTCTGCCCCGGAGACGCAGGTCACCCCGCCATCGGGCAGGACCTGGCCGTTGGCATAGCCGGCTCTCAAGGCAAACTCGGCAACACCGTCTCCATTCTGGTCGGGAAGCACGACCGCCTCTCCATTCTCTCGCCAAGACAGGCGCACCGGAGGAACAACTTCGTAGAGGAAGGCCCCCGTCTGCATGGACATCAACTGCGGGTGGTACGGAGGGGAATCATCAATGAAATACAGGAGCAGGTCATCCCATCCGTCCTGGTCGCCATCCAGTCCCTCCATGAAGGCAAGACCGGTGAGCCCTGCCCCCTCCGGCAGGCTCATGTCCCGCCTCCAGATCAGGGACCCGTCCACTCCGGAAAGGAAGAACACCGAGCTGGAGTTCAGGGCCGAGTTCTCGACCGCGACGGCCAGGTCTGGGATTCCGTCTCCATTCTGGTCGGGCACCGAATCGGCATCCCACCCGAATCCGCCGACACCAAACTCACTCCCGAATACGGACCAAAGCCGGTCACCGGTCACGGTGGAGAAAACCATGACGGCACCGCCACTCCGGAACCCAGGAAGTCCTGGGTTCTCAGAATTCTGACGATCATTGAGCATGAGGTCTTCGATCCCATCACCGTCCCAGTCGTGAATCCTCTGCAACTTCTGGTTCCCTCCTCCGAAACTGAGGTCGTGAGGGAAGTTGACCATCCAGAAAGAAGATGCCGATGCTCCTGAAAAAACTGCCAACCCGGACCAATCTGAAATTGCAAAATCAGGAGTCAAATCTCCATCCAAGTCCCCTATTCCTACCACATCCCCATCATCGGTCCCGAATGGGATCGCAGCATTGACAACGGTTGTGACCACGTAATCGGTTTCCCAGGACCCTCCGTGCCGGTAACCCTGCGCAGTCACCGGCGAGGTTAAGACTAGGACCCAAGCCAGGGCCAGGATCAGCAAAGGACTACTCATCGCTTTCCACCTCGATGGCTCCCAGGTCATGGGTCCAGAGATTCTCGAAGTTTGGGAAGGATGCATGGTCCGTGTTGCGCGGACTTCCCCGCACGTCCAAGGTACCCACAATGGATACAATGGGGAGCCGACCTCGGTCCCCGATCGGGCTCAACCCAGATGGATTGGTCGACGGCGTGGCAGGAATAGTGGTGCCGAAATCGATTCCCTGGAAAACTAAGGGCCGCAATTGGGGATCGTCGTAAAGATTCTGGCGGTCGGTGGTGTAGAACCCAGGGTTGGCGATGCCCGTCGCCTCCAGGTTGGAGAAATAGGTCTCGGCGAAGATCGCGGCCCACAAAGGGTCATTGGGCTCAGGATAGAACGAAGTGTCCTTGTCGGCCAACCCGTTGTCCCGCAGAATGGAATTCTCGACCAGGGATCCGCTGGCCCACATGTCCGTCTGGGTCTGGGTTGACAGGGTGTTGTTGAAAACGGATACCGCATAGGGCGATTGGTTGTCCACAATGGTCACGTGCGAGATTTGGATCACGGCATCCAGATACTCGCTGTTCTCCTGGATCACGAGGGGGGCACGATTCCGGTCTGCCACCACGTTGAGGCCCAGGTTCTTCGTAAACACAGAATTCGCGAATACCAGGATCGAGGTCTTCTCGTTCTGCTCTTCGTGATTGGAGAAGTCCACCCTTGCTCCGGAAGTCAGATTGTCTCTCATGAGGGCCCTGCTGAAGTCGGCGTTCAGGGAGTCCTTATCCATGAGGGCATAGAATCCATGGCCTGGAGTGCCCTGCCCATGGGCGTAGCTCCCATTGGTGGACAAGATGGTGGAAAAGACATCCACGTCAGCAAAGCCGATCTTGAACTCATAGGCCCCCGTGGACTGAAGGTTGACTCCATGGACACCGTTCTCCAGGCTACGGAACTGGTTGAAAGAGACATTGGGCCAGATGCCGTATTCATTCGCAGCCAAGTGAATCCCCGAATTGGAAAAGTCCGCTCCCATGAGCGCCGATGCAAAGTTGCTCTCCATGTAGCCGGTCTGAGACAGACGTGGAAATGTGGTGGATTCGGCCAGCCCGTTTTTCTTCGCCATACCGCCGACAATGGTCAGGACACATCGGCTATCGGTGTCATGGTCGCTCACTCCCTTGGATTCCCCGATCAAGCCATCGCCATGACAACGCAACAACTGGGAGCTCACGAGCTTGACATCTGCCAGGGCCCTCAAGGAGGACATCATTTCGATGGCGGCCCCATCGACCTCGTAGGAGCCCTCGCTGCTCGGCCCGATCTTCGACCCGCGGATCTCGCAATGCACCTCTGCCGGAATGGAATTGATGCTATTCCCCCTGGCATAGACTGTGATCCCGCTTCCCTTGAACAGTTGATCGGACGGCCTGATATCCAGTGAATCAAGGAGAGCATTCACCTCAGATCCTTCCAATCCCTCGATCTGGATGGCGGATCCTGTATTGGAGATTCCCAAGGGTCCGGCCGCCTGAGAAGGGAGGAGAAAGCGGCATCGTTTGATTGCCAATTCCGATTGCCGTTCAATTTCGGAGACGAATACTATGGACCTATAGCAATCCTCGAACCCCACACCATCAAATGTGAGGCCCTCTCCGTCACCCCATATAAACGGATCTGAATGAACCTCCACCTTGATAGCCCACCCACTGAATCCATCAAATACAATTCTCTGATTGGGGTCGGGGTCAGGAATTGGACCTGCGGGCGCCGCATAGCTGAGAATTCCTTCCTTTGAAGGCAAATAACCAGAATTGAATCTCAACCCGAACTGAAACCCAGCGCCCTCGAATCGGGCGAACCCTGGATCGAAATCGGGGAGAAGACCCAAACGGTCCCAAAACCTAAGGACGACTCCCCTGGGAAGTGTGTAACCCCAAACCTCCTCTCCTCCCTGGGATGCAACGGTGTAGATCCCTGGAGCCACCCAGATTTCATTGCCTGGATCCAAGGAGACCGTCGACAATGGCCCCAAAATATCGTTCAAGCTGGAAAAGGGATCCTGAGCTGTCCCCGTCTGGGTAGGACCAGGATTCTGGACATCGACGTAGTAGGCCAGTTGGCTTTGGGCGGTGGCCTGCCTGGTAAACAGCAGGGAGAGCAGGCATAAACCAATAAATCTAAAAGACTTAACGGGCGTGCGGGCGTGCGGGCGTGCGGGCGTGCGGAGATGGTCATGGTATTTCGAATTGTCAGATGAAAGGGGCTAGAGTCCAGAAATCAAACGCCGTCAAACACCAATACTATTCAGGAAATCCGGTTGGATTCTCCTTTTTCTTAGACAATGCCCTGATCTATCGCTTTCCTTCCATGGTTTGTTTTTCTCTCATGCAACCGTGCATCCCAAGGGTCTGTCAACGCCGCCGTCGATGTCTCTGCCACGGACTCGAAATAGGGCCGACTCGAGCGTTTTCGATTCGCTGTCGACCATGGTCATGAACGGCAACATGGTCAAGGTGGTGTCGTGGTACGACAACGAGTGGGGCTACTCCTGCCGCGTGGTCGATCTGATCGCGCGTGCGGCGGCGATGTAGGCGAGCTCTCGATCGACTCGATTCAAGGCGGGTGGCTTCAGGCCGCCCGCCTTGTCGCGTTGCGGGCGAAGAAGGCTTCGAGTTCGGGCACCACCAGCGCGCCGTGCAGGTAGATCGGGAACAGCCACGAGGGCACCGGGCCCCAGTCGGGGTGGTCGTAGGAGAAGATCCCGGTCGCGGCCTGCAGGGCTTCGCCGAGCGGGCCGAGCAGTGCCAGCAAGAGGCACAGGGTCAGGCGTGCGCGGGTGAAGCCGAAGGTGATGCGCGGCAGCCACAGCAGGGTCAGGATCACTGCCAGCCACGGGCCCCAGGCGTCGAAGGGACCGCTGCTGGCGTAGGCCGCCTGAAATAGGAGAGCACTCCACAACAACCGGCGCAGGCTGGGTTCGGCGGGAGCTTCGTCGTAATAACGGCGCAGCGCGCGCCAGCCCTCGAGCAGCACCACCGAGACCACGCCGAAGGTCGGCACCACCCACCACGCCTGGCCGAAGAAGCTGTGGTCATTCTGCGTCAGGATGCCGTAATTGATGTGGACGCGGTCACCGAGGCTGATGAACAGGCCGCCGCCGAGAAAGACGGCGAGGCGGACGCGCCACGATCCCTTTCCGACCAGGTCTTTGCTGTTGCTCTGGGAGTTCATCCTGGGCCTCCGTGAGGGTGCATGCGGGCAGGCAGTGCTGATGGCGAAGGTACCCTTGCGGCCGATCCGGCCCAAGCCCTCCCCCTCATGAGCCTAGCCCGAAAAAGCCTGGATGCGGTCGATTGCGCGGACCGCCGCGCCTTCGTCCGCGTCGATTTCAACGTTCCCCTCGCTGCTGGCGTGATCGGCGACGACACCCGCATCCGCGCCGCGCTGCCGACCCTGCGCGCGCTCCTCGACGGCGGCGGCGCGGTGATCGCGGCCTCGCATCTCGGCCGGCCCAAGGGGCAGGTGGTCGAGGACCTGAGAATGGCACCGGTGGCCGCCCACCTGCAGCAGCTGCTCGGCGTCGAGCACCAGGTGCTGGCGGCGCAAGCGGTGCGCGGGGCCGACGTCCGTGCGCAGGCGTCGGCGCTGCAGCCGGGGCAGCTGCTGATGCTGGAGAATCTGCGCTTCGAAGCCGGCGAAACCGCCAACGATGCAGCGCTGGCCGCGGAACTGGCCGCGCTCGCCGACCTCTTCGTGCAGGACGCCTTCGGCACCTGCCACCGTGCCCACGC
>JAJFFB010000149.1 GCA_021776925.1 Planctomycetota bacterium | reverse complement strand
TGGGGCTCACCTCCATCGTGGGGCAGGGCCAGTTCGAACTTGACCCGCGTCATCAAGGGGAGCGGCGATTCGGAGTAGAAGGCCACTCCGGATTGTGAGAGGTCGCGGACCCGCAGAGCGCTGCTGCCGCCGGCCAGCAGCATCGGCACTTGAGGGGTTTTCACCCGCGGATGGGCGCGTCGTTCCGGTTTCAATCGGGCCACGGGGGTCGGAGGGCTTGGATCGGAGGGGGGAGGCCAGAATCCGGCACAGCGGTGCTGCAGCGGAGTTCCGCTTTTGCGTAGAATGACCCAGTCGGGCGGTGCTTGTCCAGCATTTCGTCCGGCCTCACGACCATGGCATCCTTCAATCGCGTCATCCTGATGGGCAATCTGACCCGCGACCCCGAGGTCCGGCAAGCCCAAAACGGCACCTACATCACCAAAGCAGGCCTGGCGGTCAACGACCGCGTCCCGGATGGCCAGGGCGGCTGGAAGGAAGAGGCGAGCTTCTTCGACGTAGTCATTTTTGGCAAACGTGCAGAGGCCTTTGGCCGTTTCCTGCGCAAAGGGCGCTCGGTCCTGATCGAAGGAAAACTGCGTCAGGGGCGCTGGGAAGACAAGGAGACCGGTCAGAAGCGCTCCAAGATCGAAGTCATCGTCGACAATTGGGAGTTCGTCGGCGGTCGCGGTGAGGATGGCGGTGGCGGAGGGGCTCCGGCTCCAGCTCCGGCTGGTGCATCCACGCAACCGCAGCAGGCTCCCGACTTCCCCGGCCCGTCTGATTTTGGCGGCAGCGGGGGCCAGGGCGGTCAGGGCGGTGGCGGCGGGGGAGGCGGCTTCCCCGACGACGTTCCCTTCTAGGCTGGCGCCGCAACCGGCCTCGACCGCGACCGATTCCATGCAGGTGCAGATCCGTCTCTTTGCCGGCCTCGCCGAGGCTGTGGGCGAGCGCGCATTTCAGATCGAGGTCGTGGCCCGCGATCCGTCGCTTGCCGATCTTCGTGCGCTCCTGGCGCAGCGATTCCCACAACTCGCCGGGTCGCAATACCGATTCGCCATCGGCGACGCCTATGCCAGCGATGAAGAGGCGCTGCCGGCCGACTCTGCAGTGGCGCTGATCCCGCCGGTCTCCGGAGGATGAGTGATGCAGCCCTGGGCACGCGCGGCCGGATGAGCGACGACACCTTTTCCTTTCGTCTGCAGGACGGACCGCTGCAGGGTACCTGGGCCGAGAATCGCGTCTCCGGTGCGGATGCCGGCTGCTCGGTTGTGTTCCGCGGCACGGTGCGTGAGCAGGCACGGGGCCGTGCGGTGGTGCGGCTCGAATACGAAGCCTACGAAGACATGGTCGAAGCCGAACTGCGGCGCATCTGGAAAGAGATCACCACACGTCACGAGGTGCTGCGCGTCGCCATCGAACACAGCAGCGGGGTGGTGCCGGTGGGCGGCTGTTCGGTGGTGGTGGCGATCGCCGCCGCCCACCGCGCGGCGGCCTTTGCCGCCGCGGCCGAAATGATGGACCAGCTCAAGGCGCGTGTTCCGATCTGGAAGAAAGAGATCTACGCCGACGGCGGCGAGTGGATCGGCCAGGGTTCCTGAGAAATAGCATGCTTGAGATCCACGAAATACCCGTAACCCCCTTTGTGCAGAACTGCACGCTGTGGGTGTGTTCCGAGAGCGGTCGCGCAGTGGTGTGCGACTGCGGCGAGGCCGGCCCGGTGCTGGCGCGCGTCGCCGAACTGGGGGTCGAGGTCGAAGCGATCGTCGCCACCCACGGCCACCTCGATCACATCGCCGGCACCGCCGAACTGCAACAGGCGCTGGGAGTGCCTTTTCACTTTCCTCCAGAGGACGACTTCTGGCGCCTCGGCCTGCAACAGCAGGCGCAGACCTTCGGCATGCCCGCCCCGGAGATTCCGCAGCCGGACGCCGCGCTGGAACACGGCATGGAATTCCAACTCGGCGAGCACCGTCTCGAGGTGCGGCACTGCCCCGGTCACACCCCGGGGCACGTGGTCTTCTTCCACGCCGCCGGAGAGCAGCTGGTGGCCGGCGACGTGATCTTCCAAGGCTCGATCGGGCGCACCGATTTCCCACGCGGTTCCTTTCCACAATTGGAACGTTCGATCCGCGAGCAGGTCTATACCTTGCCGGGGCCGACGCGGATTCACTGCGGTCACGGCCCGACGACCACCGTCGGACATGAAAGCGCCACCAATCCCTTCGTGCGCCCGGCATAGCCGCGGCACCGCGCCGATATCCTAGGCCGCCATGGAGCGGGAGACCCTCGAAGTCGACGTCCTGGTCGTCGGTGCCGGTCCGGCTGGACTGGCCTTCGCCAATCATTTCCAGCAGCAGTGCAAGCAACGCGGCATGGAAAAGGCCGTGCTGGTGTTGGACAAGGCCGGCGAACTCGGCCACCACCAACTCTCCGGCGCGGTGATGGATCCGCGCGGCATGCTCGAGCTGTTTCCGCACGCCGAAAGCGAGGGCCTGCCGATCCAGGCCAAGGTTGAGCACGACGCACTGTGGTGGTTCGGTGCCAAGAAGAAACGCGTGTTCAAGGGCGCCTTTTGTCCGCCGCCCTTCCGCAACCACGGCAAATGGATCTTGTCAGCCGCCGAGATGGTGCAGTGGATGGCGGCCAAGGCCGAGGAAGCCGGGTGCGAGGTCTACCCCGGCTTTGCCGCGGCCGAGGTCTTGTACGGCGAGCACGGCGAAGTTCTCGGCGTGCGCACCGTGGATCAGGGGCGCGACAAGAGTGGTGAGCCGAAGGGCAACTTCCAGCCCGGCTACGACATCAAGGCCGCGCTCACCGTTTTCGCTGAGGGCACGCGCGGTTCCTGCGCCAAGCAGCTGATCGCCGAGAAGAAGCTCGACGAGGGGCGCAACCCGCAGATCTGGAGCGTGGGCGTCAAGGAAATATGGCAGGTGCAGAAGGACTGGTGCGGCCACGTCTACCACACCGGCGGCTGGCCGCTGGGTGGCAAGGTCTACGGCGGTGGCTGGATCTACGGTCTACCCGACAACAAATTGTCGATCGGTTTCGTCGCTTCGATGGACCACGGTGATCCGTCCTTCGACTACCACGCCAAGATGCAGGAGTGGAAGACCCACCCGGCGATGCGCGCACTGCTCGAAGGCGGCGAGTTGCTCAAATACGGAGCCAAGACCATCCCCGAGGGCGGCCTGTACTCGATCCCGCGCACCTGGGGCGATGGTTTCCTGCTGGTCGGGGACAGCGCCGGCTACATGAACACCCAGCGGCTGAAGGGCCTGCACCTATCGATCAAGTCGGGCATGGTCGCCGCCGAGGCCGCCGCTGCGGCGCTGGAAAAGGACAGCGTTTCCGGCAGCGATCTGGCGCGCGTCGACACGCTATTCGACCAGTCCTGGGCCCACAAAGAGCTGCACAAGGTTCGCAACTTCCGCCAGCCCTTCCAAAAGAGCTTCGCCTGGGGCTTCCTGCGTGCCGGCCTCGACACCCTGCTCGGCGGGCGCCTGCCCGGCCGTCTCGGCGTGCACAGCGACCACGAGCGTTACCGCAAGAGTGGTTCTACGATCGCCGAAGAGCGGCCCGCCTTTGATGGCAAGCTGACCTTCGACAAACTCACCGACGTCTACCACTCCGGCACCACCCACGAAGAAGACCAGCCGTGCCACCTGGTGGTGCGCGAGCCGGACCTGTGCATCAAGCGCTGTACCGAGGAGTACGGCAACCCGTGCCAGCACTTCTGTCCGGCGTCGGTGTACGAATGGAAGGGTGCCGACGAGGGGTTGTTCATCAACGCTTCGAACTGCGTCCACTGCAAGACCTGTGACATCGCCGATCCGTACCAGATCATCGACTGGGTGGTGCCCGAAGGCGGCGGCCCGATCTACACCGGCATGTAACCCCAACCGCTCCGCCCACCGGAGCCTCCCAGCCACTGAGCGCAAATGCGAACCGTCCTGACTCCTGCCGCGGCCCCCGGCCGTTCTGAACTGGTTGCCCTGCTGGTCCCCGCCAAGGCCCGCATCTCCCTTCCCGACGCGGCGCCGGCGGCGGCGACCTGGAAATCCGATTTCGGCGACAAGGTCGGCGATCAGGTGCTGCTGCGCGGCAGCGGCGGCCAGCGCTGGCTGCTGATCCGCATGGCGGCGAAAGGCGCGATCGACGCCGAAGCGCTACGCCGCGCTGCCGGCATCGCGCGCAAGCAGGCCGAGAGCATGCAGCGCGGCGGCGTGACCGTCGATCTTTCGATGCTGCGCATGGACAGCGCCCGCGTGCAGGCTGCTGCCGAGGGCGCGGGCATGGCCGGTTACGACCACGCGCTGATGAAGAAGGACCGCGCCAAGACCATGGTCAAGCGCGTCACCCTCGCCGGAGTCGAGGTCAGCGCCGAGCTGCGCCGCGCCGCCAAACAGGGATCGATCGCCGCCGAAGCCAATCTCTACGCGCGCGAGTTGCAGAACCTGCCGGCCAACATCCTGACACCCAAGGAATTCGCCGTCCGTGCGCGCAAGGTCGCGCGTGGCAGCGAGCGGGTCTCGGTCAAGGTCCTCGGCCGCCGCCAGCTGCAGGAACTCGGCGCCGGCTCGCTGCTCGGCGTCGCCCAGGGCTCGGCCAACGAGCCGCAGCTGGTGCACCTGGTGTACAAGCCGAAGGGCAAATCCAAGGGTCGCATCGCCCTGGTCGGCAAAGGCCTGACCTTCGACACCGGCGGCATCAGTCTCAAGCCCAGCGCCAAAATGGAGGACATGAAGTTCGACATGTCGGGCGCCGCGGCGGTGCTCGGCGCTTTCGAGGGCCTGGCCCGCGGGGCGCGGTGCGCCTACGAGGTCCACGGCGTGCTCGGCTGCGTCGAGAACATGCCTGGCGGCAACGCGCAGCGCCCGGGCGACATCGTCACGGCGATGAACGGCACCACCATCGAGGTGCACAACACCGACGCCGAAGGGCGCCTGGTGCTGGCCGACTGCCTGTGCTACACCGATACCAAGATCAAGCCGGACCGCATCTACGACATCGCCACGCTGACCGGCGCGGCGATCCACGCGCTCGGCCACCTGCACTCGGCGGTGGTCAGCAACAACGACAAGCTGGCCAAGGAGCTGATGGCTTGCGGTGCGCGGGCCGGCGAGGCCTATTGGCAGCTGCCCTATAACGAGGACTACCGCGACCTCACCCGCGGGCAGTACGCCGACCTGCAGAACATCTACAACCCGGGACAGGGTGCCGGCACCATCGCCGGCGGCTGCTTCCTGTCGTTCTTCATCGGCAAACGCGACTGGGTCCACCTCGACATCGCCGCCACCGCGTGGGGGCACCCGAGCCGCTCCTACCTGGCGGCCGGCGGCGGCAGCGGCATCGGCACGCGCACCTTCCTCGAGCTGCTGCGCTCCTGAACCAGCTGCTGCGTCGCGGCAACAGGCCCCTGGCCCGGCGGCCAGGGCGCTGCGAAGACGGGGCTCTCAGCCACAGAGCCCCGTGGTAGGGGAGACGGGACTCGAACCCGTACTGGAGGGATTTTAAGTCCCTTGCCTCTGCCAATTGGGCTACTCCCCCTGGCCGCAGCGCGGTGCGGCTGCGTATTCTACGCCGATGAACACCTGGTCGCGCTGCTTCGGATGCATCGGTGCGTTGTTGGCGGCGATCGCGGTCGCACTCGCGGCGTGGCACGCCCACGGTCTGCGCACCCAGCTCGACGAAGCCGCCTACCTGGCCTTTGGCCGCGGCCTGCAGCAGCAGATGTTTGCCGCGCTGGCGCTGCTCGGCGCAGCCCTGTGGGAACGCGCCGCCCCCTCCTTATGGATCCGCCTGGCGGGGCTGGGCCTGGCCCTCGGGGCGCTGCTGTTCTGCGGCGACGTCTACCTTGGAGCGCTGAGCGGCGAGGCCCTGGGCGTGGCTCCGATGGGGGGCACCACCCTGATTCTGGCGTGGCTGCTGTTCGCGGTCGCCGCGCTGCGCTCGCGCTGAGGTTGGAGGCGGCACCCAGATTCGAACTGGGGATGAGGGATTTGCAATCCCTTGCCTTACCACTTGGCCATGCCGCCCTCCTGCGGGGCAGAGAATAATCCCGCAGCTGGCGCCTGTCCAGGTTTCAGCGGCCAGGAAGTCCACCCGAGGGCTATGTTAATCTCTTTCCGCGCCCTCGACGAAGAGCGCACACCAAGATGAAAAGAAGGATCTTCTGCACCTTTCCTCAGGCCCTGATCAAGGAGCCGCTGCTGTTCACCCTGGGCAACCGCTTCCAGATCGTTCCCAACATCCGCGGCGCCAGTGTGACCGAGGAACTGGCCATCCTGTCGCTTGAGCTTGAGGGCGATGATGCTTCGGTGCAGGCCGCGGTGGACTACCTGATGGAACAGGGTGTCCAGGTTGAAATCCTGTCCGAAGATGAAGAGGCGCCGATGCCCTGATTGCGGGCCATCCATGCAAGAGGCCGGCTCCGCACGCGGGGCCGGCCTCTTCTTTTTGCGACGAGCCTATTCGCCGTCTTCGCTCCTGCTCGTCTTGGTGCTGAACTTCTCCCAGGCGGCGTCGTCGGTGAGGAAGCTGGTCACCCATTGACGCTGCCAGCCGGCGACCGCCATCTTGTTGGTCAGGACCGCCAGGCGGTATTCCTCGGTGCCCACGTCGATAGCCCCGGTGCGTTTCCACTCGAAGGCCTTGCCCTTGCCGATCTTCTCCAGCAGATCGTTGAGCAGGGTGGCGTTGTAGAGGTCTTCTTTTTTGCCGTAGTCCAGCTTCATCAACTGGTTGACCAGAGCCGGATAGGCGAGCCGCCCGTTTTTGATCAGGCGGTCGCCGGCACGCGTGGACATCACGCCTGAATCAGCCAGGAAGTAATCCAGGTCCTCGACGGTGGAGGTCCAGTCCTCGTCGCTGCACCCCGACCAGCGTTCCACCGGCGGCACCAGGTCCAGGGTGATCAGCACCGGATCGGTGATCCCGGCGGTCCGCACTGGTTCGCCCGGACCTGGCACGGTGAAGGCCGCTGAGGGCTTCGGCGCTTTCGGAGGGGGATCGCCAGCAGGGCCTGGATCGGGGTCGCCGGTTCCAGCGGCGGGATCGCCGGCGCCAGGATCGGTGGTCTCTGCGCCAGCATTGGCGGCCGGATCACCCTCAGCGCCCTCAGGCGGCACCGGAATGTCCAACGGCGTGGCGGCTTCCAGGGGCGCGTCGTCGACGGTGGGCTGGCCCGACACCTGATTCTGGCCTGAGGCGCCGCTGGCCTCTTCGGGGCCCTCTTCGACGGGGCGGTTGTTGCTCCACCACCAATATCCGCCACCCATGGCGGCCAGTCCGATGACACTGACCAGGGTCAAGACCAGATTGCCATTGGATTTCTTGGCCGGACGGTGACGCGAACCACGTTCCTCTTCGTCCTCGTCGCGACGCCGGCGCGAAGACGAGCTCCTGTTAGCCGAGGTTGCGGCGGCGGCACGACGACTGCCGCCGGCAGCGCTGCGAGGGGCCGGCGCCTTGCTGGGTATCGCAGCAGCCCTGGCGCCCGCCGGGGCGGCAGCAACCGGGGCTTCCGCTTCGTCGCCTGATTTCTTGGCTTTCAACTTGGCGAGCAATTCGGCGCCGCTGGGTTTCTTGGCAGCCGGAGCGGCTTCGCCGGGAGCACCCTGGTTGCGCGCCCGCGCCTTGGCCAGGATGGCAGCGGCCTTGGCTTTCTTGGCCGGATCTACCGCAGCGGCGGCGGCCGGGGGAGCGGCCTTCTTGGGCGGAGCCTTAGGCGGTTCAGCCTTGATCGGAGCAGCAGTCTTGGGTGCCGTTTTGGGCGGCACGGCTTTCTTGGGAGCGAACACCGGCTTGCTCGGGGGCGCGGCTTTCTTCGGCTCAAACACCGGCTGCTTCGGTGGCACCGCCTTCTTCGGCTCGATAACCGGCTTGTCCGGCGGGGTCGGCTTTTTGGCGACCTCGCGATCCACCGGAGTTGCGGAAGCGGGGCGCGGTGGGGTTTTGCCGGCACCACTCAAGGGACGCGCACCAAGATCTTGGCCACCCGTACGCGACACCGGTGCCGGAGCGGGGGGAATGTAGGGCGCAGCGGCCTCCGCTTCGGTCGGCTCCGGGGCGGCCGGTGGCGGAGCAGCTGGAGCAGTGGCCTCCGGAATCGGGGTCGGCGCCGCTTCGGGGGTCGCGGGCATGGGCGGAATCTCAACAATTCCTTGGCACACCTGACAGCGGACCTTGTTGGCGGTCACGCTGGAGGGCACTTCGAAACGCTGGCCGCATTGATTGCAGGTGCCGGTACGGTTGTCCATCGTTGTCACTGGGGGCGGGGGCATTCTAAACCCCACCCCTGTTCTAGAATACGGAATCCTGCCGCTCGCGCCCGTGTCCCGCCCCTTCGAACTCGTCAGTGATTTCCAGCCTCGGGGCCACCAGCCCGAAGCGATCGCCGCCCTGGAGGAGGGGCTGCAGGATCCGCGTGGGCGCCGCATCCTGCTGGGGGTGACCGGATCGGGCAAAACCTTCGCCCTGGCCCACCTGATCCAGCGTCTGCAGGTGCCGAGCCTGGTCATCGCCCCCAACAAAACCCTCGCCGGCCAGCTTTACCAGGAATTCCGCGAGCTCTTTCCACATAACGCGGTCGAGTACTTCGTCTCCTATTACGACTACTACCAGCCTGAGGCCTACATCCCGTCCTCGGACACCTTCATCGAGAAGGACGCGCGCATCAACGAACAGATCGACCGCATGCGCAACGCTGCCACCGCGGCATTGCTGGCTCGGCGCGACGTGATCGTGGTGGCCAGCGTGTCGTGCATCTACGGTCTTGGCGACCCGGCGACCTACGCCGAATTGGCGCTGTCGGTGGCGCGCGGCGCGCGCCTGCCGCGCGAAGATCTGCTGCGCGGACTGGTGCGTACCCAGCACGTGCGCGCCGAAATCGATTTCCGCCCGGGCAGCTTCCGCGTGCGCGGTGCCGCGGTCGAGGTCTGGCCGATCCACGAACGCGACCGGGTGTGGCGCATCGAGCTCGACGGCAACCAGGTCGGTGATCTGCTGGTGATCGATCCGCTGACCGGGGAACTGCTCGAAGAAGCGCAGGCGCTGACCGTCTATCCGGTCGGACACTACGTGCAGCCAGAGGAACAGCTGCCACGCGCGATGGCCGCGATCCGGCGCGAAATGGAGCAGAAGGTGCAGACGATGAGCCGCAACGGCCAGGAGCTCGAAGCCGACCGCCTGCAGCGGCGCACGCTCTCCGACCTCGAAGACCTGGAAGAACTCGGCTTCTGTTCCGGGATCGAGAACTACTCGCGCCATCTGGAGGGGCGCGAGCCTGGGCAGCCGCCCTTCACCCTGCTGCACTATTTCCCGCGGGATTTCATGTGCGTGCTCGACGAGAGCCACGTGACTCTGCCGCAGGTCTACTCGATGGTGCGCGGCGACCGCGCGCGCAAGGAGTCGCTGGTCAATTACGGCTTCCGTCTGCCGTCGGCGGTCGACAACCGTCCCTTGGAAGAGGCCGAGTTCGAGAGCCTGGTCGGCCGGGTGCTTTACGTCAGCGCCACGCCCGGCCCCCGCGAGGCCATGCTCGCCCCCGATCCGGTGGTCGAAATGGTGGTGCGACCGACCGGCCTGATCGACCCTCAGGTCGACCTCCACCCGGCAGCTTCGCAGGTCGAAGACGCACTGCGTGAGGCGCGCGCGGCGGTGGAACTCGGACAACGGGTGCTGATCACCACCCTGACCAAGCGCAGCGCTGAAGACCTGACCGAATTCCTGCAGGAGAACGGCCTGCGCGCGCGCTACCTGCACGCCGACATCGTCACCATGGAACGCGCCGAACTGCTGCGCGACCTGCGCCTCGGCGTCTACGACGTGCTGGTCGGCATCAACCTGCTGCGCGAGGGCCTGGACCTGCCCGAGGTCGCGCTGGTGATGGTGCTCGACGCCGATCAGGAGGGTTTTCTGCGCTCGGCCACCTCGCTGATCCAGACCAGCGGCCGCGCCGCGCGCCATCTGCACGGCCGCGTGATCCTCTACGCCGACCGCGAGACCGCGGCGATCCGCCAGGCGGTCGGAGAAGCCGAACGCCGCCGGGCGATCCAGTCCGCCTACAACGAGAAACACGGCATCGAACCGCGCAGCGTGCGCAAGAAGATCGCGCTACCGCTGCTGACCGCTCTCAACGAAGACCAGGAAGACGGCGACACCGCTGCCGAGCTGACCCCCGATGCGCTGGAACAGCGGCGCCGCGATTGTGAGAAATCAATGCTGCAATCCGCAGCCGAACTGGATTTCGAGAGCGCGGTACGCCACCGCGACGCGATGCGGCGGCTGGAAGCCTTGCAGCTGGAGTTGCAAGGATGAGGCCAGGGCGCTTCGACCACCAATTGAAGACCGCGCCCGAACGGCCGGGCTGCTACCTCTTCCTCGACGACGCCGAGCAGGTGCTCTACGTAGGCAAGGCCAAGAACTTGCGCCGCCGGGTGCAGGTCTATCGTCGCCAGGGTGCCGACGGCCGCGCGCGTCTGGCCGATCTCCTGCACGCCGCCGAGCGCGCCGAATTCCGCGTCACCGACAGCGAGACCGAAGCCGTGCTGCTCGAAGACCGGCTGGTCAAGCTGCACCAGCCCCCCCTCAATGTCCTGCTCAAGGACGACAAGACCTTCCTGCTGGTGCATCTGGACACGCGCCACGCGTGGCCGCGCCTGGGACTGGCACGCAAGCGCCACCGCCCCGGCGAGTTCTTCGGCCCCTACGCCAACGCCGGTGCGGCGCGACGCGCCAAGCGTCTGCTGCAGAAAGCCTTCGGGCTGCGCGACTGCAGCGACCACACGCTGCGTTCGCGCCGCCGCCCGTGCCTGAAGCACGCGGTCGGATTGTGCAGCGCGCCGTGCGTCGGCAAGGTCGAGGCGGCCGACTACGCCGAAGCGCTGGACGGCGCGCGCGAGGTCCTCGGCGGGCGCGTGCGCGAACGCATCGCCGTCGAGCGGGTACGCATGGAAGAGGCAAGTGCCGGCCTCGATTACGAAATCGCGCTGCGCTCGCGCGATCGCGTGCGCGCCCTGGAGGTGCTCGCCGAACCGCAGAAGGTGCGCCTGCGCGCCGAACTGGACTTCGACGCCCTCGGCATCGACGAGCGCGGCCACCTCGCCTTGCTGGAATACCGCGACGGCGACTGGATCGGATCACGCTTCGGACATCTTCCCTTGTTCGAGAGTCCCGCCGCGGCGGTGGCCACGGTGGTCGCGGCGCTGTACCGCAACGGCGAAGAGATCCCACCCGAAATCCTGGTTCCGGCGCTTCCCGAGGGGCAGGAAGCCCTGGAGCAACTGCTGCGCGAGCGCGCCGGACACCGCGTGCGTATCCACGCGCCGGTGCGCGGGCAGAAACGCGCGCTGATCCGTCTGGCCGAATCCAACGCACGCGCGCGCCGCGGCGAGACCGCGCAGGCGCCGTGGCCGCGGGTGGCGCAGCGCATCGCCGCTCTGACCCACTTCGATCCGCCCTCGGTGGTGGACTGCATCGACGTCAGCCACCTGCAGGGGCGCGAGCGGGTGGCGTCCAAGGTGCGCTTCTTCGAGGGGCGCGCCGACCGCGGCAGCTACCGGCGCTACCTCGTGGGGGGGGGCTCGGGCAATGATGATTTTGCCGCCATGCACGAGATCGTCAGCCGCGTGCTGCAGCGCGCCGGGGAAGACGGGCTCGCCGATCTGCTCGTCCTTGACGGTGGCAAGGGGCAGTTGTCCGCCGGCCTGCGTGCCAGCGCCGAGCAGGGGCAGGCGCTGCCCATGGTCGCCCTGGCCAAAGCGCGCCGCGGGCGCGGACCGGTGGCCGCCGAAGAACGCCTGTTCCTGGAAGGGCGCGAACAACCGGTGATCCTCGAACCTGGCAGTCCGGAACGGCTGTTCTTCGAACGCCTGCGCGATGAAGCGCACCGCTTCGCCATCACCCACCACCGCAAGCGGCGTGAAAACCTGCGCCTGGTGCTGGAGCAGGTGCCCGGCATCGGTCCAGCCCGGCGCAAGACGCTGCTCGACTGGTGCGAAGGCGAACTGCAGCGCCTGCGCGACGCGCCCGCCGACCTGCTGATCGAAATGCCCGGCATGACGCCGGACCTGATCCATTCCCTGCAGGTCCACCTGCACCGTATCCTGCCCTGACCGCCCCATGTTGCGTCTGCAATACCTGAACCTTTTCTCGCTCATTCTCAGCCTGGCGTGGTCCGCTCCGGCCCAGGAGGGCGCCGGCTCAGCCCGGCGCCCCAACGTGCTGCTGATCTTGACCGATGACCAGGGCACCCTGGATCTCGGCGCCTGCGGCACCCGCGACATCCAGACTCCGCACCTCGACGCCCTCGCCGCGCGCGGCGTGCGCTTCAGCCAGTTCTACGCCGCGGCGCCGGTGTGTTCACCCTCGCGCGCGGCCTTTCTGAGCGGACGCATCCCCGGGCGCGCCGGGCTCCGCGGCAACGTCGACCCCAATCGTGCCGACAGCGGCCTGCCGCCGTCGACGGTGACCATCGCCGAGGTCTTCCAGGCCGCAGGTTACGCCACCGCCCAGGTCGGCAAGTGGCACCTCGGACACGCGCCCGCGCGTCAGCCCACCGGCCAGGGCTTCGAGCACAGCTTCGGCCATCTCGGCGGCTGCATCGACAACTGGTCGCACTTCTTCTACTGGAACGGCCCCAACCGCCACGACCTGCAGCGCAATGGCAAGGAGCTGCATCTGCCCGGCCGCTTCTTCCCGGACCTGATGGTGGACGAGGCCAGCGCCTTCATGCGCGCCCAGGGCGAGCGCCCGTGGCTGCTCTATTTCGCTCTCAACACACCGCATTATCCCTACCAGGGCGACCCCAAGTGGCTGCGTTACTACCGCGACCTGCCGACGCCGCGGCGCGAGTACGCGGCCTTCCTCTCGACCATGGACGCGCGCATCGGCCTGCTGTTGCAGAGCGTGGATGCTCTCGGTCTGCGCGACGACACCGTGATCGTCTTCCAGTCCGACCACGGCCACTCCACCGAGCAGCGCGCCTTCTGGGGGGGGGGCTTTGCCGGTCCCTACCGCGGTGCCAAGTTCAGCCTGCTCGAGGGCGGTCTGCGCGTGCCGGCGATCCTGTCGTGGCCCGGCCGCGTGCCCGCCGGCGAGGTGCGCGGGCAGTTCGCCACCGCCACCGATTGGCTGCCGACGGTGGCCGAGCTCGCCGACGTTGCTCTGCCGCAGTCGCCGCTCGACGGCCGCAGCCTGGTGCCGCTGCTGCACGACGCCGACGCGCCCACTCCACACGCCAGCTACTTCTGGCAGCAGGGCGAACAATGGGCCCTGCGCGCCGGGCCATGGAAACTTCTCAGCGATGCCCAGGACACCAGCGACGGGCACAACTGGGTCAAGGAAGCCGGACTACGCCTCTACCACCTGGAGCGGGATCCAGGCGAGGCCCGCAACCAGGCCAGCGCGCGCCCCGAGGTGGTCGCGCGCCTGCATCAGCTCGCGCACAGCTGGCAACCCGCGCTCAAGAACGCGGATGATGCAGACGGTGAAAGGCCTTGAGTTCGTCGACCTCGACGTGGGTGTAGAGTTCGGTGGTGCGCAGGTCGGCGTGGCCGAGAAACTCCTGCACCGAGCGCAGGTCGCCGCCACCGAGCAACAGATGGGTTGCGCAGGAATGGCGCAGGGTGTGCGGATGGACCGGTGTGCGGATCTCGGCGGCGCGGGCGTGGTCGCGCACCAGCCGCCAGGCGCGGGAACGATCGAGGCGGCGGCCGCTGCGGCTGAGCAGGACCCAGTTGTGACCGCATTCCTTGTGCCGCCGCCCCTGTTGCAGCCACTCCTGCAGGCGCTCGAGGGCGAGTCCGCCGAAGGGCACCAGGCGCTCCTTGGAGCCTTTGCCGGTGACCCGTAGCATGGCTGGTGAATCCGCGCCGGCGAGTTCCAGCGAGAGGTCGCCGAGCTGCAGATCGCAGGCTTCGCTGATGCGCAGCCCTCCGCCATAGAGCAGTGCCAGCAGGGCGCGGTCGCGTTGCCCCATCCAGGTGGCGGCGTCTGGGAGGTCGACCAGGCGCAGGCAGTCTTCCGGCGGCAGCACCACCGGCAGCCGTTTCCAGGAATGGATCTTGCCGCTGAGCAAGGTCGGATCGCGTCCGGGCAGACGGTCTTCGCCGCGCAGATAGCGGTAGAGGCCGCGCAGGCTGGAGAGCAGCCGCGTCTGGCTGGCCGGAGCGAGGCCGGCGGCGCGGCGTTCGGCGAGCAGCCGCACCAGGTCTTCGGGTGCGACTTCACCCCAGCTACGAATGCCTTCCTCTGCCAGCCAACGGCACACTCCCTCGAGATCGCGACGGTAGGCGGCCAGGGTGTTGGCGGCCAGCCCCGCTTCCCCGGCCATCACGGCGAGGTACTCGACCATTTCCTGGCGCAGCAGGCGGGTGCGGGATTGACCGGCAGAATCCACCCGGATTAGACTATCCGGCCGTAGCCAGACACCCAAGCCGCGAAACCCACATGGCCAAACTGACCGCAGCCCAGCTGAAGAAATTCAAAGGCATGCTGGTGCAATACCTGCAGCATCTGGGGGTGACGCTCGAGCACATGGAAGAGGCGGTACTGCGCGCGGAGGTCGATGCTTCGCCCGAAGACGGCGACGAATTTGGCAACGGTTCCAACACCCGGGAGTTCGAAATCGGGTTGATTGAGAACGAGGGCGTCATCCTGCAGGAGGTCCGCGAAGCGCTGGAACGGATCGAATCGAAGAAATACGGGCAGTGCCTCCACTGCAACGAGATGATTCCCCTCGGGCGTCTGGAGGTCCTGCCCTACGCCCGCTTCTGCCTTGAACACCAACGCCTGCACGAGCTGGGCCAGTTGGAATTGGATTGATCATGCCAAACCAAACACCACTGGCCAGCGGCGACCGCGACGACGTCGGCTTCCGCAGCCGCCTGTTCTGGATCCTGGTCGTCCTGATGGTCAGCGCCGATCTGCTCAGCAAGCAGTGGGCCTTTTCGACCCTGCCTGAGGACCATGGCGTGGTGCATCAATTTGGCAGCTGGTTTGGCTGGCAGCGGCTGCACAACGCCGGAGGGGTCTTCGGTCTCGGGCAGTCGCTGACCGTGCCGCTGACGCTGGTGCGCATGGCCGCGGTGGGACTGCTGCTGTGGCTGGTGGCGCGGCAGCAGCGTGGCAATCACCGCGCGGTGTTCACCCTCGGCCTGCTCGAAGCGGGGGCCATAGGCAACCTCTACGACAACCTCGGCCGTTGGATCCCGTGGAGCGACGGCACCGGGCACGTGCGCGATTTCATTCGCGTCGATCTCGGCGCCGAGCCGGGCTGGTGGCCGGACTGGCTCGGCTGGCCCTTCCACCCATGGCCGATCTTCAACGTCGCCGACGCCTGCATCACCACCGGCTTCCTATTGCTGCTGACCGGGCTGGCGCGGGTGCACTGGCCCGGCCGCCGCAACGACGCAGCAGCCGAGGGGGATCAGGCCCATGCTTGAGACCCGCCTCGGAGAGCTGCACCTGGCAAGTCCGCTGCTGACCGCGTCGGGCACCTTCGGTCACGACCCCGCAGCGCTGGCTTTTCTCCATCCAGGCGACCTCGGCGCCCTGGTGCTGAAGACGGTGACCCCTGAACCTCGTCACGGCAACGCACCGCCACGCATGGTCGAGTTCGAGGGGGGGGTGATGAATTCGATCGGCCTCGAGAACAAGGGCCTGGCCTATTGGCGCGAGCAGGTGGCGCCCAAACTCGCCAGCGTCGGGGTGCCGGTGGTCGCCAACGCCGGCGGGCACTGCGCCGCCGATTACCGATTGATGGTCGAGGCCTTCTCCGACATGCCGGGGGTGGCCGCGATCGAACTCAACCTGTCGTGCCCCAACGTCGTCGGCGGCACCCAGTTCTCCAGCGACGCGGTGGCCCTCGCCGAAGTGGTCAGCCTGTGCCGCGCGGCGACCTCGAAGGCGCTGTGGGTCAAGCTGTCGCCCAATGTCCCGGCGATCGCGCCGCTGGCGCAGGCCGCCGAACAGGCGGGCGCCGACGCCCTCACGGTGTGCAACACGCTGGCCGGCCTGCTGATCGACTGGCGCACGCGCAAGCCGCGGCTGGGCAACGGCTGCGGCGGCATGTCCGGTCCGGCGGTGCGCCCGCTGGCCACGCGCCTGGTGTGGGAGTCCAGCCAGGCGGTCAAGATCCCGGTCATCGCCAGCGGCGGCGCGGAAAGTGCCGACGACGTGCTCGACTTCCTGGTCGCCGGGGCCAGCGCGGTGCAGGTCGGCACCGCGTGCTTCCGCCGTCCCGATGTGATCAGCCTGATCGCCGCCGACTTGCGCCGTATCCTGGCGGAAGAAGGTTTGCGACTTGAACAAATGGTCGGCACGCTGCGCTGGCCGGAAACCGTATCCTGTTAGGTCCGGCGGACCCGGTACACCCCGTCCCAACGAGAAAATGGTCGATTTCGACGCCATCGGCGACGCAATGAACAGCGTCGGTCACGGCCTTGGCAAGGTCCTGCACCGCGTTTTTGGTTCGCGCAACGCACGCGTGGTGCGCAAGCATCAGGGCCGCATTGCCGCGATCGACTCCCACAAGGAGTGGGCCGAAGGCTTGAGCCAGGAACAGATGCAGGCCCAGACCGCGCAGTGGAAAGAAGAGGTCGCTGGCGGCACCAAACTGGAGCAGATCCTGCCCCAGGCCTTCGCCATGGTGCGCGAGGCTTCGGTGCGCACCCTCGGCCTGCGCCCTTACGACGTGCAGATGGTCGGCGCCATGGTCCTGCATCACAGTGGTATCGCCGAGATGGCGACCGGCGAGGGCAAGACCCTGGTCGCCACCCTGCCGGCCTATCTGAACGCGCTCGAGAACACCGTTTTCATCGTTACGGTCAACGACTACCTGGCGCGCCGTGACGCCACCTGGATGCAGCCCGTGTACGAGTACGTCGGCCTGAGTGTCGGCTCCATCCAGTCGAACATGTCGCCCCAGGAGCGCCATCCGGTGTATGCCTGCGACATCGTCTACGGCACCAACAACGAGTTCGGCTTCGACTACCTGCGCGACAACATGAAGTCGCGTTTCGATGACCAGGTGCAGAAGGTTCTGTCCTACGCGATCATCGACGAGGTCGACTCGATCCTGATCGACGAGGCACGCACGCCGTTGATCATCAGCGGGCCAGCAACCGGCGACGCCGAGCGCTACCGCATCGGCATGCAGGTGGCGCGCCGACTGAAGCCGGTTGAGCACGCCGAGCTGAAGGAAAAAGAAAAGCAGGCGATCTTGACCGAGGACGGCATCGTTACCGCGCAGGGCATCCTCAAGATCGAGGACTTCTACTCCAGCCCGCAGCACATGGAGTGGCCGCACGTGCTCGAGCAGTGCCTGCGCGCGCTGCACCTGTACCAGCACGACGTCGATTACGTGGTCAAGGACGGCAAGATCGTCATCGTCGACGAGTTCACCGGGCGCCTGATGGAAGGGCGCCGCTGGGGCGACGGCCTGCACCAGGCGGTCGAGGCCAAAGAGGGCCTACGCCCGCGCGCCGAGAACCAGACGCTCGCCACGATCACCTTCCAGAACTACTTCCGCATGTTCAACAAGCTCGCCGGCATGACCGGCACCGCGCTGACCGAGGCGGGGGAGTTTGCCAACATCTATGACCTCGACGTGGTTGCGATTCCGACCAACCGGCCGATCACGCGCAAGGACCTGCCCGACGTCATCTACCTCGAGGAAAAAGACAAGTGGAAGGCGATCGCCGAAGAGATCTCAACGGTCCACGCCGCCGGCCAGCCGATGCTGGTCGGAACCACCAGCATTGAGACCTCGGAAATGCTCGCCAACGCGCTCAAGCGGCGCGGCGTGCGCCACGAGGTGCTGAACGCCAAGCAGCACGAGCGCGAGGCCGACATCATCGCCCAGGCCGGGCGCAAGGGCGCGGTCACCGTGGCCACCAACATGGCCGGCCGTGGCACCGACATCGTCCTCGGCGGCAACCTCGAGGGTCTGCTGCGCACCGAGATGGCGCGGCGCAAAATCAACCCCGAGGCCGACTCCGAGGCGGTCGCAGCGTTACGCCAGGAAATCGAAACGCAGTGCCAGGGTGAGCGCGAGGAAGTCCTCGAAGCCGGCGGGCTTTACGTGCTCGGCACCGAACGCCACGAAGCGCGGCGCATCGACAACCAGCTGCGCGGCCGCGCCGGACGCCAGGGCGACGCGGGCAGAACGCGTTTCTTCCTGTCTCTCGACGACGCGCTGATGCGGCGCTTCTACCGCGACTGGGTCAAGAACTTCCTCAGCCGCGCGGGCATGGGGGGGGGCGAGCCGGTCGAGTCGAAGATGGTCTCGCGCGCGATCGAGAAAGCGCAGAAAAAGGTCGAGAACTACCACTTCGAGGTGCGCAAGAACCTGCTCGAGTACGACGAGGTGATGGACAAGCAGCGCCACCTCATCTACGAGCACCGTCAAGAGGCCCTCGGCTCCGCAGACCTGTCCGAGAAGATCCTGATGATGTTCGAGCAGGCCACCGATGCCACGGTGCAGACCTATTACGGCGACGGCCGCGACGTCGCACCCGACTTCGAGGCCATCGCGCTGTGGGCGCAGCGTAAATGGGACTCCGAGGTCACCGCCGAACAGCTGCAGGAAGCCGGCGTCGATGCCGCCACCGAGATGCTGATGGCCGAGGCCCAAGGGCTGTATCAGGCGCGCGCCGAGCGCCTCGGTCCCGACACTATGGGCGAGCTTGAGCGCTTCTTGATGCTCAACTCCATCGACAGCAAATGGAAGGAGCATCTCTATACCATGGATGCCCTGCGCGCCGGCATCGGCCTGCGCGGATACGCCCAGGTCGATCCCAAGACCGAATACAAGCGCGAGGGGCTGGAGCGGTTCCAGGAACTCCTGTTCACCATCGCCGACGACGTCTCCAACTACATCCTGCGCGTCCGCATTCAGGAAGACGACACCGAGCAGCTTGGCCGAGTCTATGAAGGAGCGCAGGCGCTGCACCCGTCGATGAGCGCCGGCCCGGCCTCGGTCACCGGCGGACCGGTGCGTCGCCCGCAACGCGTGGCGGTTGGCTACACGGCGCCGTCGACCGGTCAACGGCGCACCGCCCAGACCCTGCAACAGGCCCAGGCGAAGGCCGATGCCGCTGCTGCCGAAGCCGATACTGGCGAAGAGAGCGCCCCGGCGGCGGCGCCGCAAGCCACCGAGGAGCGCAGCAACGCACCCAAGGTGGGGCGCAACGAGCCTTGTCCGTGTGGTTCGGGCAAGAAGTTCAAGCAGTGCCACGGCCGTGCCTGACAGGGTCGAGCCGCAATGAGCGAGCGACGACCGTGGATCTATCTGCTCTACGACCTCGCTCTGCGCCTGGCCAGCCTGTTGCTCACGCCGTGGCTGCTGTGGCGCATCCTCAGTGATCCGGCCTTCCGCCGCAGCCTGCCGGGGCGGCTCGGTTTCGTTGCAACGCGCGGCGGAGAGTGCCAACGCATCCTGCTGCACGGCGTCTCGGTGGGTGAGATCAAAGCGCTGCGGCCCTTGGTCCGCCATCTTGCCAGCGAACTCCCTGAGGTCGAGATCGTGGTATCAAGTACCACGCCCTCAGGGCTGGACACCGCCGCTGCCGCCTTCCCCGAATTGACCACGGTGCATTTTCCGCTCGACTTCTCTGGCGCCAGCCGACGCTTCCTCGAGCGCGTCAAGCCGACCTCGGTGATCCTGGCCGAGTTGGAGATCTGGCCCAACTTCCTGCGCGCGTGTTCGCGCGCCTCGATCCCGGTCGCGATCGTCAACGGCCGCATCACCGAACGCTCGATGGGCGGTTACCGGCGAGTGCTGAGGCTTCTGCCGCAATTTGACCGCATCCGCCTCTATTGCGTGCAGAACCGCCGTTACGCCGAACGCTTTCGGGTCCTCAACGTGCCCCCCGAGACCGTGACCGTTACCGGCAATCTCAAATACGACAGCCTGCCGGTCGGCGGCGGCTCGCCAAGCGCGCCGTGGTCGACCTGGATGGAGGGGCGCCCGGCGCTGGTGCTGGCCTCGACCCACGAACCCGAGGAGTTGCTGCTGCTGCCCAATCTGTGTCAGCAATTGCCCGCCGCGGCCCACGTCCTGGTGGTGCCGCGCCACCCGCGCAGGGCTGCACGGCTGGCTCAGGGACTCGCGCCGCGGATCACCCCGCGCCCCCTGCTATTGCGCAGCCAGTGCTCCGAAGAGCGACCCTTGCCGCCTGGTGCGGTCATGATCGTCGACACCTTCGGTGAGCTGGAGGCGATCTATGCGGTGGCCCGGGCCGCTTTCGTCGGTGGTTCGATGATCGAGCACGGTGGCCAGAACGTACTCGAACCCGCCGCCTTCGGCTTACCGGTTGTGGTCGGCCCTCACGTAGAGAACTTCAGCGAGGAAGTCGAGTTGCTGGCTGCAGCCGGCGGCCTGGTGCGTGCAGCGGATGTCCCTACTTTGTTAGAATCCTTGTGCACCTGGTTGCAGGATCCTTCTTGCGCCCAAGACGCTGGTGCGGCCTCTCGCGCCGCCCTCGATTCCCAGCGAGGCGCAACCCTCCGTACTTTTGCCGCCCTCGACCAGGCCGGTATGTTCCAGCCCCAAGGCAAGACTCCCCCCGTTTAGATGGAAAGAAAACTCTTTACCTCCGAGTCGGTCTCGATGGGTCACCCGGACAAGGTGGCCGACCAGATCAGTGACGCCATCGTCGACGCCTGCCTGCGCGAGGATTCCAGCTCGCGCGTCGCCTGCGAGACCTTCGTCACCACCGGCACGGTCATCGTCGGCGGCGAGATCCGCACCAAAGCCTGGGTCGACGTGCAACAAGAAGTGCGCACGGTGCTGCGCGAAATTGGTTACGTACACGCCGGCATGGGCTTCGAGGCCGACGGCTGCGGAGTGCATTCGCTGATCCACGGGCAGTCCGCCGACATCGCCATCGGCGTCGATGCCGACAGCGAGGCCAAGGCCGAGAGCAGCATCGGTGCCGGCGACCAGGGCATGATGTTCGGCTACGCCTGCCGCGAAACCGAAACGCTGATGCCGGCGCCGATCCACTGGGCCCACCGCCTGGTCGAGCGCCAGGCCGAACTGCGCGCCAGCGGCGAAATGCCGTGGCTGCGCCCCGATGCCAAGGCCCAGGTCACCTTTGAGTACCACGGGGTGAAACCGGTCGCGGTGGCGGCGGTGGTGTTGTCGACGCAGACCGAGGACATGGCGATCGAACAGATCCGCGCCGAGGTCGAGGAGCACCTCATTCGCGCGGTGCTGCCCGCCGCATACCTTTCCGCCGACACCGCCTTCCACATCAATCCGACCGGCAAGTTCGTCATCGGCGGCCCGCACGGCGACGCCGGCCTGACCGGGCGCAAGATCATCGTCGACACCTACGGTGGCTATGCGCGCCACGGCGGCGGGGCCTTTTCCGGCAAAGACGCCACCAAGGTCGACCGCTCCGCCGCCTACGCCGCGCGCTGGCTGGCCAAGAACGTGGTCGAAGCCGGCTGGGCCGAACGCTGCGAGGTGCAGCTGGCCTACGCCATCGGGGTGGCCGAGCCGCTGTCGTTGCGCGTCGAGACCTTCGGCAGCACCGCAGCAGGCATCGACGACGGCACCATCGAGAATCACCTGCGCCACCTGCATAGCTGGCAGGGCCACGCGCCGCTGACTCCCGATTGGATCATCGGCCGTCTCGGCCTACAGACCCCCAGCGGTTACCAGGATCCGGCCCACGGCTGGACCTACCGCCAGACCGCCTACCACGGCCATTTCGGCCGCGACCTGTTTCCGTGGGAATCACTCGACCTGGTCGAGGAACTCCAAGCCCTTCACTGCGCCGGGGCCTCCGCCTGATCGTCTGTCTAGCACCATGTCCACAACAACCGAAACCCCCTTCAAGGTCGCCGACCTTGACCTCGCCGACGAAGGCCGCCGCCTGATCGACTGGGCCGAGAGCCGCATGCCGGTGCTGATGTCACTGCGCGAGAAATTCGCCCAGGAACAGCCGCTCGCCGGGCAACGCATCGCCGGTTGCCTGCACGTGACCAAAGAGACAGCGGTCCTGATCCGCACCCTCAAGGCGGCCGGCGCCGAGGTCGCCTGGAGCGGCTGCAACCCGCTGTCGACCAACGACGCGGTGGCTGCTGCGCTGGCCGAAGAAGACATCCGCATCTACGCCTGGTACGGCCAGGACGTCGACGCCTTCTACTGGTCGATCGACCGTACTCTCGACTTCCGCCCGACGCTGACCCTCGACGACGGCGCCGACCTGATCTTCCGCGTCCACGCCAAGCACCCGGGACTGTTCGAGGACATCATCGGCGGTTCCGAAGAGACCACCACCGGCGTCCACCGCCTGCGCGCGATGGCCGACGACGGCAAGCTCGCCTACCCGGTGATCGCGGTCAACGACGCCGAGACCAAGTGGGACTTCGACAACGTCTACGGCACCGGCCAGTCGTCGCTCGACGGCATCCTGCGCGCCACCTCGGTGCTGTTCGCCGGCAAGAACTTCGTCGTCGCCGGCTATGGCCACTGCGGCAAAGGCTGCGCGATGCGCGCCAAGGGCGCCGGCGCCCACGTCATCGCCACCGAGGTCAAGGCGACCGCGGCGCTGAAGGCCCTGCTCGAGGGGGTCCAGGTCATGCCCATGGACGAGGCCGCCAAGGTCGGCGACATCTTCCTCACCGCCACCGGCATGAAGGACATTCTGGTCAAGCGCCACTTCGAGACCATGAAGGACGGCGCCATCGTCAGCAACACCGGCCATTATGATTGCGAGATCAATCTGACCGATTTGAACGAAATGACCGTTTCCAAGCGCACCCTGCGCGATAACTGCGTTGAGCACACCCTCGCCGACGGGCGGCGGATCTACCTGCTGGCCGAGGGCCGGCTGGTCAATCTGGCCGCCGCCGAAGGCCATCCCTCCGAAGTCATGGACATGAGTTTCGCCAATCAGTTCCAGGCCATGATGATGCTGGCCCGCGAGGGCAAGGATCTGGCCAACGGCGTGCATGAACTGCCCGAGGAACTGGACCAGGAAATCGCCCGCATCAAACTCGAGGCGATGGGCATCGGGCTCGACCAGCTGACCGAAGATCAAGTCCTCTACGCGACCGACTACTCGCAAGGAACCTGAACGATGAAAACGACCTCGCGCATCCTCCAAGCCCCGCTACGCGCCGCGCGCGCCGGCTTCACCCTGCTCGAGATGATGGTGGTGATCTCCATCATTGGCCTGCTGGCGGCCTTCCTGGTGCCCAACATCATGGACGCGATGGCGCGCGCCAAGGTCACCGCTGAGCAGGGCAACATGCGCGAGCTGTACCAATGGCTGACCGTTTACAAGAGCAGCAATAACCATGCATGGCCACGCGAAAGCGGCCAGCGCTTCATTCTGCGCTTGTGGAAGGACAGCACCATGGAACGCTCGGAGAAAAACGCCAAGCGCTTTTTTTCCGCCGGCGAACCCTTCAGCACCTACGCCGCCATCCAAGGGGTTGACCCGGATATGGACGTGCTTGAATACCTCACAGACTGGGACGCGATCGGAGCGGATCACATCAACTATGCCGCCTTCGATCCGGAGGGTGATCCCAACTTGCGGCGGATGCTCAACAACGCACCCAGCAAGGTCACCATCATTGCCAATTCGACCTTCGCCCATCGCAATAGCATCGTCTATATAACTGCGGATGGTGAGCCCCATGAGCTCAACATCCAGAACCTGATTGACGACGGCATCCTGACCGAAGACGACGTGAAAAATGGTCTGATCCCGGTCGGTGCCGGCTCCCCGATCGAGCAACTCCGCTCCGTCAGCACCAACTAGCCCCAACATGGCCGAAGCGGCCCCGAATCCCTCCGCAGTCCCTGCGCACGACCGCACCCGCAGCTTCCATCTGCGGGTGTTCGGCTGTCAGATGAACTTCTACGACGGCGAGCTGATCCGCGCTGCCTTCGTGCGCCGCGGCTATCGCGAGGCCGCCGATCCCGACGGCGCCGACGTGGTCCTATTCCACACCTGCTCGGTACGCGAGCACGCCGAGGAGCGCGTCCACGGCCTGCTCGGCGAACTGCGCCGGCGCAAGCGCAGCGATCCGGGTGTGATCGTCGGCGTGGTCGGCTGCATGGCTGACCGCGAAGGCCTTGAGCTGTTCGAGCGCGAGCCGCACGTCGACATCGTCTGCGGCTCGCGCCACTTCCCGCATCTGCCGTCTTTCGTCGACCGCGTGCGCGGCGGCGAGGAACGCGTGCTCGAGGTCGGCGCAGCGAGGGCCGCGGTCGACCAGCCGCTGCGCGATCTGGCCGGGCGTCCGCACAGCTGGAGCGCGCACGTCGCGGTGATGCGCGGCTGCGACCTCAACTGCACTTATTGCATCGTGCCCAGCGTCCGCGGCCGCGTCGCCAGCCGGCCACCGCAAGAGATCGTCGACGAGGTGCGGCGGCTGGTCGATCACGGCGTCACCGAGGTCAACCTGCTCGGCCAGACCATCGACGCCTACGGCCGCGACCTGCCGCGTGACGGCCGCCCCAGCCTGGGGCGCCTGCTCGACCAGCTGGCCGAACTCGAGGCGCTGCTGCGCGTGCGCCTGATCACCCTTCACCCTAGTTACGTCGACTCTGAACTCGCCCGCGCGATGGCGCGTTCGCCGCAGTTCCTGCGCCTGCTGCCGATCCCGCTGCAGTCCGGCAGCGACAGCGTGCTCAAGCGCATGAAGCGTGGCTACGACACAGGCCTCTACCGCAAACGCATCGACCTCCTTAAGCAGGAGATGCCCGACCTGGAACTGGTCTCCGACTGGATCGTCGGTTTCCCCGGCGAAAGCGACGCGGAATTCGCCGATTCCGAGCGTCTGATGCAAGAGATCGGCTTCCTGCACAGCTTTGTCTTCCAATACTCGCCGCGGCCCGGCACCAGCGCCTACGCCCTCGACGACGACGTACCTGCCGCGACCAAAAAGGAGCGCAATCAACGCCTGCTGGAACTGCAGCGGCGCATCGCGCGGCAGCGTTCGGCGCGTTTCGTCGGCACCGACTCGCGCATGCTGCTGGAGCAGCCCGATCGTGACCAGCCAGACGCCTGGTCCGGGCGCAGCCACAACGGCCACCCGTGCAGCGTCGCCGGCGCCGCCGGCTATCAGGCCGGACAGCTGCTGCCGGTGCACCTGCAGGCCCCCGGGCGGCGCGGTCTGCAGGCGTTGGCGCTTGGCCCGCCGCGGCCGCTGGCCCTGGCCCCTGGCCCGCCGCCTCCGCAGGTGGTGGCCGCCGATCCTTCCACCGCCGCCTTCCTGGTCTGAGCATGACCCTGGCCACGCGCGCCGGCCACCTGCTGGAAAAGGCCTTTCATCTGGCCGACGAAGCCGAGTGGTTGTGGACCGCGCCCAACCCGCGCGTCGGCGCGCTCGCTCTGCGCCAAGGACACGTGGTCGGACGCGGCGCCCACCTGCGGCTCGGCGGGCCCCACGCCGAAGAGGCCGCGCTGCGCGACGCCGGTGCCTGGAACGAGGCCGCCAACCAACCTCTGCGCGGCGTGGTCGACCAGATGGTGATCAGCCTCGAGCCCTGTTCTGCCACTGGCGCCGGCAAGCGCCGGCCCGCCTGCACCCGCCTGATCGCAGACGCCGGGGTCGAACACCTGCTGGTCGGCGCGGTCGATCCGGACCCGCGCCACGCCGCTGCCGGACTGCAGCAATTGCGCCAGGCCGGCATCACCGTCGAACTCGGCGGCGACGCCTGGCAGCAGCGCTTCGCCGAGCAGAATCCGGCCTTCCTCGGCGCGCTGGCCCGGCCCCAGCTGCCCTTCGTGGTGCTCAAGTGGGCCGCCAGCTTCGACGGCAAGACCGCCACCGACGACGGCTCCAGCCAATGGATCTCCGGCTCGCAATCGCGCGCCGAAGTGCACGCCCTGCGCGCCCTTTCCGACGCCGTGCTCGCCGGACGCGTCACCGTCGAAATGGACGACGCCGAATTGAGCGCGCGCCCGCAGCCAGCCCCCGATCCGGGCACCGGCGCAGAAGTACTGCAACCCTTGCGCGTCATTGCCGGCCTGCCGTCGGGCGACCTCGATGGCGCGCGCCTGCTTGCCGCTACCGGTCCGCGCCTGTGGTTGGTGGCGCAGGAAGATGCGCGCCCGGCTCCGGCGGGGGATCCCGTACTGGCCTTGCCGCCGGGGCCCGACGGCGGCGTCGACCTGCAAGCCGCCCTGCAGGAACTGCGCAGCCAGCATCAGGTGCGGCGCGTCCTGGTCGAGGGCGGCCCGCGTCTGCACGGCGCGCTGCTCGCCGCGGGCGCAGCCTCCGCGGTGGTGCGTTACGAGGCGCCACTGCTGCTCGGCGGCCGCCACGCTGCCTTGCTCGGACCCTCGTGTGAGGACCCGGCGCACGGCTGGAAGCTGGCCCACGAAGAGCGCGCCGATCTCGGTGACGACCTGCGACGCGCCTTCCTCCTCGTCGGAGGGCCTCGGTGAGCCTGCGCTCCGGAAGCTATTCCCGCTGCACCGTCTCGCCGCACAGTCCTGCCGGCGCGCGGTTGCAGGCCTTCGCCCTGGCACTGGGCCTGTGCACCGCTTGCGCCGCATCACCCCTGCTGCCGCCGCCGACCGATCTCGACGCCGCCATCCTGTGGCGCGCCCAATATGAGGACCTGGCTGCAGACTCCTACGAGCAGCTGCTCGAAGACAACGGCTGGCAGGCCCTGGGCAGCGTAGAGGGCGAGCGCTACCGGCAGTCCTTCCACCTGCGCCGCGGCCGGCGCGGCCAGCTCTACCAGCAGGTCGCCGGCTGGCTGGCGGAGCAGCCGGACAATCCCGACCTGGCCTATCTGCAGGCGCGCCTGCTCGCCGATCCGGAGCGCCTGCTGGCCACCTTCGAGGGTCTGGTGCGGCGGTGGCCGGGGCACGCCTGGATCCGCCTCGGCGCCGCCGGTTCCAACCAGAACCTGAGCCAGTGGGGGCGCGCCAGTCGGCATCTGCGCGCCGCCCCCGAGTGGCCGGACGCGGCCGAGTTCGCGCACCTCCTCGCGGCGCGTCAGGCCGCCGCCGAGCAGCGCGAGGAACCCTGGCTGAGCCTGTTGAAAGACGCCTTCGAGAGCCATGCTCCCGCCGCCCTTGAGGAAGTCGCACGCCTGGCGCGGGCCGCCGACAATCTGCCACTGGCACAACGAGCAATGGCCGAACTGGCCTTGCACAACGCGCGCTCGGCCGATCTCGATCAGCAGCGCGATGCGCTCCTGCAGCGTCTGGTTGCCGAATTGCGCGCCCACCCCGAAGCCGGGCTGGACACCCTGCTGGTGCAGTTGGAGCGCTGGTCTGCAATCCTCGAACTGCCGCAGGACTGGACGGCGAGCCCGCGCCTGCGCTTGCCCTGGGGGCTCGCCGAAGTGCTGCGGCCGGAACCCGGCAGCAGCGCGGCACTCGACGGGCTGAGCGCCTCGGGCCACTGGCTGCTGCTCGGGCGCAGCGCCCTCAACGGCCTCGAACTGCTGGTGCTCGATCAGGCCGAGGCGGTGCAGATGGAATGGCCCGGCGCCGCTTCCCCGATCTGGATCGTGGCCTGTGCTTCGGTGCGATCCCCGCAGCCGAACCCGATGCTCGGCGGCGCGGTGTTTCGCGGTTTCTACGTGCGCCGGGATCTCACCGCACGCATCGCCGAGACGTTGGATTACGCCGTCGCCCGGCTCGATCCGGCAACCCCGGCGTGGGTGGCAGCGGATGCTCTTCCGCCCACACCCCCGTCCCATGGCGAAGAGCTGGCCGAAGACTGGGAACTGGCTCTGCATCTGCGCGCCGCCGCCCTGGGCGACGGCGAAGCCGCCCGCGAGCTGGAATGGCGGGCGCTGCTGATGCACGAGAGCGGACACCTGCCCGATACCCTGCCGCTGATCGAGGGGCGCGCCTCGTGGTTGCGGGCGGGCTGGATGGCCTGGCAGTCGTGGTGGCGAGACGGCATGGCCCTGGGGGAGTGGGAGTACCGAGCCCAGCTGCGCGCGTTGGCCAGCGGCCATGCCGCACGCTGGAATCTGGCCCACGTGCTCGACGCCGCCGCCGATCCCACCGCGCCTTACCATCGACCCTATCGGCGCCTGCTCAAGGACTTATACCGGCTGGCCGCAGCGCAGGGCTGGCCACCCGCGGCGCGCTGGCGCGCGCGCAGCGACCGCCAGATCGCCGAACTTGCCCAGGCACTTGCGGCCAGCAGAGGAGTCGAGCTGCTGCCCGCCGATGCCTGTTTGCAGCTGCTGGAAAAGATGAGCCCGCTCGATCAGGATGCAGGCGCCACGCCGCCCCTGGCGGATCAGGAATCAGCCGGCGCGCAGCACCCCCTCGATTAGGCGCCAGCCACAGGCCTGGCCATCGAGCATTTCGACGCAAGCCAGATCCACGCGGCGCGGGCCACCCCAGTGGTGATGCCGCACCAGCCACAGCAGCGCGCGGCCCAGGCGCGCGCGTTGGCGCGGACGCAGGAGCTCCTCGCCACGCAGCCACGCCAGTGGATGGCGGGCCTTGACCTCGACCACCACCAGCGACGGTGGCGCGCCGTCACTGCTCGCGAGCAGGTCGACTTCGGCGTAGGGGGTGCGCAGGTTGCGCCCGTGCAGCAGCCACCCGCGCTGCTCAAGCTGGCCCGCGACGTAGTCTTCCGCCCGGGCTCCGGTTTCGCTTCGTGAATCCACTCGCAGCGGCGGACCGGGATCAGCTCTTGACCGCTTCTTCCGCCTTCTCCTTAGGATCAGACGCGACGCGCACGATCGAGTTACGGTCAAACTTGATCCGCGTGCCATCGTCGACCTTGAGGGTCACGGTGTGATCGTCGAGCGCGGCGACCGAGGCGTGCATGCCGCCGGCGGTGACCACCTTGTCACCCTTCTTCAGCGCCGAACGCAATTCGGCGGCGGCGCGCTGTCTCTTCCGTTCCGGGCGGATCAGGAAGAAATACACGAACACGAACATCAGCACCAGGATCATCCAGCCACCGCCGCCCCCGGGCGAAGGTGCGGTCTGGTTGGCGGTGCCGGTGGTGCCGTCGCCGGCGCCGTTCTGGGCTCCGGGGGAGCCCGCGTCCTGGGTGGACGCCGGGGCGAATCCGCCTTCTTGGCGGACGAGAATGAATTCGGTGTTCATCGCTGGGCCCTCGCGCGGGAAATGCGCGATAATCGGCGCAGCATTCTACCGCCCCTGCCCGATCGCATGTCCCCAACCCGTGTCCTTGCCGCCCTCAGTGGAGGGGTGGATTCCAGCGTCGCTGCCCATCTGCTGCTGGAGCAGGGCTACGAAGTGTTTGGGGTCTTCCTACGCAACGGCGTCGAGGCCCCCGAGCAGCTCGACCGGCCCAAACAGGGCTGCTGCTCGGTCGAGGACGCGCGCGACGCTGCCCGCGTCGCCGACATCCTCGGCATTCCATTCCATGCCTTGGACATGGAAAAGGAATTCCGTTCGGTGCGCAGCTACTTCCGCGACGAATACGCCCACGGCCGTACCCCCAACCCATGCGCGGTGTGCAATCGCGACATCAAGTTCGGCGCGCTGGCCGCCTTCGCCGATGCCGTCGGAGCCGAGTACCTTGCTACCGGCCACTACGCTCAACTGAGCCAGGGGCCCGACGGGGTCGAATTGCGCCGCGGCGCCGACCCGCGCAAGGATCAGTCCTACGTACTCTTTCCAGTCGCCCCGGCGATCCTCGAGCGCACCCTGCTGCCACTCGGCGGCCTACAGAAAGACCGCACCCGCGCGATGGCCGAAGCCTCAGGTCTGCCGGTGTTCGCCAAGCCCGACAGCCAGGAGATCTGCTTCGTACCCAGCGGCGACTACCGCGACGTGCTGCGCGACGAAGGCGGTCTGGGCAAGCCCGGGCGCCTGATTGACCGCGACGGCAAGGTGCTCGCCACCCACCAGGGACATATGGGTTTCACCCGCGGCCAGCGCCGCGGACTGGGTTTCGCTTCGACCCAGCCGATGTACGTCCTCGACATCGACGCCGACAGCGGCGACGTGCGCGTCGGTCCACGCGAGGCCACCGGCTGCGCCCGGCTGAGCGCGCGCGAATTCCGCACCTTCGGCACCTCCCTCGCCGTGGACGAGGAATGGAATGACGTGCAGATCCAGTTCCGCAGCTCCCCCGGCGGCCAACCCGGTCAGCTGCGCTGCGTGGCGCCGGGCGAGGTCGAGGTTCGCTTCACCGATCCCGCCGCCAGCGTCAATCCCGGCCAGGGCCTGGCCGTCTACCGCGACGACCGCCTGCTCGGCGGCGGCTGGATCCACGCGGTGCATCTGGTCGACGGCCTCGTGGTGTAACCATCCGC
>JAJFFB010000148.1 GCA_021776925.1 Planctomycetota bacterium | reverse complement strand
ACGGCCTGGTTTTCCTGATCGGCGCGTGGATGCTGGGCCGGCCGCTGCTGAACTACGCCGCCCTCACCCTGATCGGTGGAGTGGCGCTGAAATGGGCCTGGCCGCGGGTCCTGCGCCCGTCCTTGCTCGGCGATCCTGAGGTCGAAACCCACTAGCCCGTTCTCCGGCCAGCGGCGCCGAGATCCACGAACCCGTTCGCCGGCCAGATCGGCGGGGTTAGAATCGCCCCCATGGCAAGATCCACTACTGGCGTGTTTGGCGCGCAGCCCTTCCGCGGCCGTGCCGGCGAAGTCCCCGTCGCCCAGGCCGAACTCGGCGTGCGCAAGGCCTTCATCCGCAAGGTCTATTCGCTGTTTTCGCTGGCCCTGGTGCTGTTCACCTTCTCGGCCTACTTCACGGCCGAGTGGTTTATCGGCAAGGTCGAGGCCGGCGTGACGGACACCATCTTCCACAAACTCGGCGGCATCGGCTCGCTCGTGCTCTGGATTGGGATGTTTTTTGTGTTCACCCGATTGGCAGCCTCACGCTGGCCTCTCAATTTGATCGCGCTGGGAGTTTATGCGGTCCTGGTGGGCGGTTGGTTCGGACCCATGCTGGGAATGGTCGCAGCAACGGTTGGCTCCGGACCTCTGTTGCAGGCTGGGGCCCTCACGGCAATTGTCTTCGGCGGTTTAACTAGCTACGTCTTTATCAGCAAAAAGGATTTCTCCTTCCTTGGTGGTATGTTGATGACCGGAGCGTGGCTCTTGATTGGCATCGCTTTGTTGTCCATGTTTGGAGTCATGAACGGCATTGGCATTGGCTACTCAATCGCATGGGTGGTCCTCCTGGCTGGGTTCATGCTCTACGACACTTCCAATATCCTTCATCGCTACCCGGCCAACATGGCGGCTTCGGCAGCCTTGGCGATCTTCCTCGACGTGGTGATTATGTTCATGCACCTGGTGCGGATTTTCGCCGGTCGCGACTGAGCGTCAGCGGAATTGAAAAAGGGCCGCGCAGGTTTCCTGCGCGGCCCTTTCCTATTCCCTAATTGCCGCTTGGGCAATGAACCGATCTTGGAGGGGAGATGCCCGGGTTAACGATAGAAGGGCAGGCGGACCGTGGGGCCTTCGTCGATGTGGACCACCATCGCGGGGTCGGCAGAATCTTCGTCGGCGAAGGAGCGGAAGCCGTCGACCATGCTGCCGGATTCGGTGACCGTCATCGAGAAGACGGTGCGGTCGGTGGTGCGGCGCACGATCAGGACAGGGTGGGTCGATCCGAGCGGGGCAACCGGCGCTTCGGCGACGAAGACCTCGGTGCCAGGAGAATCGGTGAAGTCCAGCACCAGATCGCCTTCGGGGCCCTTGAAGGTCGCCCGGAAGCGGCCATCGGTCGTCCCTCGCCGTACACCGGTGAGGTACTCATAGGCGCCGGTGAAGCCGGTATTGCCGTCGACCAGCGGAATGTTGAGCTCGATCGAACCGGTGCCGTGCAGGACGTAGTCGATCGTCGAAGTCTGAGGTGCCTCGACCAGGAACCCGTCGGCGAGGTGGCCGGTACTCGAAAGCAGGATCTGACGGCGCAGGAGGGTGCCAGGGTAGGCGTCGTTGGCAGAGGCCAGGATCAGCGAGTTCTCGCCCTGGGTGCCGAAGTACTCCAGCTGGCCGGTACACTCGGCCTGGTCCTGACCGTCGATGACCACGGTGCTGTGGGCCAGCGTGCGACGGAAATAACCCTCGGCTTCGGTGGTGCCGAAACCGACCGCACCCGACTCGATCACCGCCGGACGCTGGCGGTGCCAGAGCATGACCCCGAGCTTGTCGAGGTGGCCGTGGGCACCACCGTGGGCGCCATAGTCGAGGATGCCGGTAGAGCGGTAGTCCGTAGGCCCATTGCGCAGCGCGGTCAGACCGGAGTCCTGGAAGTTGATCGAGGGTGGGTCGTACCAGTCCTGGAAGGGCAGGTCGGCGAGGCCGTAGATCACCGACTGGAAGGAGCGCCCGCGACCGTACAGCACCAACGGCGTGACCAGCTCCGGCGACTTGAAGAAGCCGAGGGCCTGCTCATAGTCGTTGCGCAGCCCCTCGGTGAAGTCTTCGACCGTGCCGTCGTTGACCTGGGGCAGGGTGCCGTCGGGGAGATTCATGCTCAACGGCATCAGCAGCATGCGCTCGAGAGCGGAAATGTCGCCCACCCCGGCAAGCCCGAGGCGGCTCAATGCCTGCAACATGGGCAGCATGCCGCGGAAGGTGAAGAAGTGATAGCCGAAGCTGCCTTCGTGCCACAGGCCGTCGTTCTTGACGCCCTGGGCCAGCTGCTGGCCGAGCCCGAGCGGACCCTGCCAGGCCTCTTGGGCCGACACCGGCTCGCCGAGGTAGAGCGCCGCCATGAACACGGCGGTGTTGTGCCACACCTGGATGTTGTGGATGCCGTATGTGGTGCCTTGGATCAACTCCATCGCTGGCCGGAACAGCTGTTCCTTGACCACCACTTCTTCGGCGGCGCTCAAGGCACCCGACCCGCGTACCAGGTCGTAACCACGCAGCAGGTCGACCAGCCATACCGCCTCGTCGAGCGACTGCCCGAAGGCCTTGCCGCCATTGGTGGAGGGGTTGCCCTCGCGGTCGTGCTCCTCGTAACCCTCGTATTGCTGGGCGTAACCGATGAGGATGTCGTGGACCCGGTTGGCAAAAGCCGGATCCTGGGTGATCTGGTAGGAAAGACCGGCCTTCAGGGCTTCGACGCCGAGGTCCTTATGGATGAACACGGCACCGGCACGGTCGAAGACCTGGCCGCTCCAGATCTTGTCGTCGACCGGGCAGCGGTGCACCGTGGGTGCGTCGAGTTGCAGGAAGACGCGATGATCGGGGCAGCGGTAGTCCTGGGTCCAGGTGCCACCCTCAGCAGGAATGTAGACCCCCGACAGCAGCTTGTCATAGGACTCGTCGATGACCTCCTGCAGCACCACCCCGGCACGCTGCTCTTTGTAGTAACGCTTGACGACCAGGCGGACGTCTGCGGGAGTGAGCGCCAGGACCGGGTGCGCGGGGGCGTCCCACGGCTCGATGGCGATGAAGACCTCGTGGTCGATCTTCTCCTGGTTGGCGTTGAACTGCTTTACGGTGACCCAGCGCTGGGCCAGGGCCTGGCCTTGGCGCAGGATGTCGTAGGAGTAGCGGTTCTCACCCTGGGCCAGCCGGATCGGCCCGTGGTTGATCCCCCCTTGGCGGATCCACAGCTCGCCGAGGTCCCGATCGGGATTGGTTACCAGGATTTCCAGCCGGTTTCCGACCTGCTGGATGTCAAGAATGGTGTCCTGGGGCGGCCCTGCAGCGAGGGCAGCACCGAGGAGCAGGCTCACGGTGGCAAACATGGGGAGGATCGTGACGGAGGTGAGACCCGGGACCCGCGGGGGAGAGAGGCCCGACGGGCACAATATCCCAGGTTTCTTTCACAATGCCATCCGAATCGAATTCGACCGCTTCTTTGCCCTTTTTTTTTAGGGTAATTAGAAATTCCCAAATCAAGAACAGCCCTTTTGGGGCTAGTACTTGAGAATCGTTTTTCCTTCAACCCCTGGGCGACTCAAATGGAGCTCCGGATCGGAGCCGTCGTCCTCGAGGCTGAGCACCACGCCCGTCGCGAGCGAAGCTCCTTCGGTCACGGCACTTGCGAACACCGCGCGAGTGCCGCTGCGGCGCACGATCAGGACCGGGTGGGACGAAGCGATGGGGAATCCAGGGGCCACCGCCAACAGCACCTGGGTACCCGGCTCCCCCGCCACCCAGACGGTGGATTCGCTGCCGTCCTCGGCCACGAAGGTGACTTCGAAGTCGCCGTCGACCTGGGCTCCTTGAACCTGACTGAGGTGTCCATAGGCGCCGCCGAAACCAGCACTCAACGGACTCAGGGTCAGGCTGGTGGTGGCGCTGCCATCTCCGTGCAGGACGTAGTCGAAGGTGCGCGACTCGTTCGCAACCACCTCGAACATGTCGGCCAGGTGCCCCTCCGCGGTGAGGTGGACCAAACGCCGCTGGGCCACGCCGGGATAGGCTGCATCGGCGGAAGCGGTCAGGGTGCTGCCATCGGCGTCGCGCACGAAGTAGCCCAGCGCGCCGCGGCTTTCCTGCTGGTCCAGACCGTCCACGACCACGGTGCTGTGGGCCAGCGTGCTCGGGAAGAACTCTCCCGACACCGCGGTGCCGTAGCCGTCCGCGCCGGCTTCGCGGAGCGACTTGGAGCCTTGCATCCACAGGGTCAGACCGAGCTTGTCGCGGTGCCCGTGGTGACCTCCGTGCGGGCCGTAATCCAGCACAGCCATGCTGCGTTGGTAGTAGGGTCCTGCGCGCAGCGCACCGATCCCGGCCTGGGCGAAGTTGACGCTCTTCACGTCCTGCCAATCTTCGCCGGGATCATCCTCCGGCCCGTACAGCACGCTGTTCAGCTCCTGGCTGCGGCCGAACACGGTGATCAGATCATCGATGCGCGGGTTGGTCGAGAAGAAGACCATCGCCTCCTCGTATTCGTCGGTGAGGCTGTAGAACTCGATGCGGCCGCCGTCGTTCAGCATCGGCAGCGAAGAATCTGGCTGGATCAGTTCCAGCGCGGACGCGAACATCGCGTTCATCGGCGACCAGTCGGCATCGATCCCGGCACGACTCAGCGGCTGCACCGCGTGCAGCATCGCCTGCACGGTGAAGAAGTGATACGCCGGCGAGCCCTCGAACCAGAAGCCGTCGTTGTCGACGCCACCGGCGAGCTGCGCCTCCAGGCCACTGGGCCCGAACACCGCGTTGCGCGCCGCAGCCAGGTCTCCGCACTGGATTCCGGCCAGCAGGATGGCGGCGTTGTGCCAATTCTGGATGTTATGCACCCCGAGCTCGTTGTCCTGCAACAGATCCACTCCGGTCTGCAGCAGACCTTCGCGGATCAACAATTCATCGCTGGCATCGAGCACCGACGAACCGCGCAGCAGATCGAAAGCGCGCGCCAGATCGATCAGCCAGACCGCCTCGTCCAGGGTCTGGGCGAAGGCCTTGCCGGCCATCGACCCGGTCGCTCCGTTGCGGTCGTGCAGCAGATAACCGGGGTAGCGCATCGCGTATTCGACCAGCAGGTCGCGGCTGCGCTGGGCATAGCGCAGATCGTCGGTCAGGCGGTAGCTCAGCGCCAGTTCGTAGGCCTGGTTGCCGAGCCCCTTGTGGCGGAAGGAGGTGACGCAGTGGTCATAGGGATAGCCGGAATAGGTCTTGCCGGTCGCTGGCGAGCGGTGCAGGTGGTAGTTGACCATCTCCAACATGACCCCGGTGTCGGGACAGCGGTACAGCTGGGTCCAGGCCCCTCCGGTATTCGGCACCACCGCGTGGCGGTTGGCACGGTTGTCGGCGCGGCGCACCAGGCGGTCGAGGATTGCCGCAACGCGCGGGTCCTGTTGCCAGCGCGCCCTGAGGTCATCGATCTCCTCGCCCCGCAAGGACAGCAATGACTCGTCGGGAAGAATGACCGGGTCGATCACGTCGGTATCGAGACGTATCTGTTCGACTCCGTCGACCTCGATCGAAAGGCGGATGCTGCGCAGGCTCAGCGGCAGACCGCGCGCCGCCACGCTGTGGGTGTGGCGGTGTTCGGCCTTGGCCGGAATCCGGCTGCGGTATTCCTCCGCGCCGTCCTGGACCACCAGGATGGCAAGGTCGTCGCTCGGATTGACCAGCAGCAAGTTGAGGGAACTGCCGTTCTGGCCGAGGACCTTGATTTCAAATTCGGATGAGCCACCGGGATTAGCGGTGACCAGGAGAGTGAGTGGCAGGAGCAGGGAAATCATTCGCTGAAAGTCGAACGGGGGCGTCCGCACTCTTGTCGGACGCCCCCGTTCCCCGGTTGAGCCGCATTCAGGCTCAATTCCAGGATTGCGCATTCAATCCAGGGACAAGCGCACTTCCTGCGCCGCCTCGGGCTCCTCGAGGAGCAGATCCCGCTCCACCGCGTCCAGGCTCACCGTCAGCCCAGCGGGCAAACCGCTGCCCTCGCTCAGCAACGCGCTGAACAGGGCGCTCTTGCCGGTCCGGCGCACCAGCAGCACCGGGTGCTTGCTGTTCTCCAGCCCGCCGCGCCCTTGAGCCAGGGCGATGACGGTGCCGGGCTCACCCATTAGGGTGACTGTGTAGGGTCCGGTCGGAGTCTGGAAGACGACCTGGAAGTCGCCGTCGACGGCACCGTACTGGATATCGCTGAGGTAGTTGTAGGCGCCGCCGAAGCCCGCGCTCGGAGTGGGCACCAGGGTGACTTCGGTACTCGCCGTGCCGACCCCATGCAGCACGTAGTCCCAGGTGCGCTCCACGCTGTCGGTCGCCTCGAACATGTCGGCCACGCGTCCGTTCGGAGTGGTATGCACCAGGCGCCGCAGCTTGGCATCGGGATAGGCTTCGCTGCTCTCCACCACCAAAGTAGTGGCTCCAGCATCCTGGTCGAAGCGCAACACCGCGCTGCTCTGGCTCTGCTTTTCCTGGTCCAGGCCATCGCGCACCACGGTGCTGTGCGCCAGGGTGCGTTTGTACCAGCCGCGGTACCACGGCTCGACGTAGGCAAAGTGACCCGCTTCCTGGATCAGCGGCTGGCCCTTGAGCCACACCATCAATCCCAGTTTGTCGTTGTGGCCGTGATCGCCACCATGCGGACCATAGTCCACCATGGCCAGGGTCTGCTGCTGCGGCGGTCCGGAGCGCAGCGCCGCCATGCCGGCGTCGGCCAGGTTGGCGCTGGGCTTGTCCCGCCAGCCATCCATAGGAATGGTCTTGGGTCCGTAGATGATCGCCCCGACCGAATCGCCACGGCCGAAAGCGGCCAGCGGGCCGGCGATCTCGGGGTCGCTGAACAGGCCTGCCGCCAGTTCGTAGAGCTCCATCAGGTTCTTGCCGTAGGTGCGCGGGAAACCGTCGTTGAAGGACGGCAGCGAGCCATCCGGCAGCACCATCGCGTAGGGCGCGGTCAGCATGTCGTGGAACTGCTGTTCGTTGACCTGGATCTTGGCGCGGCGCAAGCCCAGCAGCAGCGGCATCATTCCTTCGGTGGTGAAGAAGTGGTAGCCAAAGGAGAGCTCCTGCCACAGGCCATCGCGGCGCCCGCGCTCGAGCTGGTCGAGCACCCCGAACTCGCCATACACGGCCTCGCGCGCGAGGTCGAAGCGGCCGCTTTGCAGACTGGTCAGGAAGACCGCCGAGTTGTGCCAACTCTGGATGTTGTGCAGGCCGTACTCGGGGCGCTTGGCGGCCAGGAGTTCGGCGCTGGGCAGGATCAGGCCGTCGATGACCTGTTGCTCCTCGGCGCTGTCGAGTGCCCCACTGCCGCGGATCAGGTCAAGGGCGCGCGCCAGCTCGACGATCCAGCGCGCTTCATCCAGCGATTGGGCAAAGGTGCGCGAGGCCGAGCGCTCGGCGGTTTCGCCGTGCAGTCCGGACAGCGGGTAGCCCGGGTAGGCGGCTGCGTATTGAAGCAGGATCTCGCCGGCGTGGTCGGCATAGCCCTGGTCTTCGCTGAGCTGGTAGGCGACGCCCATTTCGAAGGCTTCGACCGCGTACCGACCATGCAGCAGGCTTCGATAGGCCGCCATGATCGCGGCGTAGACGTCCGGCGGCGTGTTGTCCGGACCCCATATCTCGCCATTGCTGCGGCAGCGATGGCGGCTCGGATCGCCCTCGACCACCTCCAGACCGCTGCCGTCGGTGGGGCAGCGATAGCCAGTGGCGCTGCCGCCCTTTTCGCCCGGCACCTGCACCCCCTCCGCGAGCCGGTCACTCAGCCGGTTCATCATCGTGTTGAGGACCTGGCCGGCGCGGCCGCCCTCGGCGTGGCGGTTCTGCAAACTGAGCTGGTCGACCTGGTTCATGGCCAGCAGGCCGTGAGTAGGAAGGTCCAGCGGTTCGATCACGTCGATTTCGACCGTGTCGAGGGAGACGCCGAATTCATCGAAGGCCTCAAGCGTCATCGAGCGCAAGGCCAGCGGCTCGCCGCGGCGCGGAATGCGGAAGGAAAACTCGTGGGTGCCCGTCGCGACCACTTCGATCTCCTCTTCCAGGTCGCCTTCGGTGGCCAACAACAGGACCGGGTCAATACCGCCCTTTTCCACCTCGAGCAGGACGCGGCTGCCTTCCTGCGCAACCTGGTTCATGGCCAGGGTGGCGTCGGATTCCTGCACACCCCCGTCGTCGCCGTCGCCGCCGCCGCTACCGCCCCCACCGCTATTGGAACCGGTCTGAGGGGCTCCACCGCCACCACCGGCGGGTGCGCCCTCTCCGCCACCGCCGCAAGAGGCGAGGAAGAGGAGAGCCAGGAGCAGGCTGAAAAAGGGTACGCGGGGGTTCGTCATGGCGGGCGATCCACCGCCTGATCGGCTGCAAAGCGCCCCTGCGTAAGCCCTTCTGCCCCTGGGTCCGCGCCCCATAAAAAAAACGAGGCTAGGAATAGTACCTAGCCTCGCCCTTTTTATCCCCTTTTGCCGTTTTGGCTCTGTCCTGTCCACAAAACCGCTACGGCGCAGGGATTACCCAACCGTGTCTCTTCAAATACGAAATGCCGCCTATGGGGGAAGCAGTCGGGCTTTTTCCGCGTTTTTTTGACCGCAGGCCCTGGAATCACCGGTCCGTGGCCCTGGCCTGACACGTCCGATCAGCCTTAATTACTTGAATATAAGTGAGTTACGCCCGATGTTACCGTGGGTGGGAGAGTCTCCTACTCGAAAGGGGCAAATACCGCCCCTGCCGCCGCCAAAAACCAGCAAAATCTTCCTGTGCCCCGCAGAACTCCGCTGATCCCCCTCCTGCTGGTGATGCTAGCCGGTCTTTCCGTGCAAGCAGGTGCCGCACAAACGGATGCCGCTCAGGCGGACGCCCTCCCGGGAATCGAAGAGCAGGTCGACCAGATCCTGCAATTGGCCGAGGACAAGGCCGAAGACTTCGAAGTCGCCCAGCTCTTCATGGTTCTGGCCCGCGACGAACGGCCCGATGCTGCCGAGGCCTTGTTCGAACTGGTCGGTGAATTCAACGGACAGTTGCGCAGCGCGGCGGTCTCGGCCTTGGGGGCGAGCCTTGCGCCGAACCGCATTGCCCTGCTCGGCAAGCTGGTGCTGAAGAGCAAGCAGCTCCCGGACCGCACCGACGCGACGCGCATGCTGGTGCGTACCCAGGCCGGCCGCGATTGGCTCACCAGCCAGTACAAGAAGATCAAAGACGACACGGTGCGCGCGGCCGTCGTCAAGAGTCTGGCGGAATCCGGCGCCGCCGACGAGAAGTTCATTCTCAAAGCGCTCAAGGAGAAAAACCCACAGGTACGCGCCGAAGCCCTCGAGGCTGCGGCGCTGCTCGGCTTCGAGTCGGCGGCCAAGATCGCGATCAAGGCGATCGGCGACGGCAACCAGCTAGTACGTCGCAGCGCAGCGGTGGCCAGCGCCCGTTTCGGTGGCGCCAAGGCCTACCGCGAATTGTGCGAGGCGCTCGAAGACACCAATGGCGAGGACCTGCGTGCGGTGTTCCGCTCGGCGCTCAAGCTCGCCGACGATGTCGAAGAGATCGAGGTCCTGGCCTCGGCGATGCTGCACGCGCGCGACGACGACGACGTCAGCCTGTTCGCGCAGGCGCTGGAATCCGCCGGGCGCACCCAGCCGGCGCTGGCCGGACCGGCCTTCGCCGAATTGCTCGAGCGCAAGGAGCCGCGCCTGCGCCGCCTGGCGTTGCGCGGCATCGAAGCCACCGCCCACGTCGCCGCGCTGCCGCGCGTGGTCACCCTGCTTGAGCACGACGACATCGGCATCCGCTCCGACGCGGTGCGCGCACTGGGCCGGCTGCCCGGTCTGCCGCCGAGCCAGGCCGAGCGCGTGGTGCGCCTTTCGACCGATCCGGACGACACAGTTCGCCTGAGCGCCACCGGGGCTCTGGCGATGCTGCCCGAGGAGGTGGCCTTGCCGGCGCTGGGGCACCGCCTTCAAGACGTCAACTGGGCCATCCGCGACGCCGCCGTGGAAACCCTCGGCGGAATGCGCACGGTGGGCGCACTCGGCCTGCTCGCCGATCACATGCAGCGCGCCACCGGGCTGGTGCGCGAAGAGGCCTACGACCTGTTGACTGCGCTCACCGGCGAGGACTTCGGGCCGACGCCAACCGCGTGGTCGAAATGGGCGCAGGACCTGCCGCCCGACTACCAGCTGCCGAGCACCGAGGAAGCACAGCGGCAACTGCAAAAGATTCGCGAGGAGCGCAGCCGCACCGACTCGGCTTATGGCTCGACCAGCTACCACGGCTTGTCGGTGCGGCCGAGCAACGTGGTCTTCATTCTCGACGTCAGCGGCTCGATGGGCTTCACCTATACCCCCGACGCGCGCACCTTCTATAACTATTTTGTTGGCGAACTCAGCAAGACCATCCACAATCTCGGCGGCGACCACAGCTTCAGCCTGATCACCTTTTCTGGGTCGGCCCAGGCGTGGCGCCAGGAACTGGTCGAACCGACCGAAGCCAACAAAGACGCCGCGGTCTCCTTCATGCTGAGCACGCGCCCGTGGGGAGCGACCAATCTTTATCATTCACTGGCGCTGGCTTTTCAGATCCAGGAAACTCAGCAGATCTACTTGATGACCGATGGCGACCCCACCGCGGGCGCGATCCGTGACAAGGCTGCGATCCTCGACTGGGTCAAAGAGATGAACCGCAACCGACGCATCCGCATTCACACGATCATCGCCGGCGACGTCGATGGTGACTTCATCGCCGAATTGGCGGCGCTCAACGGCGGCACTTCGGTCGACCTGCGCGACATGCAAGTGGACTAGAGCGTCGTTCTGCGCGACATGCGGGTGGACTAGAGCGGGTCGACGGTGATCCCCTCTTTCTGGCACAACTGGAACAGCGCCGGGCGCAGTTCTTCCAGGGCCTGAGGGCTGGCAGCCTTGATCAGCAATTGTCGGCGGATGCGGCCGCGCACCTTTTCCACCGGCGGTGGCGCCGGTCCGAGCAGGTCGCAGCCACCCTGCGGCGCCGGGCGCAGCAGTTCCGCGCACTCCTCGGCCAGGCGTATCACCCGCTGCGGGTCTTTGGCTTCGCACAGCACGCGCACCGCCACGCCGAAGGGCGGATAGCGGAACAGGCGGCGCTCTTCCAGTTCCAGCCGCGCGAAGCCCTCGTAGTCGTGCCGCGCGGCCTGGCGGATGGCCGGGTGATCGGGCAGATAGGTCTGCACCACCACCTTGCCGCCGCGCGCGCTGCGCCCGGCGCGGCCGGCGACCTGCGACACAAGGTTGAAGCAGCGCTCGCTGGCACGGAAGTCGGGATGGTGAAGAGCGGTGTCGGCGTTGAGAACGCCGACCAGGGTGACCTCGGGGAAGTCGAGGCCCTTGGCCACCATCTGGGTGCCGAGCAGCACATCAAGACGCCCGGCGCCGAAATCGGCCAAGATCTTTTCGTAAGATTCGCGCCGCAGCATGGTGTCGCGGTCCATGCGCCCGATGCGCGCCTGCGGCAGGATGCGTTGCAGCGTTTCTTCGGCGCGCTCGGTGCCGACGCCGACCATCTGCACCGGCCCGCTGCGGCAGCTCGGACACTGCTGCGGGATCGGATGCTCGGCCAGGCACAAATGACACAGCGCGCGCTGGCGCCACTTATGAAAGGTGACCGGCACGTCGCAGGACGGGCAGTGCACCACTTCTCCGCAGCTGCGGCACTGCCAGGCAGGGGCGAAACCGCGCCGGTTGAGGAACAGGATGGCTCTTTCACCGCGGCCAAGCGTGTGCTCCAGGGCCGCTCTCAGCGCCTGCGACAGGACCAGCCAGTGGCTGCCCTCGGGCTTCTGCTCGCGCATGTCGACGACTTCGATGGTGGGAATGACGCCGCCGGCCACGCGCTCCGGCATGCGCAACAGCTTGATCTCGCCTTGCGCTGCTGCCTGCCAGGCCTCAAGCGAAGGGGTGGCCGACCCGAGCACGCACACCGCCTTTTCCAGGCGTGCGCGTTCGCGTGCCACGTCGCGGGCGTGGTAGCGCGGCACCGACTCCTGTTTGAAGGAGGATTCGTGCTCTTCGTCGACCACGATCAATCCCAGCTCGGGAACCGGGGCATAGAGCGCCGAGCGGGCGCCGACCACCACGCGCAGGCGACCGGCGCGGATCGCCAGCCACTGGTCGTGGCGCTCGGCGTCGGTAAGGCCGGAGTGGAGCACCGCCACCTGGCCGCAGCGGGCGCGGAAGCGCGCCACCGTCTGCGGCGTCAGCGAAATCTCGGGCACGATCACGATCGCGCCGCGGCCCTGTTCGAGGCAGCGGCTCAGGGCCTGCAGGTAGACCTCGGTTTTGCCCGAACCGGTGACGCCGAAGAGCAGGAAGTCGTGGTGCTGTTGACTGTTGAGCGCCTGCAACAGCGCGGCCACGCATTCTTCCTGGATCGGGGTCAGCTGCAGGGGCTGTTCGATCTGTCCGCTCAGACCAGCGAAGGGATCGAGTACCTGGCGACGCCGCGAGAAGCGCACCAGCCCGCGGCGCGCGAGGCTGTCGAGGGGCGAGCGCGACAGCCCGGTGCGGCCGAGGAAATCACGCACCTCGACCGGCCCGCCGGCCTGACGCAGATAGGCCAGCGCCTTTTCCTGCTTCGGCCAGCGTCGCGCCAACTCCTGCAGCGCTGCCTCGTCGGGCAAAGCGGTGGCGACGATTTCGACCAAGGGCACGGTGCGGCGGCTACGGTCCTTGCGCAGCGCCACCGGCAGCATTGCCGCCAGCGCCTGGCCCCAGGAGCAGTAGCAGCTTTCGGCGATCACCCGGCCGAGCCGCAGCAGCGGCAGGCCGAGCAAGGCTTCGCGGTCGAGCACCGCCGAGACCTGGCGGATGCGCCCCGCGTCGACCCCTGCGGGCGGCTGGCCTTCGACGCCGACGGCGACGCCGATCAGGCTACGGCGGCCGAAGGGCACGCGCACGCGCACGCCGACCTCGGGCGTAGTTGCGCCGGCGGCGAGCCGGTAGGAGAATTCGCGGCGCACCGGCGTGTCGAGAGCCACGCGCAAAAAGACCCCGGGCAGCGCGGCCGACAGTTCAGATGAGGCCTCGGGGAAGAGGTGGCCTTGTCGGGAAGCGCCCATCGGGTGCATTGTAGGCATGGCCGTTGCGAGGAATAATGTGCCGCCGATGCCCATCGACAACCTCGACCCGCGCTGCCCCGTCACCCTGATCACCGGGTGGCTGGGAGCGGGCAAGACCACCCTGCTCAACCGCCTGCTGGCCGATCCGCAGGGGCACCGCTTTGCGGTGATGGTTAACGAGTTTGGTTCGATCGGGGTGGATGACCGCCTGGTGGTTCGCGCCGACGAAGACCTGGTGGAATTGAACAACGGCTGCGTTTGCTGCACGATTCGTGGCGACCTGGTCAAGGCGCTGAAACGGCTGCGCCGGCGACGCCCGCCCCGCTTTCGCCGCCGCGTGTTCGACCAGGTGCTGATCGAGACCACCGGCGTGGCCGAACCGGCGCCGCTGCTGCGCACCTTTCAGGTCGAGGCCGACATTGCCGCCTCGTATCGCATCGAGGCGGTGGTGGGCATGGCCGATGCGCGGCGCCTGGAGACCGCGCTGAGGGAACGCTCTGCGGCCGAGCAGCTGGCCCTGGCGGACCTGCTGGTCTTGAACAAATGTGATCTGGTCGATGCAAACCAGAACGCGGCCGCCCGCCAGCGGTTACACGGAATCAACCCGGCCGCGCCGGTATTCGCGGTGGAACGGGCGGCGGTGCCGGTGGCGGAAATCCTGCGCGCGCGGCCGCCACGGCTCCACCCGCCGGCCGCGGAAACCAGCGGTGACCAGCTCGGGAAGCACGCCAGCGGGCCGACCGTTGACCCCGTGGGATTGCAACCGCACGGCGGCCATCACGACATCGGCGCGGTCAGCTTGCGCAGTGAGCAGCCCTTGGACGAACTCAAGGTGCGGCTGTGGCTGGATGCCTGCGTCAGCCTGCTCGGCGACCAGCTGATCCGCTACAAGGGTTTCCTCGACCTGGACCAGCGTCCCTGGCGGGCGGTGCTGCAGGGGGTCTACGACCTCTACACGGTCGACGCCGGGGAGCCTTGGCTGGAGGGCGAAAGGCGGCAGACCGAACTGGTCTTCATCGGCCACGACCTCGACGTCGGCTTCCTCGAGCGCGGCCTGCGCGCGACCGAAGCCGGCCGCGCCTAATTGCCGCCGCCGTCGCCGCTTTTCTCTGGCGGCACGCCATCGTCGGGCGGCACGCCCTCGTCGGGTGCGGTGTCCTCATCGGGTGGGGTGCCCTCGTCCGCTGGTGGCTCTTCGGGCAGCGGCTCGAGCCAGTCTTCGAGCTGCTGGAACCAGACCTTGGCTTTGCTTTCTGGGAAGGAATAAGCCCACGGCTCGAGCTCGGCCCTGCCGTCCTGTTCGAAGCGCGCCCAACAGCCGCCGTCCTCGAGGCGCCACAACTGCACGGTGGTGGTGGTGCCGTCGAAGGTGGTCCATACCACGGTGCGCTCGGGGGGCAACTGGTAGCGTTCGGCGCTGGCGGCTTCGACCTGTTCGAAGCTGGTCCAGGACAGCGAAGCGGTGAGCGCCGAGAAGGGGCTGGCGGTGTTCAAGGCGCGGCCCTCGGGCGGGGCCAGGTCGAGGGTGTAGGGGCTGTCGGGGTCGGCGCGCTGGATCAGGTAGGCGCCATCTCCGGACACCTGCACCGAGGCCAGGTCTTGCGTCGACAGGGACACCACGTTGGTGTCCATCCAGCGCTTGACGTCGGTGACCGGGCGCAACTGGCCGAGGGCGGACCAGCATTGGTCCTCGCCCGCGCGGCGCAGGTAGATGCCGGTGGTCGGCTGATAACGGGTGTTGCCGAGCAGCAGCTCGACCAAGGGTTTCTCGGCGCTGGTCCAGATCTGCAGCCGCGTGGTCACGGTGGTGCCGGGGGCGCTGGGGGTGGCGGGCGTCGCCAGACCGGGATCAGGATCGGCGGGCGTCGCCAGGCCGAGATCGGCGTGGCGCGCCGGGTTGCTGGTCTTCTTCTCGGCGTCTTTGAGGCTGGCGAGCTGGATCAGGAATTCGCGCACGCTCTCGAACTTGACCGGATAGGACTGCATGTCGTCGGCGACCCACTGCTCGCCCTGCTTGTGCACGCGCAGGCTGTTCTCACCTTGGTGCATCTCAAGTCGCACCACGTCGTTCAGCTGCGCGCGCAATTCGGGCAGGAAGATGCCTTCCTGGTCGGCAGAGGGGCCGGTGCTGTTGCCGCCGCCCTTGGCCTGGTGGATGCCCCAGCCAGCCACCACGACCACGGCGGCGACGACCAGGCTGATGATGAGTTTCTGTTTGGGCATGCTTCTCTCCGGGATCAAGCGGGTCGACGACGAGAGGACCGGAACACCATCCAGGCGATCGAAAGGAAGGCGACCACCAGCGGCGTGCCGACCACGTTGAGCAGCATCAGGCGGCTGCCCAGGGATTCGATGTCGGTGCTCAGGCCGTGGCGCACCTGACGCAGTTCCTTGCGCGCGGCGAGCATTTTTTCCTGGATCTGATCCAGCTCCCGCTCCTGTTCCGGCGACAAGATCATCATGCTCTCGCCGGTCTTCTCGCGCTGCAGTTCGTTGATCCGCATCTGGCTGGTCTGGATCTCGGCCTGCAGTTCTTTCTCGCGGTCAAGGAAGCGCTCTTCGGCCTCCTTGCGCAACTGGTTCACGGTCTCGAAGGGGCGCTGCGCTTTGCCGCGCCCGCGCAGGCCGCGCAGGGCCTCGGCGCCGGCGAGAGTTTCCAGCGCGTTGAGGGCGAGGGGGCCGTTGTCGGCGATCACCTGCCAACCGAGGGATTGCCCCATGAAGGACTGCTCGACGATCCAGTTGCGGTCGACCAGCATGTCGGCGTCGCCGATCAGGAAGACGCCGCCGGCCGCACCGGTGTCCTCGCCATAGGCCGACTTCAGCGTGCCGCTTAGGCGTGCTGCAAGCATGTAGGCTTCGCCAGATGGAGCGAAGCCTTCGAGCAGGGACGCCGGATCAAAAAGGTTGAGCATGCGCGTGCAGTCGATCGGCGCCGCCTCTGCGGAGGACTGCAACAAGGGCTCCAGCCTGGTGGTGGCGCCTTCGGCACTGGAGAACCACCCCGCGGTGGCCAGGTTGATCTGGTCCAGGCTGCCGCTGACCGGATCGTCTTCGACCAGGGCCTCGGCACCAAGGCCGAGCCAGGCGAGGAATTCGGTAGTGCCTAGCCCCCCCCCATTCGAGCGGACCCGTTGGGCCCAACTGCGGTCGCCGATGAATTTGCTGCTGTCCCATTCCACGCCCCACGCCGCGAGCAGCGGCCCCAGATCGCTGGGCACGAGCTGCGGTTGCGGGCCACCGCCGTAGGGATTGCCGGGCGGGCGCGCCGCCGGATCGGCTTCGCAGTGGGGATCGAGGAAGGCCAGCAGATTGCCGCCAGCGACCGCGTAGGCGTCGATCGCACGCAGCATTTCCTCGCTCAGGCCCTTGGGATGGATCAGCACCAAGGCCTTGAGATCGGCCGGCAGCTCGGTGGCATCGGCGGTGATCATCTGCACCTCGTACAGCTGGCGCATCTGCTCGATCACCTGCCAGGCTGGGATCATGCGCCCGGCCTGCTGATCGAAGGAGGCCTCGACCGACAACGAGGAAAGCACCCCGACCCTGGCCTTGTTGGCGTTGCTAAGCGTGGCGAGCAGGCGGGCGACGTCGTACTCGAGGAAGGTCTCCTTTTGCGGATCGAAGAACGGGATGGTCTCGGTTTCGTCGACCTCGTTGGTGGCCACCAGACCGAGGGTGAGTTTGTTGCCGGCGCCGTCGAGGTTCAGTGCGGCAAGCCCGGAGGCCGATGCGATGTCTTCGGCCTCCGAGAAGGGTTCGGGATCGTAGACGTTGAGCTCGATGTGGTCGCCCGCCAGTTGCGACAGCTCTTCGAGGAACTCGCGCACGCGCTGCGCGTAGGCGACGAATTGGGGCACGTCTTCGGCCGCCGAGGCCGACCAGTAGAGATCGAAACGGATCGGCTCGTCCAGGCCCTCGGCGAGGCTGCGGGTGCCGTCGGAAAGGGTGTAGAGCCCTTCTTCGGTCAGGTCGAGGCGGCATCCGCGCAGCCCCAACGACAGGATCAGGCTCGAACCGAGCAGGATCAGCAGGCTGATGGCGGTGGCTGCCAGGGTTTGTTTGCTTTTGGCCATGTCTTCGCTCCTTATGCCGCTTTCTTCCAGTCCAGAACCAGGGCGTTGATGTACAAAAACACCCCCATGACGAGGGTGAAGTAAAGAACGTCGCGCAGGTCGACAACGCCCTTGGACATGGCCTCGAAGTGGCCGAGGAAACTCAGCGAGGCGATCGCTTCGGCGAGGAAATCAGGCATCCAGCCGCGGAAAAAATCGAGCACCACAGGAAAGCCCGAGAACAGGAAGCCGAAGCAGGCGACCACGCACAGCACGAAAGCGATGACCTGGTTCTTGGTCAGCGCCGACAGCGCCGAGCCGATGGCGAGGAAGGCCCCGGCCATCAACAGGGAACCGAGGTACGAGGTCACGATCACGCCGTTGTCAGGGTCGCCGAGATAGGCCACCGTCATCCATAGCGGAAAGGTCATGGCCAGCGCCACGGCGAGGAAGGCCCAGGCGGCGAGGAACTTGCCCAGCACCAGATCGCGCATCGTCACCGGCAGGGTCATCAGCAACTCGATCGTGCCCAACCGCCGCTCCTCGGCCCACAGGCGCATCGCCACCGCCGGCACCAGGAACAGGTAGAGCCACGGGTGGAAATTGAAGAAGGGCCGCAGGTCGGCCTGGCCGCGCTCGAAGAAACCGCCGAGCTGGAAGGTGAAGATGCCGCACAGGAACAGGAAGATCACCAGGAACACCGCCGCCAGCGGGGTGTTGAAATAGCTGGCGAACTCGCGCCTGAAAATGGTGCTGACCGCCTTCATGAGGGGATCTCCTGGGTTTGCAGTTCGGTGGTGGTCAAGGTGCGGAAGACCCAGTCGAGGCGGTTGCTGGCCACGGTCGCGGGGGCCTTGGCGTCCATTTCGGCGGGCGTGCCGTCGAAAACAACCTTGCCGCGGTTGATGATGATCGCGCGTCCGCACACGGCTTCGACCTCTTCCAGGATGTGGGTGGAAAGCACGATGGTCTTCTCGGCGCCGAGTTCGCGGATCAGATTGCGCACCTCGTGCTTCTGGTTCGGATCAAGGCCGTCGGTCGGCTCGTCCAGGATCAGCACCGGCGGGTCGTGCAACAGCGCCGCCGCCACGCCGACGCGGCGCTTGAAGCCCTTGGACAAGGTCTCGATACGCTGATGGGCGACGCCGCCGAGATGGACCAGATCGAAGACGCGTTCCAGCGCCTGCTTGCGCACGGAACCGGCCAGGTCGCGGATCTCGGCGAGGAAGGAGAGATACTCCTGCGCGGTCATGTCGGGATAGGCCGGAGCGCCCTCGGGCAGGTAGCCGATGTGGCGCTTGGCGGCGAGTGGCGCCTGCAGCATGTCGTCGCCGCAGATGCGCACGCTGCCGGCGTCGGGCTCCAGGAAGCCGGTGATCAGCTTCATGGTGGTGGACTTGCCGGCCCCGTTGGGCCCGAGAAAGCCGACGACCTGTCCTGCGGGCACCCGCAGATCCACGCCGTCGACCGCACGGATGGTCCCGAACGCTTTGTGCAGGCCCAGGGCTTCGAGTTGATTGCTCATGCTTTGTCCAAAAGGTGTGGTCGAAAATTCTAGCAATCAAGGGCAGGGCTGCAAGTCAGCAAAAAAAAATCCGGCCGGACCCGCGGGTTCGGCCGGATTCGGCGTGGTGGATTCAGTTCTTGTCGCGCACGAGCTGGATCTGTGGGCCACCTTCCAGGGCTTGCAATCCCTGATCGGCGGCCGAGCCGTCGACATCCTCGATGGCCTCGATCTGGTCGTCATTGCGTCGGTCACGGCGCTCGCTTTCCTCGCTGGTGCTGATGACGAAGATGCAGCTCGGTGTGAAAAGGAGCAGAAGCAGGAACGGGATCAATCTCTTCATGGCCAAGTGCCGGTAGTCCGGTTCAGGTCGTCTCTGGGTCGGGAAGGGCAGCCAGAGCGGTGAGCAGGGAATCCTCGAGGTGCTCGCGCTGCCAGTCGTTCAGAGAGACGGTACGCAGCAGATCATCCCGCGTTCGTGGAAGCTGCTGGGCGATTTGCTCCAGATGGCGACGGTGCAGCAGCCGCTCGGAGGGCAGATCGAGCTCCCGGGCCATGGTTTTGCGCCAGTTGCGCAAGGCCTCGAGATTGTCGCGAAGAACACGCCGGCGGCGGCGTTCGGCGGGATCGACGCGGGCCACGCGCTCGGCCTCGACCACCTGGCCCTTGGCGCGACCAAGCGCGGCCAGCACCTCGTCGCCGATGCGCTTGCCGCGCGACCAGCCGACGCCCTTGCGCGCCGACAGATCGCGTAGGTCGTGCGGCGGCTCGGCGGCGAGTTCGATCAAGGTCTCGTTGGCCATCACGCGGAAAACTGGGCGGTCCTGCTGGTCGGCGGTCTGCTCGCGCCAGCGGAACAGCTCGCGCAGCCGCGCCTTGGCGGCGCCGTCGAGCCCGCGCGCTTTCTTCATGCGCTTCCAGCCGTCGAGATCGGGTTCGCGCGGCTGCAGGATCTCGGTCTCTAGCCGGCCGAATTCGCCGGTCGCCGCCGACAGCATGTTGTGGCTTTCCAATTCCGACAGCAACCGCTGGCGCAGGTCGACCAGGAAGTGGGTGTCGGTGCGGGCGTAGCGCAGCTGCTGTGCGCTCAGCGGCCGCAAACCCCAATTGGAGCGCTGCTCCTTTTTCGACACCTTGATGCCGTACTCGGTTTCCAGCAGATGGGCCAGGCCGGTGCGCTCGTAGGAGAGCAGCGTCATCGCCACCTGGGTGTCGAACAGCCCGCGCATTTCCACGCCCAGATCCTGCTTCAGCAGCATCAGATCGTATTCGGCCGAATGGAAGATCTTGACGATGCCAGGATCTTCCAGCAGCGGGTTGATCAGCTGCAGGTCTTCGCCGAGGGCGATCGGGTCGACGATCCAGTCCTGGTCGTGGGTCGACGCCTGCAGGAGGCACAGCCGGTCACGATAGGCGAAGAAGGAATTCGACTCGGTATCGATGCCGACGATGCCCTCGGCCCGCCAGCACGCCACCGCTTCGGCCAGCGCATCAGCGCACTCGACCATCTTCAGAGGTGGCCAGTTCGCGGGATCGAGGGGACTCATGAAGGAAAAAGAGGGCGGCCCGAACAGCGCCGGGCCGCCCTCTGGCATGCCTCGCAGGCCTATTGCAGGTAAATATAGCAGGGCGTGGCGTAGGCCGAGCGCGGCTGGCCGTCGACTTCGAGTTCGGTGCGGTACCAGGAAGTGTCGTTCTGGGCCACGGTGGTCGCGGTGTTCATGACCCCGGAGCCGCTAACGCCCAGGTACTCGGCCACCAGCGTTTCGCTGTTGTCCCCCACCACGCCGCGGTAGACGCGCATCGTGGCGACGTCGGCACCGAGGTTGTAATAGGACTCGAGCGTGACCGGGTAGTTGGGCGGGATGTTGCCCTGCTGGGTGACGAAGATGTCGCCCATGATCAGGGTGCGGCCGCCCTGGTCGGTCAGGTTGTTGTAGAGGAAGGGCCCGTTGGAGAGATAGGTCTTGCCCTTCTTCAGCGCCGCCACCACGCTGTCATCGCTGAGCGCGCCGCTGATGTAGGTGATGGCGGCGCCGAACTCGAGCGCCGCATCGTGGGTGTCGCTGCCCGAGAAGGGGTAGGTGATCTTGCCTTCGAGCAGACGGTTGACCCACCATTGCTTGTGCACCACCGAGGCGCGCCCGGTGCTGACGTCGTAGTTCCAGATCTCGGTGCCGGTGGTGCGGCCGCGCTCCATGCCTTCGAAATCGACGATCGAGTTGAAACTGATGACGTCGCCGCCGGGGTGGTTGGCGATCGCAAATCCGCCTTCCTGGTTGGCCGCCTTGACGTTGGTGTCCTGGTTGTGGATCGGGCCATCGCAGGCGCCGAGGAAGTAATCCTGGCCGCCCGGCTTGGAGCTGGTGATGTGGTGTCCGCCCATGTGGGCGATGCCGCGGCTGAACTGACCGCCGAGGAAACAGGTGGCGTCGAAGATGTCGCTGCCCCACTGCGGACCCTCTTCGCGGTTGGTCATCTCGGTGCTGGCGATGACAACGAAATCGGGCAGATCGAGGCTGTCGGATTCATTGATGACCAGGTCGAACTCGCCGACGTTGTCGATGCAGTAGGAGTGGGTAGTGGAACTGAACCAGTCGTAACCCAGCGCGCGGAACTGGTCGCGCAGCTGCTGATTGGTGAAGGAGCCGGTGATGTTGAAGGATTCGGCGGCGCAATTGGGGCAGCCGGAGGTCGCCTGGTCACGGCAGTTGTGCACGTGCAGATCGCCGGCGACGAAGGACGCCGCGCCGGCCGGGCTCTGGTTGGCGGCGAACCACTCGGCCGGCGGCGGCAGGTGGACCGGCAGCAGTTTGATCATGTGGCTGTGGGTCAATTCCTGCACCGTGCCGCTGGCGTCGAGGTAGCTCAGCACCAGGTCGAGGACCACTTCATCGCCGGCTTGAGTGTTGACCGGGAAGAGGCGCTTGAGATCGAGGTGGAAGTCGAGGTTGCGCGCCTGCGGCATGCCGCTGCGGCGCAATTGGGCGACCATTCCCGAGATTTCAGCGACCCGCTCGGCCTCGATGGCTGGATCGAGGCGCGGAATCTGATCTTCCGCCAGGAACATGCGGTTGCTGCGCCGGTGGCTGACGTCGACCGGCAGGGTTTCGAGCAGTCGATGAACGCCGAGCAGTTGGCCGCCGTCGCCGACCAGCTTCTGCTGCATCAGCTCGCTGCGGTCGAGCACCAGGCCATCGACGCGGCGTGCCTCGAGGGCGATCAGGTGAACGACGCCGCTGCCGCTGTTGTAGGCCTGGACCTGCAGCGGCACCACGTGGTCGAGCTCGCGCACGTGGTCCATCAGACCGAAGGGCAGGATGTGAAGAGGGCCGTCGCCGAGGGATTCAGGGGAGTTTTCCGCGCTGAGGGGGTGTAGGCTCATGCCTGCACCTGTGGCGACCAACCCAAGCAAGAGAAGGGAGGAAAAGCGCATCGTCGCTCTTATTCTGCCATGAAATCACGCTTCCCGCTGTGGTTGAGCCTGCTGGTCGGGCTTTTTGTGGTCCAAATCTCGTGGTGGGGCCGGGTCATCTGGGTCCAGGCCGACCGTGGCTGGGAGATCGGCTACCAGTTTCTGGAGCAGCGACACCAATACGCCACCTTCGAGTGGCAGAGCCTGATCGCTGAGGGGATCCCCGAGGCTCAGGCCTGGGCTGAGATCTCGGCGGCCAGCCCTGGGATCCTCTACCGCCCCCCCCTCGCCGACGCACCTGCCGGCGGGCGCGGCGTCCTGCAGGTCAGCGTCGACGCTTTGCACAAGCTCGACCGCCGCCGTTTTTCCCAGCACCGCATGGTCGCGGCCGAGTCGACGCTGTTCCTGGTCCTGGGTTTGTTCGGCGTCGGCCTGCTGGTGCGCACCTATCGCCGCGAGGCCTACCTTTCTCTGCAGCAGTCGAATTTCCTCCATGCGGTAACCCATGAATTCCGCTCACCGCTGCAGTCCCTGCGCCTGGTGCTCGAAACCCTGATCCGGCGGCCCGATCCCAAGCGCGCACGCGAATACGCCGACGGCATGCTCGAGGACATCGCGCGTCTCGAGACGATGGTCGACAATGTCCTGGCGGTCGGGCGCCTCGACGCCGAAGCCTTCCGTGCGCGCACCCGGCCGACCGACCTGGCGCCGGCGATCCAACGCATCGCCGAACGCGTTGCCCAGGATCATCCCGAACGCCCCGACTTGGTCGAGTTCGAGCTGGCCCAGGGGCTGGTCGCTGATCTGGACCCGTCGACTCTGCAGCCGGTGGTGCGCAACCTGCTCGACAACGCGGTCAAGTACGGCGAGGGCAAGCCGGTGAAGGTGCGCCTGGTCCAGGCCGAAGGCTGGGCGGAGCTGCACGTGCGCGACGCCGGCCGCGGCCTGAGCCGCGAGGATCTGCCGCACGTCTTCGACCGCTTCTGGCGCTCGGGCGACGAGCGCACGCGCACCGCTCCGGGAGTGGGCCTGGGCCTGTTCCTGGTCAAGCAGCTGCTGGTGGCGCAGGGTGCCAGCGTCAAGGCGCACAGCGACGGGCCGGGCACCGGCAGCGAGTTCGTGGTGCGCTGGCCGATCGCCGCCGCCAGCGGTCCCGCCTGAGGCAACGGTGCCGCCCGGCCCAGCGGTGTCGCCCGACCCAGCGGTGCCACCCGGCCCAGTGGTGTCGCCCGACCCAGCTGTGCTGGCGGGCGGCGTATGATTCCGCCCATGGACCTGCCCAGGATCCTGGTGGTGGAAGACGAACCGCGCATCGCCCGGCTGGTGTGCGACAACCTCGAAGCCGAAGGCTACCGGGTCGCGCACGCCGCCGAGGGCGAGGCCGCCCTGCGCGCCGCCCAGGACGGCGGCATCGACCTGATCCTGCTCGACGTCATGTTGCCCGGCATCGACGGTTTCGAGATCTGCCGCCGACTGCGCAGCGGCGGCGACCGCGTGCCGATCCTGTTCGTGACCGCGCGCGACCTGCACCCAGACCGCATCGAGGGCCTGATGGCCGGCGGCGACGACTACCTGGTCAAGCCCTTCCAGCTGGACGAACTGCTGGCACGGGTGCACGCGCTGCTGCGCCGCGCGGGCTGGACGCAGCCGGTCGAGGGGCGGCGCATCGAAGTCGGGCGCGGCTGGGTCGATTTCGAACGCGCCGAGGCGCAGGACGCGACCGGCGAGGTCACCGGCATCACCTCGAAGGAGCTCGGCATCCTGCGCCTGCTGGTCGATGCCAACGGCGGCGTGGTCAGCCGCAGCACCATCCTCGACGTGGTCTGGGGTGACGAAGCCGACCCCACCCCGCGCACCGTCGACAACTTCATCGTGCGGCTGCGCAAGCGCTTCGAGAGCGACCCCGCCCAGCCCGACCACCTGATGACGGTGCGCGGCATCGGCTACCGTTTACGGGCGCCGATCAGTACGTGAGGATTCCGGCGAAGCCCTGCGGGCCGACTGGGACGTCCTTGCCTTCGACCATGAAGGTCCAGCGGCCGGACTGCGGATTCTTGATGATGATCTGCTCGAGGGTGTTCTTGGCGTCCTGAGTGGTCGGGTTCGGCGTGGCGGCGCCGCCGTTGTTGCGATTCAGGATGTTGCCGGCGTACTGGGTGCCGTCGGGCGCGATCGCGATCAGGTTGAGGTCGTTGACCACCGGCTGGTTGGAGAAGGCGGCGCCGGGCTCATCGGCGAAGCACAGCGTCACGCGCATTTCCGCCGAACCGGCGGGGATGTTGAGGCTTAAACGCCGCGTCTGACCGTGGCGGATGCCCTGCGCGTGGGCGAAGTCGACCATGCGCATGCGCCGGTTGTCTCCGGCCAGGAACACCGCGTTGTCGAGCAGGAGACGGCCCCAGCCCTCGGTGTGGCTCGGGTACTGGCTGACCCCGGTCATGTCGACCGAGCAGTTGGCGAGCATGCCGCGCAGCAGCGAACCGGTGGGAATGAAGCCATCGGCGGCGTTGGCGCTGCCACTAGGGTAGTAGCCGTCCTCGAAGTACTGTTTGACCAGCGCCGCGGAACCGGCGACCACCGGCGAGGCCATCGAGGTGCCGCACATCGTCTGCACCGAGCAGTTGGTGCCGCGCGAGGCCGAGAAGGTCGAGCAGCCGGGGGCGTAGACCTCGGGCTTCCAGCGACCGTCGGAGGTCGGGCCGCGCCCCCCGGTGCCGTGGTTGGAGGGGTTGTTGCGGCTGGTGGCCCCCACCGCGACGCAGGATTTGGCGTTCTCGGGGTTCTTCAGCAGGTTGCCGTTGGTCTCGGCGAACATGACCACGCCGTCTTCTTCGTCGCGCGAATAGGCGTCGATGTCGCGGCACCAGTTGTTGTAGGAAGTGGTGCCGTCGTTGCCCCAAGAGTTGGTGTGGATGCGCGCGCCGTGGCTGTGGGCGCGGTTGAGGTAGGTCAGCAGCTGGGTGCTGCCAGGGAAGCCGGCGTGATGCACCAGGAAGGCCTCGGGGGCGAGGCCGTTGTAGTTGCCGTTGCCGCCGGTCGGCAGGTTGTTGCCGGCGGCGCTGGCGGCGGTGTGGGTGCCGTGCGAATCGCCGCCGCCGCCGCCGTTCCACCACTTGATCTTGCGGTGGCTGGGCCCGGGCGAAACCCCGCTCGGGTCGTTGAAGTAACAAGCGTTCTCGTCGATGCGGCCGTCGATGTGGCCGATGGTGACATTGTTGCCGAGCAAGCCGAGGTCCCACAGCTTGGTGTTGTTGTTCTGATTGGTCTGCACCACCCACTGCGACTTGTCGTTGCGGAAGGTGCCGCGGCCGGTTTCCTCGAGCCACTTGACCCCCGGCAGCCGCGCGACCTCGACCAGCCGGTCGAGGGGCAGACGCACCGCGGCGCGCAGGTAGCGTCCGCTGCCGGTCTGATCGGTGACCTGAAGTTCGAGCGCGGTCAGCCGGTCAACCATGTCGAGCAGGTCCTGGTCGGGCCAGAACTCGACCGCGATCTCGGGGCGGCCGAGCAGGTCTTCGGCGCCAGTACCGAGCCGCCCCAGCTGCGGGTCGACCTTGAAGCCCGGATGCACCGGAATCAGGTTCTGCACGCTTGGATCCTGCGCCAGGAATGCCGCGGCGCCCGCGGGCAGGCGGATCTCGAAGCCGTTGTGCGGCAGGTAGTCGAACACCATGCCGCCGGCGGCCACCACCAGGCCGCGCAGGTCGCCCATCTGGTCGGGCTGGCCCTGGATGAACCAGTAACCGGCCTGGTCGGCGTCGCCCTGGTGGTAGCTCAGGGCCGGCGGCAGGGCGGGCTGCGCCTGCAGCCGGCTGTCCCAGTCGTGGGTTTTCAGCAGGATGCGGGAGGGCTCGAGCCGACGGGTGGTCTGGTCGGGCGGAAGCTGGGGCATGGCCGCCTGTACCGGCGCCACCGAGGCAAGGATCAAGGGGAGGAGCATGGGGCAGGGTCGCTTGGAGTAGCCGGGGGGCCTATTGCCATTATTCCGGGAACAAATCACGACTTCATGAAATCTTGATAAGTGGCTGATCGGGCGCGATTTTGCGCTACAAATAGGTCAACCCCCTTGCGCGCCCAGGCCCACAAGCCTGGGGGCTGGTTTTCCGCCATTTTGGCACTCCTACCCTGAGAACCCCATGAAAGTCACTCGTCTTCTTGCCTGTGCAGTTGCGGTCGCCGGTCTGGTCGGCGCCACCGCAGCATGCATCGAGGCGCTCACCCTCGACCAGATGGTCAGCCGCACCGACACATGCGTGCGCGGCACCATCACCAAGGTCGAGACCACCCGCAGCCAGATCGACGATACCGATTGGGCGCGCATCTTCACCGTGATCACGGTCGAAGGTGAAGACCTCTACAGCGGTAAACAGGTTTCCATGGACATGGCCTTCATGGGCGGTACCCACAAGGGAATCACCGAAGCCGTCTCGACCATGCCCGACGCCAACGACTACCGCGTCGGCAACAAGGTGGTCGCCTTCAGTGCAGCAGTCGAAAGCTGGGGCACCGTCGAGCGCTGCCTCTACGCCACCTACGGCGGCATCTACCGCGAAGTGCAGACCCGCAAGGGCGCCGTCATCCTCGGCCGCGGCAAGGACTTCGCCATCGAAAGCAACATGACCATCACCGCGCTGCAGGCCGGCATCAAGACCGCCCTCGACGCCAAGAGCAAGGAGGTCAAGTGATGAACCGCTACGCCAAGATCCTGATCGGCGCTGCCACTCTGACCGCAGCCTCCGGCCTGACTGTCTCGGAAGACGTCCAGGCCTACACCACCCTCGGCTTCTCGCTGGGTGTCACCCAGCGCGACTTCCGCAACGTCGACAACTGGAACGACGCGGCCTCCAACAACAACCAGACCACGCACACCAACTGGCCTGGTTATCAGGGCGCTGACATGGCGGTGTGGAAAGCCGGTTACGAATGGGGTTCGACCGCCTTCGGCAACGGCAATGGCGATCCTACCCAGGGCGACATCGGCTCCGGCGGCGCCGACTTCAACCCGATCTGGAACGGACGCGCCACCGGCAGTGGCACGTTCACCACCAACATCATCCACGCTCCCAACGTGAATGGCGGAGGTGCCATCGCCTGGACCTACCCCAGCCCCAATGGCTGGCTGATCGAGTTCGCCGACAACGACTTCCAGTTCGCCGACGGACCTGGCACCATCAGCGGCAACCAAATGGACATCCAGGGCGTGCAAACGCATGAATACGGCCACGCCCTCGGGCTCGGCCACTCCAACACCGGCGCCGCCACGATGTATTTCTCGGTCGGCTTCGGGGCCACCGGAATCCGTTCCATTCACAGCGATGACATCGCCGGCGTCCAGGCCATCTACGGCACCACGTCCGCGGGCATGCCCTTCATCGATGACATCCAAGGCTCCACCGTTCCGGGTGGTACGGCGATCCTCGTTGGCGGAAACATGGCTCAGGACAGCAGCCGGGTGTGGATGAACTCCGACGTGCTCAACCAGGGGCAGAGCGGCGGCGACCCCTTCAAGAGCGGGTTCATCACCGTTTCCGGTGGCGGCACCCAGGGTTCCTTCACCGTTCCCTCGAACAACATCGAGACCGGCATCGTCCACCTGAAGAACTCGGGCGGCAAGGAGTCACTGGGCGAGGGTCATCCCTTCGACTACGAACAGGGCGACGTCGACAAGCTGACCCTGACCGGTCCGACCAGTGCCAACACCGGCACCAATGTGACCTACAACATGTCTGGTGCGACCACCAACATCACCTACCAGTTCTACTACTCCTTCTCCAACGCCGGCACGGTCTTCGGCGGCCACGTCTTTGACCTCGGCGCACCGGCCACGGTGTTCGGATCGGGCAACACCGGCGGCTCCGGCACCGGCACCGCTTCCGGGACCATCCCCGGCGGCGCCTCCGGCCTGACCATCTACATCGAAGCCATCACCATCGGCGCTGGCTTCTACGAAGACTCCAACATGATCACGCTGAACGTCAACTGATCCAGCACGATCCCTTCGGTTTTCAGGGGACCGGCTCAGGCCGGTCCCCTTTTCCATTGGGTTTCGATTGGTTGTGGGCGGCCCCCCATCTGGTGATCTGAATGGCTGCTTAAGGTCCTTGCATAGCAGTCCGTGGATAAAGTGCTTTCGTGGCTTGGCGAGTGGTTTCGTCTTCCTGCAAGGAAGCGGGTTCGGTCCCTATCCGTGGATAGGGGCGGGTTCTGCTGACGCCGCAGGTAGGCGAAAGCGCCGCCGAGGCGCGGAATGACTTTGTCCACGGGCTGATAGGCCGCCCATTTCAGGATCCCCTGTCACCTTGGATTGCCGATCCTTTCCCGATAGTATGGATCCAGATCCGTCCATTACCTGTTAGGCCGCAGACAGTCACGCATCTTGCAAATCTATCCATTCACCGTCGCGCTGTTTTCCTACTTCATTGTCGCTAGCGCTTTCGTCGCAGTGCGCAAGGGCATCAAGGCAAACACCGAGCTCAAGCAAGGCCTTCTCCCGCCGCGACAGGGCGATCATTTCGCCGACAGGGCGCTGAGCAATCAGCTTAGAACCGTCGTAGTCATTCTTTTCCTGTTGTCTTTCGACCGCCCACGGCCAATAGATTTTGGATACAACGGAGGCGGATTCTCAACGGTCCCTTCGTTTCTTCTAGGAGTTGGCTGCTACGCAGTTTTCGCCGGCGCGTACAAGATATTGCTCCAGATACTCCGCATGCAAGACCAACAGCGTGTAGCTGGATACTTGGCCCATCGCAATATTTGGCCGCGAACACCCTACAAGCGACGGAAGCTCCTCACTGCTCTAATTATCAATCCATTTACGGAGGAACTGATGTACCGCGGGTTTCTCGTCTATTACTTGGGAAACCTTCTCGATTCCATCTTGCTGTTTTGCATACTCGGTGTTGCTTTCTGCCTTACTATTCATTTCTACCAAGGGGCACGGATGTTGGCCTTTCACGCCGGTTTTTGCATCTCCTCAATTCTAATTCTTTTCTCTCCTCTCGGAATCGTCGGTTGTTTTGGGCTGCACGTGGCCGCTGATCTCTATCCGCTCACTGAGATCAGAGACCAACTTCAAGCATGGGAATCTGCTCGCCGTCGAGAGCGCCTTGGTGCGGCTTAATAAATTGCTGAGCTTGCCGCTGGGGAGCATCTGTCACGAAGCTTGCAACAGCAACCTTCGCGCCAGATAATTGGGGCAAATTTGCTAAACTGTTGGGCAGAGAGCAGTGGCGCATGGACGCACTTGATCGATTCGCCGTCGGGGCAACTCAGTTTCGAGAGTGGGCGCGCAACGGCATGGGCGAAGGCCCTGTCGCGGCGCGCAAGGCCTTGGAGCAGATCACGCAGATCTACACGGCCGGCTTGGCATTGCCGCAAGCGTGGAGCGAAGGGTGTTCCGAGGCACATGACGCGCATAGGGTGCCGGATGACGAGTGGCACGCTGTTGTTGCGTCCTGCGCCGGTCTTCCCTTCATCTAATATTGGGAGGTGTTTGATCCGTTGGAAGATCCAACCGAGCCAGTTGCCGGAGCCTTGTCGGACGACATCGCCGACCTCTATAGGGACGTTGTCTCGGGGCTCGTGGAGTTCCAGGCTGGGCGACGTGCGGAGGCCCAGTGAGTGGCGGGCTCGGGTAGGGGCATGGTCCGGCCGACCATAGAAGGGGCTTGGATTCTGGCTCGGCCCTGATGGTCCCCTTTAGGAATTGAGCTCACTTGCTCACTCCGGATCATTCCGTGGCGTAGAAGTGCTTAGGATGCTTCTTCTCCAGCCGTGCCAGGACTTTCTTGCCCTCAGGATTGCGTGCCAGAAAGAGCACCGCCGCTTCGGAAAAGGCCCACTCCAAATGGACGTTCCCGATCTTGCCGCAAGAGGTTCCGTAGGCTTGCCGGCGGACTCCTAGCGCGGCCGGACTGGCGTGCATAGGAGGCGAAGGAGCCGGGCTGCCTGGCCTGGTGGACGAGGTATGGTTCAGTGCGAATCGGCTCCGCAGACCGGCCCAGCCCTTGTTTGAAGGCGAGACCGCGGCGGATTGGCACGACTCCGTGCTAATCGCGACTTGAACTACTGATTTACACGGGTTATTCTGCGCTTCATGATCCCTCGGATCCTGAAGAGAGAGCTGCTCACGCAGCTTGAGGAGTTCCCCATCGTGACGGTGCTCGGTCCCCGCCAGGCAGGCAAGACCACCCTCGCTCGGGCTTCGTTGCCCGACTTCGAGTTCGTCACCCTCGAGGATCCCGAGACGCTGGGCATCGCCAAGGAGGATCCGCGCGGGTTTCTGGCACGCCGGCAGGAGCGGGTGATCTTCGACGAGATCCAGCGCGCCCCACACCTCTTGAGCTACCTACAAGGGATCGTCGACGAGACCGGCGCCAACGGACGCTTCGTGCTGACCGGTTC
>JAJFFB010000147.1 GCA_021776925.1 Planctomycetota bacterium | reverse complement strand
GTGAACAAATTGGAGGAAGCCGCCTACGTCGAGGTGCGCAAGGAGTTCGTCGGACGCAAACCCAACACCATGCTGCGGCTGACGGAATTGGGGCGCCGTGCCTTCGAGGACTACCGCGCCGCCATGCAGAAACTGCTCGGCTGATCTGGGCATGGCTATGGTGATGGGATGCGATCAGGAATTGCACGATTGTGGAGCATCGCCGGCTTGGTGCTGCTGTCGGGTTGCGGAGATTCCGCCGTCGAAATCTTGCGACCGCCGGTGTGGGTAGCGCATCGTGGCAACTCCTCCGTCGCGCCCGAGAACACTCTTGCCGCGATCCGTTCCGCACTCGCTCTGGATCCACAGCCGTCCTTCGTTGAAGTCGACGTCTATGCCAGTGCCGACGGACGTCTGGTGGTGATTCACGACGACACCCTGGAGCGCACCACCGACCAGGTCGGCGCGGTGGCCTCAAAGAAATGGGATGAGCTGAGTCAGGTTTCGGCCGGCTACGCGGAAAAGTTTGGATCGACCTTCGCGCAAGAGCGCATTCCCCTGCTGAGCGAAGTCCTGGACTCGGTGGCGGGCAGCGGCGTGGGAGTGATGATCGAAATCAAAGGCGCAGGGATCGGTGCCCAGGTCGCACGCCTGGTCGAAAGCCGTGGGGAAACCGACCGCCACGTCGTGGCCAGTTTCAAGGACTCGGTGATCCGCGCGTCCAAGGCCGCGGTTCCTGCGCTCGCCACGCTGTGGCTGGTGGGGGAGCCAACCTTGGAAGACCCGCAGCGGTGCAAGGGATTCGGCGCCGCCGTGCTCGGCACCAGCAAGGACTCCGTAACACCCGAACTGGTCCAGGCCTGTCAACAAGCGGGCCGCTTCCTCTGGGTCTACACCGTCAACGACCCTATGCGCAGCCGTGAACTGCAGGCCCTCGGCGCCGATGGAATCATCAGTGACTCTCTTGCATTCGTTCGCGCGAGGTCAGGTGCAGGAACACCAGCACCGCTACGTTGACCAGCAGGGCGGGCAGCACCGCATCGACATTGTCCCAGGCCCCGGTCAGGATCGGCGCCTCCTCGGGCGGGAGCACCTTCAACATTTTCCAAACGATTGCCGTGCCCAGCCCTGCCGCCATTCCACCCACCACAGCCTTGGCGGAAGTCTTAGGAAAGAGCAGCGCACATACCATTGCCGGAGTAATGGTCACTCCGTAAAGAGTGTAGGCGTAGATGGCGATATCGAAGAAGGCATCGCTGGTGAAGGACAAGGCAAGCGCGACGAGTCCGAGCACCACCACCAGATAGCGTTGCTTTCGCGGCGTGGTCATCCCTCCGCCTAGGTCGGTCGCGGCCGTGGTCGAACACGCCAACAGGAAACTGTCGGCGGTCGACACGATGATCGCGATCACCGTCGCTGCCAACAGAATGCCGATGCCAACAGGAAGCAAAGAAAAGGCCATTTCGATCACCACGTGACCGGGATTCTCCAATCCACCGCCAAGTTCCATCCGGCCCATGAAGGCCAGCCCGATGATCGCGCATTCGAGAATCACCAGGCCGACAAAAGCGGCCATCGCTGCACGTTTGGCCGTAGCCGGGCTCTTCGCGGCCAGGAATCTCTGCATCAAGTTGGCATCGCCCAGGATCAATAAGAAACTGGGGAGGAGGATGTTGACGTAGCCGATACCGCCTTCAAAGGGCTCGAAATCGGTCGGAATAGGTGTGGTTTCCGGGCTCCATTTCAAATACATCCATCCCAATCCCAGCAAGATGCCCAGGGACATGACCACCCCATTGACCACGTCGGTAATCGCCACGCTGACCAGTCCGGCCAGCGCGGTGTAAAGGATCACAAAAAGGGCGAAGGCCACCGGCCACAGGGAACGCGCGCCCTCGCCTTCGCCCATGGTGAGGTTGACACCGGGGAACATGCGTTCGGCGACGGCCGCTCCGGCTCGATACTGATACGAGACGATGATCAGGTAGGCACCCAATAAAGCGATTGCGCCGAGAACCTGGGCATGGCGGCCAAAACGGAGGCCGAGGATCTGCGGCACACTGGCAGCGGGCATCTCGCGCACCCGCGGGGCAACCCACGCCAGCACCAGCATGCCGATGGCTCCGGAGATGGGCAGAAGAAACCCAACCAGGCCATGTTCGTAGGTGAACTCCGCGTTACTGAAAATCGACCCCGTCCCGATCCACGTCGCGACCAGGGTTCCGGTCAGCACCCAGCCGCCCAGTCCGCGGCCGGCCAGCGCGAAGTCCTCGGCCGAGCGGATGCGCCGCGCGTGCCAGGCACCGAGCACGGTCATGCCGAGCAGGAAGGCGAGAATGACGTAGGCCGTGTACTGCACCGCGCCAGCTTAGCGGCCCTTATGAGGCCGTGGACAAAGCCATTCCGCCCCAGAGCGGTGTCTTTCTCCCCTGGACGGCGTCAGCAGAACCCGCCCCTATCTAAAGATAGGGGCCGAACCAGCTTCCTTGCCAGGGAACAAATCCACTCGCCCTGGAACGAAAGCACTTTATCCACGGCCTCTTATGATTTGTGCCGTATGCATGGCCAACCGCTCCGCTGCCTGCACTGCGGGCAACGCATCGTGGCGGATGCAGTGCCGGTCTATCTGGTCGAGCGCGAAGAGGGGTGGCGCGCCATGCCGGAGCGCGTGCTGGTGATCGGCTGCATTCCGTGCTTGCGGCGCACTCTGCTGCGCGGCATCGCCAGCATGCGTCACGGTGCGCTGCCGTTGTCCTGGTTGCTATGGCCGTGGGCGCTATGCGTGAATCTGGTGCTGTGGTTGGCGCTGCCCAGGATCACACCAACCATGTGGCTGCGCGAGGCGCTAGCGCATCACCACATTCCCAATGATCAGGTGCTGACCGCCAGTTTCCTGAACATCCCCGACTTGAACGCGAGTGACGCGCAGCGTTTCGGCCAGGCGATCGTGGTGCTGATGCGTTCGGTGGCCGCCGCCGACGGCCTCACCGACCAGCAGGAATGGAACGCCTTGCGCAGCTATCTGCGCTTCCTCTATAGCGAGGACCTGGCGATGTTCCAGCGCCTGGATCCCGGAACCGCGATTCTGCCGGCGCCGAGCAGACCGATTCGATTGGGAGCAGCGAACTGGACCAGCTCTACCGCCTCGGGGCCTGCCTCGGCTACACCCACCAACGGCTGAGCGAGGTGTTGGGCCTGGAGCCCGAGGTGGGTCCGGTGCCGTTTCTTGCAGCTGACGATGGAGCACCACCCCGACCGTCACGCCAAGTTCGGGGCCACCGCCCAGCAGGCCGCCAACCGGCAGATGAAGCAGATCAATGCGGCCTATCGTCAACTGCGCCGCAAGCGTGCTTGAAGGCGGTCACCGTCAGCGGACTGAGCGGGGCGTCGGCACCACCGGCAGGGGCGTCGTGGAAGTAGATCGGCGCGACGTCGTTGGGGCCTTGCGGATGAAACAGCGACGCCAGCAGTTGTACCTGCCGGCGTCCCGGACCGAGTTCGAACTGCCCCCCCCCATACATGCGCACCTGCTGGCGCTCGCACCAGGCGTAGGCCTGGGAAAGGCGCTCGAGCGAGCCGAAGCGTGACGGCTTGATGTTGATCCAGCGCGGGGTCCACGGCAGCGCCTCCATGTCGGCGACCGAGTGGATCGGCGCGTCCCAGCTCAACCGTTCCAGTTGCGGCTCGAGCAGCCCGTGGGTGTGATCATTGATCATGGCGTCCTCGATCACCGCGCCGGGCAGCGCTTCGATCACGCGTTGGTAGAGCCCGGCGTCGGCAGGGGTGTCGACAGGCGTGCCCGAGTAGTAGCCCTTGAGGTCGATCACGTCGACCGCTTTTAGGGCGGCGAGCTGGTTCAGCAATTCGTCACTCCAGTGGGTGGCCGCGTCGAGCTTGAAGCGGAAGGGAGCGCGCTTGCGCCATGCGATCAACGGCGCCACGTCCGCGTCGGGTCCCAGGCCCATGGAGAGGACGAAATCCACCGGCTGGCGGGTGCGTCCGCACGCGGCGGCCAGAGTCAATTCGTTCTGCTGCAGCGCCAGATCCAGCGCCGCGCTCTCCAGTGCCCAGCGCCGGTAGTCCGGATCGGGAAGGTCGCGACGCTCAAGAGAATCGAGCCGCGCGGCGAAGGTGGCCAGGGTGAAGTCGCCGCACAGCTCCGCCGCCGGGTATTCGCTGGCGAGGTCGGCCGCCGGCGTCTCAGCGTAGGTGACGTCCTCGCCGCGGCCGCAGCACTCGGTCGCGGTGCTGCGGCTGGCCCCACCCTCCTGGCCGTGCGGGTTGACCACCCGGCTCTCTTTGCCGTTCAGGTTGACCACCCAGGTCTGACGCTCCCAGCCGCTGCGGGTCTGCAAGCGCAGTTCTTCCAGGTGCATCCCTGTCACACTCAGCTTCAAACCGCGAAGGCGGGTCCACAAGTCCATCGCAGCAGGATAATCACCCGACCATGAGCCCGGATTCTCCCACCTCCGCACCCCGGAACCCGGATTCTCCCTCCTCCGAGGCAACTCCCTATGACCTGATTGTGGTCGGCGGCGGAATCGCCGGCAGCGCCGCCGCCCTGCGTGCCGGCCAGTACGGTCTGCGCACCCTGTGGCTGCGCGGCTCCAAGCTCGACGCCAAGCGTTCGCGTGGGCAGTGGGTCTACAACATCGACAATATGATCGGCGTGCACGACGGCATCGTCCGCGCCAAGGTGCGCAAGCTGCTGCGCGGCGATGACTTCGCTCCTGCGCGCGCAGCGCTCGACCAGGCGCCGCATATGCCGATCTCGACCCGCGACATCATCGACAACGCCGCCGAGCGCATTGAGCGCGAATACGCCGAGTGGGTCACTCCGCTGTTCGAATCGGCCCGCGAGGCGCGATGGGTGAGTGCGGCGGCCAGCCCTGGCCTTGTGCCCGGCGCCACCGGAGTGTTCCAGGTGAGCAGTGAGAGCAGTAGCTGGAGCGCCACCCAGCTGATCCTCGCCACCGGAGTGATGGACCGTCAACCGCAGATCCTGAAGAGCCGCCGTGGTGAGGTGCAGGACGACATCAAGTGGATCTACCCCGCCGCCAACCGCGAACAGGTGCTTTATTGCATCCGCTGCGAGGGCCACCTGACCCGCGGCGAGCGCGTGGCGGTGATCGGCCACGGCGAAGGTGCGGCACAGATCGCGATGATGCTGCACGAACGCTATGGCTCGGCGTCGTTGGTGCTGCGCAATGGCGAGGCGTCGGAGTGGAGCGAGGATTCCGCTGCGCTGCTCGACCACTACGGCATCGACGTGCGCGGCGAACGCATCGTCGAGATCGACTCCTCCCGCGAGGGCATGCAGGCGATCGAACTCGAGGGCGGCGATCGTTTTGAGTTGTCCTTCGCGCTGGTGGCCCTCGGCCTCTACCGCGTCTACAACGAGCTGGCGCAGCAACTCGGCGCCGAGCTGGCCGACCCCGAGCGCCCGCCTGAGGAGCGGCACGTGCGCATCGACCACCGCGGCGAGACCACCGTGCCCGGCCTTTTCGCCATCGGCGACATGGCCTGGCGCCCCGACGAGCCGGTGATGAAGCAGATCTACACCAGCCAGGAATATGCCGTCCGCGCGGTCGACTCGGTGGACTCCCGCCGTCGCCGCCAGGAGCGCACCGCCGCCCTCCAACAGGCGCGGGCGACACCTAAATAAAGTTCAAATATACATAAACAAAATTTAGATTGGGAGGTAGGCTAGGGCGAGACAGCATCGTGTCAAGCTCCTCCTCTCCTTCTGCACGGGTTTTCCACAGGCTTTCCACGGCCGAGCAGGATCTCGCCCTGCGCCTGGTGCAGGCCTCGGGGTCGCTGAAAGAACTGGCTCGGCAGTACGGCGTTTCCTACCCGACCATTCGGGCGCGTCTCGACCGGCTGATCGAACGGATCGCGGCCGTGCAGGGGGAAACCCAGCCCGACCCGATGGCAAACACGCTTGCTGACTTGATTGAGCAGGGCCAGATTTCCCCTGCCGCCGCCCGCACCGCCCTGGCGCTGCACCGCCAAGTCCTTGAGCAGGTCCGCCCGGACCAGGATTAATCCCATGATCGACCCCACCTTCCTGCAAGATTCCGTCACCCCCTGGTTCGACGTCCAGACCGCCACCCGCATCGGCGCCTACGGGGGTGGCCTGCTCGGCAGCCTTGCCGGCATCGTCGGCGCCTGCGCCGGAGTCTTCGCCCCGCGCGGCAAGGGCCGCCCGCTGATCATGGGCGCGATGTACTCGATGGCCGGCCTGGGCGTGATCTCGCTGGGTTTCGGCATCACCGCCCTGGTTCTCGGGCAGCCTTACGCGGTGTGGTATCCCTTCCTGTTGATCGGGCTGATCCTTGGGGTGCTCGGCTTCGTGCTCACCCCGATCACCCGCCAGCGCTACCAGCAGGCCGAGCAACGCCGCATCGAAGCCGAAGTCATGCGCCGCAGCTAGCC